>DXBU01000126.1 GCA_019116385.1 Candidatus Blautia faecigallinarum | reverse complement strand
CCCTCTCTCAAAAATATCCGCCCCAACATCAGCGGCGCTCTCTCCGGTTATATACGCATTACTCCGGTCTCTCCCATTACCCTCAGCCGTCACAAACGGATTCATCCGATAAATCGGCTGCATATGCATGGGCTTCCAAATTGGACGTCCCTCTGCGTTAATAGAACTTATAGCCTCTAGGATTTCCGTAGGGCAGCTCTTTCCATGCTCAGGTATATACAGGGCTTTCTGTTCTCCCCTTACCTGTTGGCACATAGCATCCTTGTCAATCAAAAGACAACTCAGCCAGTAGTTCGGCTCACAGTCATCCGTAATCGGATTCATCTGTATCGGCAGGTCTTTAAGCCCTTCTTTATATCTATAGTAGATTTCCTTCTTCTGCTTTATATGCTCCTCCAGATAAGGAAACTGTCCACGGACAACTCCGGCAATCACATTACTCATCCGATAGTTGTATCCCAGTTCTTCATGCTGATACCAGGAAGCATCCTCACGGCTTTGCGTGGACCACTTGCGCACCTTGTCAGCATCTTCCTTAGAATTTGTCAGGAACATTCCTCCAGATGACCCGGTAATTATTTTGTTCCCGTTATAGCTGATGCAGCAATAATCCCCAAAATTTCCCGTTTGTTTGCCCTTATATGTAGCACCAAGAGACTCTGCCGCATCCTCAACGATCAATGCACCGTGCTTATCAGCAATTGCTCTGATCTCATCAATCTTCCCCGGAGTACCGTACAGATGTGCTGTAACAATCAACTTTACCTCTGGATTAATTTCAAATGCCTTCTCCAGCGCCACCGGATCCATATTCCAGGAATCATACTCGGTATCAATGAATACGGGAACGCCACCCTCGTAAACCACAGGATTCACCGTAGCGTCAAAAGTCATATCGGAGCAGAACACTCGATGGCCGGTCAGGGCACCTTTTCCTAAATCTGTCTGACCGTATAATCGTTCACCCGCCAATTTCATGGCAAGATGGAGAGAAGCGGTTCCGGAAGATAAAGCTACTGCATATTTACAGCCGACTTTCTCCGCCGCCATACGTTCAACCTCATTGATATTTGTCCCTACTGTGGACATCCAGTTTGTCTCAAAGGCCTCGGTCATATATTTCAGTTCTTCTCCATGCATTGTGGGGGAAGAAAGCCAGACTTTTGATTTAAATGGTTTCAAGTCCTGATTCTTGTTAAACATAGTCCTTAGCTCCTATAATTATTTCTGTCAATCATTTTCTTCTATAAATAAAGTGTGGTAATCGATATCCCCACCATGTGTTTTCCGAATTTCGTCCAAATGTCTTAACCCATTTTTAAGACACTTATGCCATTTTCATCCATCATCTCGTCCAACGGGCTGTTACATCTTTAATACACTTACATTTTCGCTCAATGGACAATGTCTCTTTGAGACGGTTATGTATGTCTCTTTCCAATAAAACCATTAACAAGATGTACAGGCAGTTATGTACTCAATATCTCCGCCTGTAGATATCCATATCACCTATGTTTTGTACATATCTCATTTATGTACGATTTCATTGGTACTTCTATACAAAAATCCCCTTCAAAACAGCTCTTTTAAGCCGCTATTTTTGTCGATCCCTTACAATCACTTTCCCGCATTTCCGTCTCAAAGACGTTATTGCCATTAAATGAAATGCAGTTAAAAGTTCCAAATCTGCCCGTCTCTTTCCATTTGCTATGATACAGATACTTCGCGCCCGGGTTTTCTGCGGCATCCTCTACTATCAGTGCACCGTGCCGGTCACAGATTTCTTTCAGCTCTTCGATTTTGCCCGGTGTGCCATACAAATGTGCCGGCACTACAATCTTTACTTTCGGATACTGTTCCAATGATTTTTCCAAGGCAGCTGGATTCATATTCCATGTATCGTATTTCGTATCAACAAACACAGCTTCGCCGTCTTCATAAGCAACTGGGTTAATACTGGCTTCAAAAGTCAAATCTGAGCATAGAATTTTTCGCAAGCAGCATGTTCCCTCATAGGGTTGTGCCTGACCGTATATCTTTTCCCCCGCCGGTTTTGCTGCCAGATGAAGTACTGCCGTCCCTGCTGCATAGTTCACACCAGCAAATTCTGCAATCTGCTTTTCAATTTCATCCAAATTCTTACCGACAGTACTCATCCGGTTAGTGTTATAAGCCTCCATCATATATTTAGCATCTTCGCCATGCATATTCGGAGAACTAGGCTATATTTTTTCAGAGAACGGTTTGATATCCGCTGTATAATGAAATGCCATTTTCTTATCCTCCCGGTCAGGTATTCTTCAACATCATTCACCTCTTCATATTTGCAGTAAATAATTCTCCTCAATTGTTAAATCAGAAATTCTTTATTTTCTATTAGTTAGCTCTATTATTTAAAAAGCTTGTGCTGCTGCAACAGAATACCGCAGTAATTTTCCTCCAACGGATAATAGCCCACCGCCTCCAAAGGGAACAAGTGAAACTTGATTCCGCATATTATAGCTTCCTCACCCCAAGCAAAACTTCCCTCTCCCTGCTTCCTCTCTCCACTCGTACAACCACATACCGGTCCCGGATTCGTCTTCTGACCACATTCTTCCAGAACCTCCCAACTGCTCCGCCGCATTCCACGATCTCCCCCTCCCCATTTACCTTCACAGGCGACAGGCGGATCGTGTCCTCAGCATCTCCGTCCACCAGTTCCGCCAGAAGCGCGCTCTCCTCTTCTTCCACCACATGCAGTCCTTCCGCGCTTCCCAGAAATCTGGTGACCTGGGGCAGTTCCCGGACCTTGGCGTAAAATCCTTCCGGATCCTCTGTATCAATGAACACATACCCCGGATAAAGCGCCTCCGTGTAAACTACACACTCGCCCTTTACCCTGCGTACCCGCTCTCTTTTCACAAAAAAACATCGCGTATAAACGCGATGTTCAACCACTTTATTTACAACTTCAACAAGCTCCTGCTCTTTTCCGGCTTCTGTCTGTATCACATACCACATGCTCTGCTCTCCTAAAAACCTAAAAAAGGGTATGCTTCGCCATTTTACGGCAAACGCCCTAAATTAAACTGGTTCTTTTTATGCTGTATTACGATCGTTCCCGCAGTCTATACTGTAGAAAGTTTCCTTAATACGTTTTCCACAATTCTCTTTTTATAAAGGCTTCAAAGACAGACCATTGTGCCCCGGACCGATACCGTTATCTTTCGGCCGGATCCCGAAAGGAGGTCCTTAAGCCAATGCTCATAAGGTTTTCTCTGTGATCTCCAGCCCGGCCTTCATAGGAGCTGTTCCCGGGATCAAATTCAGAAAAGCCAGCCTTTTGTGCCGGTCGATCCTGGTGATCCATTGTTCCCTGCCCCGAAGAGGGCCCTCTGTAACAATGGTGGTCCCTTTGCGTATGACGCCTCTGGACATAGGGATCTGATGGGATTTACCGGAAAATTCCTGCAGAAAGGATTCTGCTTTTCCGCTTACTTCCTGCAGTCCCTTTCCTTTCTGAAAATGCCGGAAGAGAGCTTTGTTCTGCAGAAGTTCCTTTAACAGTGCCTCCATATCTTCCGTTTCCAGAAAAATACAGCCGGAAAACACATTGTCCCATTCCAAATGCCAGTCTCCCTGATAGCGCTTCATCCGTTCATAGGAAAGCACAAAGGCATCCTTCAGGACATCTCCGCTTATGTTTTCCTTACAAAACCGGATCCAGCCCGCTGTATTTTCATCCGGACACTGCAAAATATACCAGATAATGCGCACATTCTTTCTGTAAGTAACTAACTCACAGTATGATCTTGTCTTCAATTACATGTACATTATACACTATTTTTCGTGACTTTCAATAGATTTTCTTACCGGATCTACCGTTAAAAGTGTCATTTCGGCGGCCTGAACGGTGTTTTTTCTCTTATTTTTCTTTTTAATTTTCTCAAAAAATTCTATTTACCGTCAAGATTCTGGTCAAGGGGTGCTGCCGAAAAGGCAGGAAATACAAGGCCTTGGGACTTTTTCGCCCATTCCGGATTTTTTTATTTTCCGTCAAAATTCTGGTCAGAGAGATTTTCTTCCCTGAAAATATTGGAATTTTTAGGATTCTTTCTGTGAGTTAGTTACTCACAGAAATCCCACTCCCTTTCACAGTTTCTTCAAACCTTCCTCACACCCTCATCACACCTTTCCGGTATAGTAATTCTTGTACAAAGGTACAGCACATGAAAAACTTTTTCTTTTTCATTTTGCCGGGAAGGATTCTTCCCGGCTCTCCTTCTTTTCTTATAGATTTCAGGCCCCGCCTATGGGCAAGCTCATACGGGTTTAGACCCTTAGGCACTGGCATCATTTAAATACAATATTAAAAAAATAAGCAAGCCGCCCGCATTCCTTGCCGGATGGGCAGCTTGCTAAATTCCTTTTCAATCGCTAAACCGGATCGGTGTCGTCTATCTCAATCCTCCGCCAGCAGCACCTCTGCCAGCGCCTGGCAAATCTCCTCTTCGATTCCCATTGTCTGGAGAATTCCCAAAAGAGCAGCCCGGCCTTTTCCTTCCAACACATATCCATAAATCTGCTCTTTTTTCTCGTATTCCATTTCTGCCCGGTAAAGGATCTTGAAAATCTGCTGTTTGATGTCATTGTGTCTCAGGGAGACCGTTCCTTCAAACCGCACTTCCAGCTTATCCTCTCTGGAAATTTCTGGTGCTTTTACGGTGAGGATATGCTTCTCCTCATCATAAGCCGCACCGCCTTCTGCCTTTTTCCCGTTGATCAGGATCGCCGGCTCTATGTTTTCTAACCCGTAGAATTCCAGGGTATAGCTTCGTTTCTCCGGAACGTATCTGGGATTCCCTTTTACCGGATGGATGGTAAAGACCTGTTTTCCTTCATAATCCCATACCATCTGGGTAACGCCGAAATCCTCGTCCTCTGTCTCCATAGACAGGCCATTGTCCTCATACAGATGGAATTCCCCGTTTTTCCCCGGGAAAATTTTGATCCGCATCTCCCTGGGGTTCTCTAGACTATTGGTGTAGTTTGTAAGGTCAGCCATAGGAAGGATCGCCCCTTCCTTTGCCAGTACAGGTATATCTTCTATTCCTCTATACAGGGTCAGCATACGGCCTCCTTCATAAACCCATCCATTGAAAAGGTCAAACCATCTGCCCGCCGGAAGCCAGGCGGCAAAGGAGGCGGCGCCGGCTTTTTTGTCCATGGGCTTTGTGATGGGGCAGGCGATCAGTTCGGTTCCGAAATAATATTCATTAGGAACTTCGTATGCCTCCGGGCACTCTGGTTCCAGGTAGTACATAGGACGGATCAAAGGCTGGCCCTTCCGGCTTGCGTAGTAGTTCATGGTGTATAAATAAGGCACCAGCTCATGGCGCAGCCGCAGATAGCGCTTCATCACACTCTCGGCGATCAGGTTATAGTTCCAGGGCTCTTTTCCGGTAAAATGATTGTTGGAGCTGTGCAGTCTCAGGATGGGGGAGAATACGCCCAGCTGTACCCATCTGGCAGACAGCTCGTCATCCTTGTAGCCCATCATATGGCCGCCGATGTCATGGCTCCACCAGCCGTAGCCGATGTTGCTTGCGTTTGCGGTGAAATAGGGCTGGAAATCCAGGGACTCCCAGGTGATCAGGGTATCTCCCGAAAAGCCCACCGGGTATCTGTGGCTGCCCGGCCCTGCATACCGGGAAAAGGTCAGGCCCCTCTCTCCCCCTCTTTTGCTGTCCAGATAGTGGTAATGATTCAGCATCCAAAGGGGATCCAGGCCGGGGATCTTGGTCTGGCCTCCCTGCTGCCAGTCGATCCACCAGAAGTCCACGCCCTTTTCCTCATTGGGATGGTGCAGGTACTTAAAATATGCATTTAAAAAGTTTTCATCGGTGATGTCAAAATCTATGAATTCTTCCTTTTCCCAGTCTTTTCCCAGCTCTTTGGCCATCTCCTCATATACTTCTTCATAAGGCCGCACGCCATCGGCGGGATGGACGTTCAGGCTCACTTTTAAGTGGTGCTGATGCAGCCAGTTAAGAAATCCCTCCGGGTCAGGAAACAGTTCTCTATTCCAGGTATATCCGGTCCAGCCGCTGCCGTACTTGGGATCGATATCTACCAGATGCCAGTCCATATCCAGGACAGAAACGGAGAAAGGAACCTGTTCCTCCTCAAATTTCTCCACCACTTCCTTGTACTCCTCCTCAGAGTAGCGATGGAAACGGCTCCACCAGTTTCCAAGGGCATAACGGGGAAGAAGGGGGGTGCTGCCGGTAAGTTTGTAAAAGTCCTGAAGGCACTTTTCATAGGCATGTCCATAGCCAAAGAAGTAAATATCCGTGGTTTCCCCGCTCCTTGGTTCCACCCAGCCGTCCTCCCGGATCAGAAGGGACTTGCTGTCATCCAGTACGGCAAAGCCGTTTCTGGAGATCACGCCGTGTTCCAGTTCCACAGCGCCGTCCGCCATATCCAAAGTCCTGGCCGTTCCCCTTAGATCCGTTGCTTCTTCTCCATAATGCCAGATACTGTGATAGGCACTTAAGTTTCCTTTTACCTGCAAAGACAGTCCGTTTTTAGAAAATTTTTGTTTGTCATAGATCATCTGTATGCCTTCGGTCACGATCTTCAGCGAATGTTCTGTATCAAAAATCTGGTATTCCGCTATAGGGAAGCATCTGTTCTGCACACACTGGGTGGGCCGGTCTTCAAATTTTCCCTCCTCGCTGTATTCCAGGCGGAAAAGCCATGGGGTCAAAATGCTGATCCTGTATTTTTCTCCCTGGATCACCGATTCTTCCGGGCATACCGGGCAAGTCCTTATCTGGTAAATATCTTTCATCTGTCACATTCCTTTCTGTTCTTTTTAACCCTTTACCGCTCCTGCTGCCACACCTGCCACAAACCGTTTCTGGAAGATGATGTAAATGATCAGGACCGGAATGATAGAAATCGCCGTTGCGGCAAACAATCCGCCGTAGTCTGTAGAATATCGCCCATTAAAGGTGGTAAGGCCTACCGCCAGCAGCTGTTTTTCTTCGCTGTCGATCATCAGATAAGGCCACAGGTAATCCTCCCATACCCACAAAAACTGGAAGATAGCGATGGCGGAAATGGAATTCTTGCTCATGGGCAGCACGATCTTGTGGAAAATATGGAACTCGTTGGCTCCATCGATCCTTGCCGCCTCCAAAAGCTCATCCGGCAGGGCGCCGATGTCCTGCTTCATCATGAAGATTCCAAACCCGCTGACCATCACCGGAAGGATCAGAGACAGATAGGTGTCCTGCAGTCCCGCCTTCATAAACATGGTGTAACGTGAAATGATCGTCACAGACCAGGGGATCATCATAGTCATCATAACAAATCCGAAGATCAAATTTCTACCCCTAAATTGATATTTGCTCAAAACAAATCCGCAAAGGCAGCTGATGTAGATCACCAGAACGGTTACCACCACTGCGATGAACACACTGTTTGCAAAGTACCTGAGGAAGTTGAAATTTGACTGGAGGGAAGTATAGTTTTCCAGAGTAAACTGCTGGGGCAGGAGGGTCTGCTCCAGGGCGCTGATCTCTGCATTTGTCTTAAAGGAAGACAGGACCATCCATACAAAAGGCACTACTGTCAGGATTCCCATCAGGATCAAAGCGATAAACAATACGATACTCATAACCCGTCTTTTCATTTTGTTCTCCTTTCCGTCATGCCTTTTCGCCGGTTACCTTAAAGGACAGCACCGTCAGGATCGCTGTAAGGATCAGGATGAAGAATGCGATCGCGGAAGCATAACCAAAGTTATATTTTACAAAGGCCTGGTCGTATACCAGGTAGGAGCTCAGGAAGGTAGAGGTTCCGGGGCCGCCGTCCGTCATTACCATAACAGGGACATAAGCCTGCAGGTAGGAAATAATGGAGGTGATCACTACAAAGATCATGGTGGGCTTAAGCAATGGCAGGGTGATGTAACGGAAGGTCTGCCATGCGTTCGCTCCATCGATATTGGATGCCTCGTAATAATCGGAGGGAACAGACAGAAGTCCTGACATAAACAGGATGACCGCATATCCGAAATCCTTCCAGATGGTCATGACCATAACGGCCGGAAGGGCAAAGACACTGTCGTACAGCCAGTTGATGTCCAGCCCGAAGACCTGGTCAATAAGACCGAACTGAGGGTTGTACATGATCTTCCACACAAAGGCCACCGCCACCAGCGGAGTTACCGTAGGCATATAAAATACCGTACGGAAAAAAGTTTTATGTTTTGTCATCTTTGAGGTGATGGCATAGGCAAGGGCAAGTCCCAGGACCACCCGGAAGAATACTACCACCACGCAGAAGATCAGAGTGTTGATCATGGACGTCCAGAAGGTCGGATACTGGAACATACGGATGTAGTTGTCAAGGCCGATCCATTCATAGGTGCCGTTCAGAGGATTCCAAAGGTGGAAGCTTCCCGCCAGCGCCATGATAATGGGGACCAGCAGAAATATGGACATATAAACCACCAGGAACGTTACCACGATATTTCTCAGGACAATTTCGCTTTTGCTCTGCAAAGGTCTCTTTTTCTTAAACATACCCATACCCCCTTCTACTGTTCGAATTTATAGTACAGGCTCTCCGACGAGGTAAAGTCTGTATTTGCCAGGTCTACATTCACGATATCCTCCGCGGTCTGGAGAGTCTTTTCGATATCTTTTTTATTGTACATGATATCCTGGGCGGCGATCTTCAGATTGTCCTCCAGGGTGGAGGGCATAGCGCCCGGCCAGATGTACTCTTCTATGTGTTCGCTTACCGCGCTGATCGCCGGGTTTTCTTCCAGGTCCGGATCGTCCCGGAGGCTGTTCTTGGCCGGGAAGAGGCTGTAGAAGATACAGAGTTCCTTCAGCTTTTCTTCATTGGTCAGGTAGAAGCGGATGAAATCCTGGGCCGCCTCCAGCTGGGCCGGCGTGGCGTTTTTGTTGATGCCCGGGGTGGATTCGCCGTTGTAACGGTCATAGGCAAAGGGTTCTCCGTCTGTTGTGGGGATCTCGAAGGTGCTGTAATTGATATCCGGATAATTCGTCTGCATATAGCCGTACTGGTGTCCCCATTTATATACCATAGCGGACTGTCCCTGGCCAAAGCTCTGGGCCGCGTCTGTTCCGAAGTTTACGTCTCCCACATGGTCCTCGTCATACATATCCACCAGCATCTGGGCGGTCTGGAGCATTCCATCGCTGGTAAGGTTCGCTGTTTTTCCGTCTTCATTAAAAAGGGTATCCCCGAACTGATAGGGCACGCCCAAAAGCAGGTTCTGGAAATCTCCGTTATAGTTAAAGCCGGCCTGTACCATCTTTCCGTCTTCGATGATGGTAAGCTTCTTTGCTACTTCGCGGAACTCATCCCAGGTCTTAGGAATGTCCTCTTCGGTAAGTCCGGCAGCTTCCCACATGTCCGTATTGTAGTAGATCGCGCCGGTCATAACGCCGTAATCGGTGTAATAGATCTGTCCGTCGATCTCGTGTGACTGGGCCGTAAAGAAATCCGCCGTCAGATCCTCAAGGTCGATGTCATAAGGAGCCATATAAGGCAGGAGCAGATGCTGATAGCTGTTATGTACATTGAAGAGGGTAGGGCCTTCTTCTTCTCTCTGAAGAGCCAGAGGAAGCTTGGTCCAGTAGCCATCCCAGGGGTTGTTGATGATATTGATGGTCACATTGGGATGGATTTCTTCATATGCCTCCGCAATGGAGCCGAAAAGATCCGGCGCATCCCAGAGCCACCAGTCCAGAGTAACCGGCTCGCCATCGTTGATCAGCTGATTAGGATCATAGGTGACGTTTTCTCCCACCACCGCAAGACCCTTGTCAGGGTTTGTATCCTTCACTCCCTGATGGGAAACTGCCGCTTCTTCTCCGCCGCAGCCGGCCATGGAAAAAAGGAGGGCCGCAGACATAGCTGCCGCAATGATTTTTTTCCGCATAAGTGATACCTCCATTCACTGATTTTGATTCTTTCCTTTCAAATGTAAGTCCGTTTATGAGTTTATTTATTTGTTAGCGCTAACCTTTAAGGATAACCTAACACTTTTATAGGGCAAAGTCAATGGTCTTTTGATTTTTCTATATACCAGCTAAAATTCTTCTTCTAATTTTGTGCATTTTTCCTGAATTTTATCTTTCTCTCTGATTACCATTTGATTTTTCAAGAAATAGGTGTATAATCATTAACAAATATAACACCTTTTTAACAGATATTTTTATCTTTTATATGATAACGTTAAACTAATAGAAAGGCCGGTGGATCCTCCTATGGTAACATTAAAAGATATTGCTGCCAAAGCCGGGGTAAGTATGATGACCGTCTCCCGGGCACTAAACGGAAATCAAAATAAAGTCTCCCCAGAAACCGCAGAAAAGATCCATCTTCTGGCAGAAGAGATGGGCTATGTGCCCAATTCCTCCGCAAGAAGCCTTGCCGCCCGTTCTTCCAGGATCATTGCTGTGATCATGCGGGATACCGATGAGGGGAACCCGCTTATGGATCCCTATACCTCCAGCTTTTTGGGCAATGTGGTACAGATCCTTCAGAAGCACGGCTATTATATTATGGTACATTTTATCCGGGATTTTTCGGATATTACCTTTGGCCTTCGTTCCTGGAATGCCCAGGGAGCCGTGTTTTTAGGTCTCTTTGACGATGAGATCCAAAAGATCCGGCAGGATAACCGGATCCCTCTTGTATTTACCGACAGCTACAGCAATGTGCGGCAGGTAAGCAACGTAGGCATCGACGATTACAAAGGCGGGGTTCTGGCCGCAGAGGTTTTTCTCTCCCACGGTCACACCCGGGTGGCCTTCTGCGGCCCTTTGTCCGGAAAATCCGGCGTCATTGAGGAACGTCTCAACGGATACGCAGATACTCTGAAACAAAACGGAGTCCTCCTTTCCCAGGACCAGATTTATAATATATCTCTTTTCTCAGCAGAAACGATCCTGGAAAAGCTCCTCCAGTCTCCAGGCGCGCCTACCGGCCTCTTTGTAAGTTCCGATCATATCGCCTGGCAGTTTTACAAAGCAGCACGCAGGCTTAAGGTGACGATCCCGGATGACCTGTCTATCATCGGCTTTGACGACATTGCTCTTGGCCAGTCCCTGGTCCCCGGCCTTACTACCATCCGCCAGGATATGCGGCTGAAGGCCGAGCGTACCTGTGACATCCTCCTGCGTCACTTAGATGCTCCAAAAAGCCCCAGCGAATCCCAGATCCTGGATGTGGAGCTTATTGAGCGGGAGTCTGTAAAGACACTTTCTTAGTTTTCTTTCTTCATAAAAATTGCCGCAGATAAGATCTGTTCTTATCTGCGGCAATTTTATTTTCTGATCACCGGCGGTTGGTGCAGACTCCCTGGGAGTTAAATTTGTATATTTTTCCATTGGAAGTCTTTAGCTTTGTATTTTTGTACATTGCCCCTGTATCCGGGTGGAAGTAATACCATTTCAGATTCAGCTTCATCCACCCTTTCCGGGCCTTCCCATTCAGCTGGAAAAAGTAGGTAGAGGATTTCCCCTTTGTTTTCAGGGTTTTAAAACCCTTGTTGTAACGGACGCCCTTCTGGTCTACATAGTAGATGTCCCCGTTTTTCATGGTGATCTTCTTGTTTTTATAAAGGTAAGCCTTTGTAGGATGGAAATAATAGTATTTTCCATTGACCTTCTGCATTCCCCTGAGGGCATAGCCCTTGGACCCTACAAAATACTCCTTGCCTTTCAGTTCGCACCAGCCCCGCAGGCGCTTTCCGTCTTTTCCAAACAGATATACGTCCCCGGACTGGGATACCATGGCGATATCCTTATACATGAATCCATAGGTGATGTCAAAATAGTACCAGGTGCCGTTGTCGTTCATCCAGTTGCAGTGGGCGATGCCGTCTTCTTTGAAGAAATATTGTTTTCCTTCAAATTCCTGCCAGCCGTACTGGCGCTTTCCGTCCTTTCCCACCAGATAGATCCCTGGTTTCAGAAACAGAAGCTTGTTTTTGACCTTTTTATCGTTTTCGTAATAGTAATAGTCTCCGTTTTCTTTATACCAGCCGTTTTTCTTTGTTTCCTCCGGGCTGCTGTCCGGTTCCTCGTCAGGAAGCTGGTCACAGTAGCGTATGATCGCCCTGGCGTCCGCCTGAGCCAGTCTTCTAAGCTTTGCATCGGAACTTAAATAGTTTTTCACATCGGAGGCATTGCTGATAAAAGCATGCTCAATGATCACGCCCGGAAGATCCATCTCCACGCTGGAGGCCACGATCCCGTAGTAATCCCGCAGGGCGCCGTTGGGATAGCGGCTGTCGTTTTCCGTCATCCGGTATTCCATGCCCCCGGTTTCCGGAAAGCGCTGGTAGATCCCCAGCTTTCCCAGTTCTTCCATTACATAGCTTCCAAAAAGCTTTTCTTTCTGGGCCAGATACGGACGGTAAGTGCCTTTGGAGATCATCACAGAGGCTCCCCTGGGAGTGGGGCTTTCCACGGAATTCACATGCTGGCTTACCAAAAGATCTGCCCCATAATCCTTTGCCCGCTGCACTCTGGCCCGAAGGCCCAGCTGTTCCTGGTAGCTTCGGGTGAGATGCACCTCGATGTCTCCCTCCCTGGCCAGTTCCTGCATGGTATAGTTGGATATTTTCCAGTTGATCTCTTCTTCTTTGTACAGTACTCCATTATGCCATGCCCATGCTCCGGTCTCGCCGCCTCCATGTCCCGGATCCAGGACCACCACATGCTTTTTCACTGCACGTACTTCCCGGTCACCAAAGACCGAAAAGCCGCCTGCAGATCCTGCCAGGATCAGAACAGCTGCCAAAAGACAGGGCCACTTTTTCTTTTTCACGAGTTTCTCCTTTTATTATAACTGGTATTGCTTTATGCAGACTCCCTTTTTGTTAAATACAGACACAACACCGGAGCTGCTGGTAAGGGTTATGTTCTGGGCCATGATCGCCGATCCCTGGGTGCTGCCTTTATAAAAGTAATATTTTTTTCCATTGATGGTATGCCAGCCTTTGTAGGCCCGGGCATTTTTTCCAAAATAATAGGTATTCTTCTTTCCGTTTTCTTTGATGGTCTTAAAGCCAAAATCGCAGCACCAGCCGTTGCTGCCTGCATAATAAATATTTCCGTCCTTGGCGATGACCTTTTTGCTCTTGTACATATAAGCATGGGTCTCATCGAAGAAATAATATTTGGATCCGATCTTTTGGGAACCTTTCAGGGCATAGCCGTTTGCGGCCATGTAGTAGCGTTTGCCTTCCCAGCTCACCCAGGTATTGGTCACCCGGGCGCCTTCTTCGTCTACAAAGCAAATGTTATTTTTGCTGGAGGTGAGAAGGGTATCTTTCATCAAAGCTCCCGCTCCGCTGGTAAAATAGTAATATTTTCCGTTTATTTTCTGCCAGCCCTTTACCTTTTCATCATTTTTATAATAATAGGTGATCCCGTCTACGGTTTCCCAACCGTTCTTTCCGGTGTTTATGCTGCCGTCTTCCCACTCTGTATCCGGCTTTGCCGAAGGCTCGTAGGTGGAAACGGCGTTCCACCGGGGAGTAACGATCTTGGTATAATCTACAAATCCAAAATCAATATCTACCGTAGTGCCGCTGGGTATTCCATCGATGAGGCCGGCTGTGGTGATCATGGTCCCTCCGCCGTAACCGTCTGTGGCCTGCCAGATGGTATAGCTATAGGAAGATTTGTCTGGAGCCGGTATGGTGTCGCCGTATCTGGCGATCCACACATCGATCCCCGGAAGGAAATTCCAGTCCACTTCGTAGTCGTACCAGTTGGTATTGCAGTATACGATAGGATAATATCCTGCCTTTTTGATTTCATTGCAGAATACCGCTGCTACCTTTGCCACCTGCTTGGGAGTCAGGGCCTGCATCGATGCGTCTTCCAGGTCGATGGCTACTGGGTAGGATACCTTGTAGCCGTCCATTTTCCGGATGGCAAGCTTGGCTTCTTTAAGAGCCATGGCAGGTGTGGTGGCTGTGCTGTACACATAGGTTCCTACCGGCACTCCTGCCAGTTCCGCCTGCTGCATGTTATAGTCATAGGTTTTGTCCATGTGGCTGACACTATGGGAGATGCGCACCATGGCAAAATCCACGGAATTCTTCAGCTTTTTCCAGTTTATGGTTCCCTGCCACTCGGAAACATCGATCCCTCTGGTGATCGCCCCTTCGATCACCTCTCCGCTTCCGTTGTAGCATACGCCGTTGATCTTCTGCCAGGCCCGGGGATTGGCTTTTTCTGTGCTTCCAAAAAGCAGCTGGCCGCTTTGTTTGGCTGCCAGTTCGTCCGGATCCAGGGTATCCCAGCGGTGATACTCTCGTGAAGCAGCGGCAAAAACCGTTCCTGCGCTTAAGCAAAGACATAAGGCCGCCAGGAACATACCCCTTCCTATCCACTTTTTCATTTTCATGTGTTGATCCCTCATATTCTTTTTTAAATGTTGCACGCGGCCCTTTCCGAAAGGGAAAGAGCCGCTGGCTGCAGTCTTTTTATACTAACGGGTCTGTGGGGTCAAAGTTCTTGCTTCCATAAAGAGGAACCAGAGCTCTTCTTCCCAGAGGTCCTTTAAATACTTCGTCTGCTTTGTAAGTGCCGTCAAAAATCTTAATGGCGGCGCCGTTGCAGTTCTCGTATACCCACTTGGCATCTGCCACACAGCAGCGGATGCAGCCATGAGAGGCAGGATTTCCAAGCTTATTGTACTCTGCTGCCGGAAGGCTGTAGCTGTTGGGTGAGCTTCCGGACACGGAGTGTACAAAGATACCGCCCTGGCCGGCGTACTGCACATGTGTTCCGTACTGTCCCCAGGAGGGGCCCATAAGGGGCTGCCATCTTAAGTTGCTTCTCAGTGTATAGGTACCTGTTGGCGTCGGGGTGCCGGCAAGTCCTACAGACACACGGATGGATTTCACCGGAGTGGTCCTTCCGCTGTCAAAAATGGTCATTACGCCGTTTACTCGGTCAACCTCCACATAATATGGCCCTTTGATGCTGGAAGTAAGGTCGTTTTTCCGGTAGCCGTTGCTGTCAAAATAGTAGCGCAGGCCATCGATCACCTTGGAGGTATTCTTCAAAAATCCTTTTCCATTGGGATTGAGATATCTTACCTGGTTTTTCGCGTTGTTCACTACCACCCATCCGGTACAGAACTTACCGCTGCTGTCTACATAGCCGTATGTATCTCCCCGCTGTATGAACTCGTTGGTGAGAAGGGTAAAGTCATCCTGGAAATAGTAATATCCTCCATTATATTTTACCCACCGGTTCTGGGCAAGGATCCCCTTGGGTCCTGCGTAGTACCATTTATTCCGATAGGAGATCATGGTATTTTTGAACATGTCTCCGTTGCGGGTGTTGGCGTTGGATACCTTAAAGAAATAAGTTTTTCCGTTTACTTCTGTCACGCCGCTGGCCAGCTGGCCGGTTTCTTTAAAGTAATAGATGCCGTCCATCCATCTGCTCACATAATGGTTTCCATCATCTGGGAAGTAAAACCATCCGTACATTTTTCCGGAGGTGTTGACAACCTTCTGCCAGCCTCTCTTTTCCACGATTCTTCCGGCAGTGCTGCCAAAGTAGTAGAAGCGGTTGTCCGCTCCCGGACAGCGGTGCCAGCAGTTCTTCCATTTCACCCGGCGTCCGTCGCTGCTGAAATAATATCTGGCATTGCCAAAGGTGGCCATTTCGTTGATAAGGACGCGGCCGTTTTCATCGGATGCGTAGTAGTAGCCGTTTGCTGCCTTCAGCATCTTGTTTTTCTGGATATATCCCGCTGCGCCCAGAAGGTACTTGCTGTCTCCCATGGTCTCCGGATCCAGGCGGGTGGCAACGATCCCTCTTTCGTAAAGGCGTCCGTCACCTTTGAAATATCTCCACTGTTCCCCTTTGCTGGTGGTCCTGCTGTGCCACTGGTTCTTCAGCATCGCTCCTGCGATACCGTTTTCTCCGGGAGTTTCCTGGAAATAGTAGGTGCCCGGCTTAACGCCGTCCTTGATCTCCACATCTCCGGTCCTTGGGGTACCGTTTTCATCCAGACAGTAGTTTTCACCGTTGATGGTATAGTAGCCGGTATAATTGCCGGATGCCTCACGGATGACTTTCAGTTCTTCCACAGACAAAAATCTTCCGGTAGAATCATAGTAACGGAAAGAAGTTCCCGTCCACAGCCAGTATTTCAGCTGGGCCTGGCCCATATTGGTAGTCACAGGGGAAAAGCTGGTTTCTTCTGCCCCGGCCGCTTCATCTAGGGGAATAGCGTGAGCTGCATCCATGAAGAAAAATTCCTCTTCTTCTGTGATGTCGCAGCCTGGTGTCCCGGGGGCAACCGTCTGCTGGCCGGTGAGCATATAGCCCTCTGCATCAAAGAGATAATATCCGGCCTGGCCGCTGTGGGCCTGGGTATCCGTGGCCGGAGCCGATTTGTCTGTTACGGTTTTAATATATACGATACCATCGGTGCTGGTATAGTAAGTTCCATCGTCTTTTTGAAGTTTGTAGCGGTTATTGGCGGGATCTGCCAATTCCCAGTCGTCCCGGTCCACTTCTGTCACCACTTGGGACAATGCCAAAAGGGTATCTCCGCTGGTGAAAATGTCCGGTTCTTCCGGATCTTCTGCCGGCGTTACGGAAGGTTCCGGCGTGGGTGTGGGCGTTGCGTCCGGTATCCCGGCGTCCGGGTCAAATACTTCGATATCCGGATCTTCCGGTTCTTCGGACGTGTCATCCGGTATCGGTGTCACACTTGGTGTCACACCAGGTTCCGCTGATGGCGTTTCCAATTCCTGGGAAGGATCTGAAACTTCTGCTCCCGGTGTGATCTCCGGTTCTTCTGTTTCCGTTTCTTCTATGGAAGTATCCCCGCTTGTAAATGGATCTGCGGATACATCCAGAACTGCAGGCACAGAAGCCTCCCCGTCATCAAAGGCTGCCGCTCCTGCCTGGGCGGTCATGGACACACACAGTGCGGTACTCAGCAAAACTGCCGCCAATTTCCTTTTCAAAACTAATTCCTCCTTAATTCATTCCTAACATACTGCTTCTATTCGCCAAGGCCGCTCTCGATCGCATTTACGAGACTGGCCATCGCTTCTTCTTCATCGGCTCCTTCGCAGATCAGTTCGATCTCATCCCCGCTTTTTACGCATGCGCCCAAAACACTCAGTACACTTTTGGCATTGGATGTGCATCCGTTAAAAGAAAAGTTGATCAGGGATTTGTATTTCATCGCCTCCTGACACAAAATTCCGGCCGGGCGCAAATGAAGGCCTGTGGGATTTGTTATCGTAACTTTCTGTTTGATCATATGCTTTCTCCCCTATTCTTCGCTGTTCTCCTCCTCAGTAATCTCGGTAACTTCTGAAATCTCTGAAATATTGATCTCCGCCGTCACATCTTCCACCAGCTCATAGCCTTCCGGAAGGGTAATGTCCACCGGAACCTCATAGCTGCCTTCCTCCCGGCCTTCAAGATCTATGGATGCCTGGATGGATTCTGCATCGGGATCTTCCATGCTTTCGTCTTCCTTCTTCAGCCGCACATTGATCGCGGCGGTGTCAAAGGTTACCTGGAGATTTTCCGCCAGATTCTCCACCTGGATCTCGCTGGTAAGGATTTCGTATTCAACACTTCCCTCCGGCAGGATATTGACCCTTACAAACACATCGGTGCTGGAACCGCTGGTGAGCACAATGCCCTCCGGCAGATATTCCGAGATATTGATCTTTATTTCCATATTATCCTTCTTTCCGGAAATGTCAATAGCCTCCTGGGGGATCCATATGGTATTTCCTGAAAGAGCCAGTTCCTTTAGGGCATCTTCTCCTCCTGCCACAGTGATCTCACTGGGGATCGTCTCCACACTTTCTACCCGGTATCCATCAGCCGGCACGCCGCTGTATTCCCCGTCAATGGATACGGTCTGCACCCGCCAGAGCCGGGCAGTAACGGTTACCTGCCGCTCGAAGGTAAGGTAGTTCATCTGGGTGGAGGTAAGCGGTTCTCCGTTTTTGTCATAGATCGTAAGGTCGCACTCGTCTATTACCGTCTCTGTGGCCCCGTCCACATCGATCACAGCGTTGACCTGGTTGATCTTGCCGATGAGGGAGGAGGGTCCTGTGATCCGTATTTTTTCCGGATTGGCTGTAACGGTGCCGATCTCGTAGCCGCTTCCCGGCTTGCCCTCGCTTGTAGCATTGATCACAAACTCCTGGGTGGCTTTCTTCTGCAGCCGGACACTCAGGTTCTTTGGGGTTACTTCTATATTTTCCGGAGAAATGCCTGTGCAGGTAACAGCGATGGGCACCATCACCATGGTCGTGGTAGGATTTCTCTCTATGGCAGACTCCAGACTGATGGCCTGCTGAAGATCTGCCGCCGCGTGGATGTCCGACTCGGAGATATCGCTTACGGTAGATCTCGTGCCGGTGATATAAACGCGGATGGGGTCCTGATCCTCTTCCATCAGGCTCACCAGGCCCATAGAATCAATGTATGCCTGGTTCAAAAGCTCCACATCGTGGATCACAAAAGATTTTCTTGTAGTCGGATTGTCAATATTTACCACCAGCAGCCAGACAAAAATGCCCACAATGACAGACATTAGCTTTAAAGGGATGTTATCGGTTAACTTTCTTTTCTTCATGTTTCACTCTCCCCTTCAGCAGATGGCGCAGTTTGCTGTTTTCTACTACTTTTTTATTCTGTGCTACCTCCAAAAGCTCCCGCAGGCGCGTGCTGCTCACATCACGCATCAGACGGCCGCCCTGGGCAGCGGAAACCTTTCCGGTCTCTTCGGATACGATTATGGTCAGAGAATCGCTTACTTCGCTGATCCCCACCCCTGCCCTGTGGCGGGTGCCAAGCTGCTTGCTCAGTTCCATATTATCGGATAAAGGGAGATAGCAGGTAGCTGCCACCACCCGGTTCCCTCTTACGATGACCGCTCCGTCATGAAGGGGCGTATTGTGTTCAAATATATTGATCAAAAGCTGGCTTGAAAGTACTGCATCAATATTGATGCCTGTCCTCTCGTATTCCGTCAGCAGAATGTTCTGTTCGATCACGATCAGGGCGCCGGTTTTTACCTCCCCCATATCGTAGCAGGCCTTGATCAGCTCGTTTACGGTCCTGTCGGTAAAGCGCTCCTGCACATCCTTTCCTGTATCGAAGGGAAGGATCGCGGACATGATCTTCTTTTCGCCGATCTGCTCCAGGACTTTTCGAAGCTCCGGCTGAAAGATGACGATCACGCCGGTGATCAGGGCGCTGGCAAGGTTGGACACGATCCACAGGATCGTATTCATTTTGAATATATAGGCCAGAAGGAGAAACACAAGCACTACCAGGATCCCCTTCAGCAGCGTATAGGCACGCGTGAATTTGATCCATACCATAAACTGATATATAAAAAACGATATCAGCGCGATCTCAATAATATCGATCACGCCTATATCCGGTAGATTTATTTTCGATATAGATCTGGAGACTAGCTCCGTTATATTCTGCATTGTGTCCTCCTTTCCTCTTTACAGGTCCTTTAAGGATTCCTCCAGTTTCTTTTCGAAATCGATATCGTCAGATTCCGGTCTTTCTGCCGGAGCTGTATTCACTTCTGCCCGGTTTTGTTTCTGCTTCTTTGGGTTCTCCTTTTCTTCCTTCTGGAAAAGGGGGCTGCCGTAAGAAGCATTTTCGGACTTCTTCTGGGGTCTCTGGGGCGAAGCATTGATCTTTTTGATGCTTCTTTCCGAAGTAGCCACAGATGCCTTGGGCACAGCTTTTACATAGTAATAGTATTCATCGTCCTCGTATTCCAGTCTTTCTGTACGGGTGTAGTCCCCGCCGAATACGAAAAATTCCAGTATAACGCCCAGAAGTACGGAAACCACCGTAAATACCGCCAGCATCATTACATCGATCTGCACACCGAAATAGAAAGATCCCGCCAGAATCACCAGCGCATAGACCATGCCTCCTGCCACAATGGCGATCCTCCAGGCATAGTCAAAAGAACGTGTGCGGATCAGGTTTACCAAAAGGATCACGATCACAAAAGCGGCCACATTGATCCACATTTCCCAGTTCTGCATCAGCCCGTCTGCAAGGAGGGTCAGTTTGGAGATGACCTCTGTGTCCGGATTCTGAAGGACATTTAACTGGGAGCGGATATACCGCACAAAATAAAAGACGATCACGCCGCATCCTGCAGGGAAGGCAGAAATGGGAGTGCTCAAAAGCCCGCTTCCGATGGGAAGAAGGGCGGGAACATTCAGCGCCAGAGAAAGAGGCGAGAACACCAGCACGATATTCTTTCCGCCGCTGAAGCGCAAAAACAGGATCACCAGAAACAAGATCAGCACCAGCATAAATGCCGCCACTTCAATGCCTATGGCATAACAATGGGCGACCATCATGACAAATCCCAGAAACACCATCACCGAGGGCGGGAGGATGGAGCAGACCAAAGCCAGGATAAGTACGATAAAGATATTGTCTAAAAGGGTCATATATCCCATGTTCATATTGATCCACAAAAAATAGACCAAGGCTGTGATAAATTTTAAGAATGGCAGGATGTAGATCTCATACTGCCCGTACAGACCCTTTATTTTCTGCTTTAGTTCCAGTAACGCTGTCATCTTTTATATCCTCCTGACGTTCCTCTTCCTGTGGATTTCTTTTCTTCCCGTCCGTATATTTTGTCAAGTCTGGTAAGATCCTCGTAATACTTTTTCACGCTTTTTTTCGCCCGATGGTATTTTACGGAGTATTGGATATAGGTCAAAAGAGAATACGCTCCAAGGGCGATAAGGTAGCCTGCCAAAATGGTGATCCCTAAGTTTACCAGATTCATTTTATGGATATTGTTCAGCAGATAATCGCTGAAATAGGCTGCTGCCGCCAGCACGACCAGGCCATATCCGATGGTGACCAAAAAGAAATTTTTGATCAGTGCCAGTCCTATAAAGTCACTTCTGTAATACTTACTGACCGGAAGGTATTTTTTTCCCTCGCCCTTTTCGTAGAGGGCAAGCTTGTTCATTATTTTTACCTTTTCCTCGTTTAACATAAAGTACTCCTTGCTAACAACAAATAATCATACAGGTTTATTGTAACATAGATAAGTTTTTATGGAAAGTATTTTTTGGAATCCTGACAAATCCGGCAGATCCCGGCGCAGGTCAATCTGCGCCAATGCATAGGGTCAAAAAGCAGACGGCTTTTGCCCCTGCCTCTTTGAGGCATTTTGCCGCTGCTTCTATGGTATTTCCGGTGGTATACACGTCATCGATCAAAAGGATGATCTTGCCCTCCGCCTGGGCGGATACGGCAAAAGCGTCCGTTAGGTTTCTCCGGCGCATGGCCGCGCCCATTTTTTTCTGGGATTTGGTGTCCTTTATTTTTTTCAGCCCATCCTCTTGTGCCGGGATACCAAAATAAGCACCGATCCGCTCCGCCAGATACCAGGCCTGGTTAAATCCCCGCATACGCTGTTTTCGGGGATGAAGGGGAATCGCCAGGATCAGATCCGGTTTCCATCTTTTGATGTCTTCCCCTGCGTACACACACATGGCTCTGGCGTAAAAATCTCCATACTGCCTGCGTCCGTCATATTTATACCTTATAATAGAAGCTTTCATCCGGTCATCATAGGGAAAGATGCCCCTTCCCTGAAAAAATACCCGTTCTTTTCCCCTGCAGAACCTGCAGTATTCCTCTTCTTCCTTCACCGGCCTGCCGCACCTCATGCACCGGGGCTGGGTTATGGGCCGGAGTATTTTTTGACACTCCGGACAGATCAGCGCCTGCTGGTCCTTTAATATTTTGTGGCATAGGGGACAGCACCTTGGATATAGGAGATTTAAAATCTGTTCAATTTGTTTCTTCAAAGAGGTTCCTTTCTCCCCGACTTTGCCCTCTGATCTTTTTTAGAATCCTTGGTATTCTTCCAGCTCCCGGATCCGCACATCTAAAGAACTGTACCGGTTCTGCTGTTTTTCGTTCCGTATCATTTCCTGGAAGGTCTCTTCGCTTCCCACCACCGTAACGCATTTTCTCGCTCTGGTCACTGCGGTATAAAGAAGGTTGCGGTTTAAGAGCATTTTGGGTCCGGACAGGATGGGCATGACCACAGCCGGATATTCGGAGCCCTGGGATTTGTGGATGGTAATGGCATAGGCAAGTTCCAGTTCGTCCAGCTGCTTAAAGGAATATTCCGTATACCGGCCGTCTTCGAACTCTACCAGGGCGGTTTCGGCAAACTCGTTGATCTCTTTGAGAATACCGGTGTCTCCGTTAAATACACCCACCCCTTTTTCCACGGCAATGCCGTATTTTCCCCGCACTTCCCATTCCAGCTGATAGTTGTTCTTTACCTGCATCACCTTATCTCCCTCCCGGAACAGACCCTGTCCGGTTTCCTTTTCCCGTTTGGAAGGATCCGGCGGATTCAGGTACCGCTGGAGAATCTGGTTTAGGCGCTCAACTCCCAAAAGCCCCTTGCGCATGGGGGTAAGGACCTGGATCTCAAAGGGTTTGGCCTTTACATAGCCAGGCAGTTTTTCCTGGATCAAAGCGATCACCACCCGGATGATGATATCCGCATCGTATCGTTTCAGAAAGAAAAAATCCCGGCTTTTGTTGTCCAGAACTACTGCTTCTCCACGGTTTATCTTATGTGCGTTCACCACAATATCGCTTTGGGAGGCCTGGCGGAAGATCTTTTTTAGCTCCACCACGGAAAATTGGCCGGAGCGGATGATATCCCTGAGCACATTCCCCGGGCCCACACTTGGCAGCTGATTTTCATCCCCCACCAGGATCAGGCGGGTACCGGCGGTCAGAGCCAGGAGCAGGGAATGGATCAGATGGATATCCACCATAGACATTTCATCTATGATGACCACATCTGCATCCAGGGGATTCTCCGCGTTTCTTTCAAAATGGATTGCCTGGCCTTCCCGGTCCTCCTCAGGCATGCCGGAAAGTTCCAGAAGGCGGTGAATGGTCTGTGCCTCATAACCGGTGGTCTCTGTCATACGTTTTGCCGCCCTTCCTGTAGGAGCGGCCAGACGAAGCTGTGCCCCTTCCCCCTGAAAGAAGCGGATGATGGCATTGATGGTGGTGGTCTTTCCGGTTCCCGGTCCGCCGGTAAGGATAAACACTCCGTGGCTGGCCGCTTCCATCACCGCCTTTTTCTGCATCTCGTCCAGAATGGTTCCCGTTTCTTTTTCGATCCCGGCGATCCGCCGCTTTACCAGCGCCTCGTCCTCCGGGCAGAGGATATTCAGCTCCCGGAGCATCCTGGCTGTATTCAGTTCCAGGTAATAAAACCGGGCAGGATAGACAAGCTGGGTATCCTCTTGTTCTTTCAGGATCACCTTTCTGTCCAGAGCCATATCCATCAGATGTTTTTCCATATAGGAGGGATCTACGCCTAAAAGCTGCCGGGCCCGTTCAAAAAGCTGCTCCTTGGGGAGATACGTATGGCCCTCCCCGCTGGCCTGAAGTAAAGTATACAGCATTCCGCTGCGTATCCTGTAATCTGAATCTGTATGGATCCCGATCCTGGCAGCGATCTCATCGGCGATCTTAAAGCCCACGCCGGTAATGTCCTCTGCCAGACGGTAGGGGTTTTCCTGAAGGACCGCATATACGGAGTCCTTGTATTTCTGATAGATCTTGGCTCCCAGATTCAGCGAAATGCCGTATTTCTGCAAAAACATCATGGCCTTCCGCATGTCCGCTTTTTCCATAATCTGGGCGCTGATCTCCCTGGCCTTTCTTTCGCTGATCCCTTTGACCTCTGCCAGACGCTCCGGTTCTTCTTCTACGATACGGATGGTATCTTCGCCAAAACGCCGCACGATCCTGGCCGCCAGGGCGGTTCCGATCCCTTTGATAGCTCCGGAACCAAGGTAGCGCTCCATGGCCAGGGCATCCTCCGGCATTTTTTCCAGATAGGACTGTACCTGAAACTGCTTTCCGTATACCGGATGGCGGGTATAGGTGCCGCTGGCCTCTATGGTCATCCCCTGGGAAATGGCCGGAAAACTGCCCACACAGGTAAGCTCTTCTTCTCCGGCGTCTTTCAGGACCATCACCGTATATCCGTTGTCTTCATTGCGGAAAATAATATGGTCTATGTATCCGGTCACCGTCTCGCTCATGGTTTCTCCTTTTCTGTGATCTAAAGCAAAATGTGCAAAAGGGGCGCCTTTTGGCCCCCTTCTCACTCATCCATTTTTGCCATAACTTCTGCGTATTTTCCTGTTCCTACTGCCACTACTCCCATTGCGTCCTGGACGGCAGTAGCGCTGACGCCGGTTTTTTGTTCGATCAAAAGATCCATCCCGTGAAGGAGCGCGCCCCCGCCGGTAAGGACAATTCCCCGGTCTACAATGTCCGCAGCCAGTTCCGGCGGCGTCTTTTCCAAAATGCTGTGCACCAGATCCACGATCTGCCCGGTGGCGTCTTTCAGCGCTGCGCGCATTTCCTCTGAGGTAAGGGTGGCCACCTTTGGAAGGCCGGTAAGCACATTGCGCCCCTTTACCTCCATAGTCCTGGGGTCGGCTTCTTCCCACGCGGTCCCGATCTTGATCTTGATCTCTTCTGCCGCGTCCTCGCTGATAAAGAGGCTGTGATTTTTCCGCACATAATTCATGATCGCTTGGTCGAATACATCGCCGGCCACCTTGATGGATCCGGAAACCACCACCCCTGCCAGGGAGATCACCGCAGCGTCTGTGGTCCCTGCCCCGATATCCACGATAAGATTTCCAAAGGGCTTCGTCACATCCACTCCTGCCCCAATAGCAGCGGCAATAGGCTCTTCCACCAGAAATACTTCTCTGGCTCCGGCCTGATAGGTAGACTCTTCGATGGCCTTGCGCTCGATCTCTGTGATGCCGCTGGGCACACAGATACTGATCCTGGGCTTACGGAAAGCCCTGCGCCCAATGGCCTTGGAAATAAAGTATTTCAGCATTTTTTCCATTACCACATAATCCACGATCACTCCCTGGCGGATGGGCCGGATCACCTCCATTCCGGAGGATACATGTCCGGCCATCTGGCGGGCTTCTTCGCCGATGGCTTTTATTTTTTCTGTATCTTTGTCATAAACCACTACGGTGGACTCTTTCAGTACAAGACCCTTTCCCGTAGAGTAGACCAGACAATTCCTGGTCCCCAGATCAATCCCGATATCGCTGGCTGCCATAGAAAGCCTCTCTTTCTCTTACGCTTTTCTTCTATTATATATAAGTTTTTTTTAAAAAGAAAGTATTTGTTCTCTTTACTGCTGCTTGAGATACTTAGCCACATACTGGCCGGTGTAGGAGCGTGGATTTTTTGCTACCTCCTCGGGAGTCCCTCTGGCAATGACAGTTCCGCCTCCATCACCGCCTTCCGGGCCCATATCAATGATATAGTCTGCCGTTTTGATCACATCCAGGTTGTGCTCGATGACGATCACCGTATTTCCCCCTTCTGCAAGACGCTTTAAGATCCCGATCAGCTTGTGTACATCTGCAAAATGAAGGCCGGTGGTAGGCTCGTCCAGAATATAAATGGTCTTTCCGGTACTTCGCCTGCTCAGTTCCGCTGCCAGCTTGATCCGTTGTGCCTCCCCTCCGGAAAGCTCGGTGGAGGGCTGTCCCAGACGTATATAGGACAGTCCTACATCATTCAGGGTTTCCATCTTCCGCCGTATGGAAGGGACATTTTCAAAAAATGCCAGCGCCTCTTCTACGGTCATGTTCAGCACATCGTAGATGCTTTTATCCTTATACTTTACTTCCAGGGTCTCCCGGTTGTATCGTTTTCCTTTGCATACCTCACAGGGAACGTATACATCCGCCAAAAAGTGCATCTCGATCTTGATGATCCCGTCTCCGCTGCAGGCCTCGCACCGGCCGCCTTTTACGTTAAAGCTGAAGCGGCCTTTTTTGTAGCCTCTTGCCTTGGCATCGGCGGTGGAGGCAAACAGTTCCCGGATCTGGTCAAACACACCTGTATAGGTGGCGGGATTAGAACGGGGCGTACGGCCGATGGGAGACTGGTCGATGTTGATGACCTTATCCAGCTGCTCTTCCCCGATAATGTCGCTGTGTTTTCCCGGGA
This sequence comes from Candidatus Blautia faecigallinarum, assembly GCA_019116385.1. GTDB lineage: Bacteria > Bacillota > Clostridia > Lachnospirales > Lachnospiraceae > Blautia_A > Blautia_A faecigallinarum. Next base: position 12,732 of record DXBU01000126.1, on the reverse strand, counting down.
TAATCCTGGCGCGGTTCAGATCCCGGGCCAGACGTTTATACAGGATCTCATTGATGAGGGAACTTTTTCCAGAACCGGACACTCCGGTAATGCAGGTCATCACGCCCAGAGGAATGTCTACATTGATATTTTTCAGGTTATTTTCTGACGCGCCTTTGATGGTCAAAAAGCCCGTTGGCTTTTTTCTTTCCTCAGGTACAGGGATCTTGATCTTTCCGCTTAGGTAGGCCCCGGTAATGGAGCGGTCATTTTTCATTAGTTCTTCTGCCGTGCCGATCCCCACCAGCTCCCCGCCGTGTTCTCCGGCGCCGGGTCCGATATCAACGATACAGTCTGCTGCCAGCATGGTATCTTCATCGTGTTCCACCACAAGAAGGCTGTTTCCCAGATCCCGCAGGTGCATCAGGGCGTTCAAAAGCTTATCGTTGTCTCTTTGGTGGAGGCCGATACTGGGTTCATCCAGGATATAAGCCACTCCCACCAGGCCGGATCCGATCTGGGTAGCCAGACGGATCCTTTGCGCCTCTCCGCCGGAAAGGGTACCGGTGGCCCGTCCCAAAGAAAGATAATCCAAGCCCACATCGGAAAGAAAGCCTACACGGGAGCGGATCTCCTTTAGGATCTGCTTTCCGATCAGCAGCTGCTGGGAGGACAATTTCAGCTCTGCCAGAAAGCCTTTCAGCTTTTCAATGGACATAGCTGTTACCTCATATATATTTTTATCGCCCACGGTCACTGCCAGGGCTTCTTTTTTCAGTCTTTGTCCTTTACAGGTCTTACAGGGGGTGATGCGCATAAAGGTCTCGTATTCCAGCTTCATCGCGTCTGAAGCAGTTTCCCGGTACCGCTGTTCCACATTGCGCACAAGGCCGGGGAAAGCTACATCGTAAACGCCCTCTCCCCTCTGCCCTTTATAATAGACTTTTACCGAACGGCCATTGGTCCCGTAGATGAGGATGTCCTGGATCTTTTTCGGATACTCCTCAAAGGGTGTGTCCAGGCTGAACTGGTACTCCTTGGCCAGAGCGTCCAGGATCGCCCTGGTAAAGCTTCCCTTATCTGTACAGGACTGCCAGCCAAGCACTGCAATGGCGCCCTCCAGGATACTTAAGGATTTATCCGGGATCATCAAATCCGGGTCAAATTCCATCTTGTATCCCAGGCCCGAACATTCCGGGCAGGCCCCAAAGGGGTTGTTAAAAGAAAAGCTCCGGGGTTCGATCTCATCAATGCTGATCTCACAGTCCGGACAGGAAAAACTCTGGCTGAAATTCTGCACATGGCCATCCATGGTGTCCACCATAAGAAGCCCGTCTGCCAGGTTTAATACCGTCTCAATGGAATCGGCAAGGCGTTTTTCGATCCCGGGCTTTACCACCAGACGGTCCACGATGATCTCGATGTTGTGTTTGATATTTTTGTCCAGGGAGATCTCCTCGGAAAGTTCATACATATTTCCGTCGATCTGCACCCGCACATAGCCGCTTCGCTTTGCCTGTTCCAGAAGCTTTGCATGGGTTCCTTTTCTGCCCCGCACCACCGGAGCCAGAAGCTGGATCCTGGTGCGTTCCGGAAGGCTCATGATGGTATCCACCATCTGATCCACGGTCTGTTTTTTTATTTCTTTGCCGCACTTGGGGCAGTGGGGAATGCCCACTCTTGCATAAAGGAGACGGAAATAATCATAGATTTCCGTAACTGTTCCCACCGTGGAACGGGGATTGCGGTTGGTGGATTTCTGGTCAATGGAAATAGCCGGAGGGAGGCCTTCGATGGTGTCCACATCTGGTTTTTCCATCTGTCCCAGGAACTGTCTTGCATAGGAAGACAGGGATTCCATATACCGCCTCTGCCCTTCTGCGTAAATGGTATCAAAGGCCAGGGATGATTTTCCGGAGCCGCTGATCCCGGTAAGGACCACGAACTGGTCCCTGGGAATGTCTACGTTGAGATTTTTCAGGTTGTTAACGTTTGCCCCCCTGATCTTAATAAATTTTTTCTGTGCTGTATCTGCTGCCATAGGTCCTCCGCTGTTTACTCTAAAAATTCTGCAAGAATCCGGTTGCTCACATGGATCCCTTTTCTGGAAAAGCGCCACCAGCCCTGCTCCTGTTCCATAAAGCCCATGTCTGTATATTTGTTCAAAACCTTTCCATATACCTCATCCAGTTTTTCCCCGAACTGCTGCCAAAAAGCCTGTTCACTGACCCCTTCGGTCATACGCAGGCCAAGGATCATAAATTCTTCCATCTCTTCCCGGCGGGTAAGGACGGTGCGTTCTCTTCGGATCTTGTCCGGTTCTCCGCTCATGGACAGGTATTCTTTCATGCTCCTGGTATTGGAAAAGCGTTCTCCCAGATAAAGAGAGGCCGCTCCCAGTCCAATGCCGATATAATCATAGCGTTTCCAGTAACCTATATTGTGCCGGCAGGGAAATCCTTCCTTTGCGTAATTGGAGATCTCGTACTGCCGATAGCCATATCTTTCAAGCACCGCCCCGGTCTCCTCATACATCCGGTACTCTTCCTCTTCATCCGGAAGGGAAAGTTTTCTTTTTGAAAATGGAGTTCCCTCTTCTATGATCAGACTATAGGCGGATATATGTTCCGGGGAGAGTGCTGCCACTGTGCCCAGGGTGCTCACCCAGGTTTTCAAAGTTTGTCCGGGAAGGGCAAACATAAGATCTATATTTACATTAGAAAAGCCGGCCTCTCTTACCCTGGCATAGCTTTCCAGAAAATCCCGGTATGTGTGGATCCTTCCCAAAAGGGCCAGCTCCCGGTCCTCACAGGACTGAAGCCCCAGACTTATCCGGTTGACTCCGGCAGCTTTATAGCGCCGGAGCTTCTCCTTCGTTAAAGTCCCCGGATTCGCCTCCAGGGTAATCTCGGCATCCGGGGAAAAGGTATACGTTTTTCTTAAATGATCCAGTATTTCTTCAATAAAATCTTCCTTTACCAGGGAGGGAGTCCCGCCCCCTGCAAACACAGAGGATACCGGGCGTTCATCTTTGGGAAGGGCCTGTATTTCTTTTATAAGTGCCTTTGTATAAGCCTGCTGGACATCCTCTCCTGCAGGAAAGGACAAAAAATCACAGTAGGCGCATTTTCTTGCACAGAAAGGGATATGGACATAGATTTCCAAAGGGGGGCATCCGTTATTCTTCACCGGTTTCCTCCTGGGATGTGTCCTCTCCGCTGTCCGCACTGTCTTCTTCTGTTTCCCCGGCAGGTTCTTTATCCGCAAGGTAGCTGTTCACCATGGTAAGGCCGCCGCTGGAGGCAACTGCATCCGGGTTGATCTGTGAGGGTTCCGGCGTAGGAGTTGCCATAGGGGTGATGGTAAGCTTTAATACCTGCTCTGCCTCCGGATCGGTCTCTTTCTTTCCTCCGCAGCCTGCAAGGCACAGGCCGGCGGCAAGGAGCAGCACCGGTACGGTCCATCTTCTTAATCTTTTTTTCATCGCTGCCTCCTGATGGTACTTTTATTTGTCATCCAGTTTTAATACGCTCATGAAGGCTTTCTGAGGAATCTCTACATTGCCCACCTGGCGCATACGCTTCTTTCCTTCCTTCTGTTTTTCCAGAAGTTTCTTCTTTCGGGTGATGTCGCCGCCGTAGCACTTGGCCAAGACGTCTTTTCTCAAGGCCCGTACAGTCTCCCTGGCAATGATCTTGCTTCCGATGGCTGCCTGGATGGGGATCTCGAACAGCTGGCGGGGAATCTCCTCTTTCAGTTTTTCGCACATCTTTCTTCCCCGCTCGTAAGCAGTCTCTGCATGTACGATAAAGGACAGAGCGTCCACTTCTTCTTTATTTACCAGGATATCCAGTTTCACCAGGTCGCTGCGCTCATAGCCGCAGAGCTCATAATCCAGAGAAGCGTAGCCTCTGGACCGGGACTTCAGGGCGTCAAAGAAATCGTAGATGATCTCGTTCAGCGGCAGCTTGTATTTCAAAAGGGCTCTGGTCTCTTCCATATAATCCATGCTGATGTACTGGCCTCTGCGCTCCTGGCACAGATCCATGATCGCTCCGATAAACTCGGTTGTCACCATGATCTCCGCATTCACCATAGGTTCCTCCATGTACTCGATCTCTGAAGGATCCGGAAGGTTGGTGGGATTGGTAAGATCGATCACCTCTCCGTTTGTTTTGTGTACTTTATAGATAACGCTGGGCGCTGTGGTCACCAGGTCCAGATTGTATTCTCTTTCCAGTCGCTCCTGGATGATCTCCAGATGGAGAAGTCCCAAAAATCCGCAGCGGAAGCCAAAGCCCAATGCCACAGATGTCTCCGGCTCGTAAAAGAGGGAGGCGTCGTTTAGCTGGAGCTTTTCCAGGGCATCCCGCAGGTCTCCGTATTTGGCTCCGTCTGCCGGATACATGCCGCAGTAGACCATGGGGTTTACTTTTTTGTAGCCGGGAAGAGCCTCGGCACAGGGCCGCATCTCATCGGTAACGGTATCCCCCACCCGGGTGTCCCGCACATTTTTGATGCTGGCTGTGAAATATCCCACCATTCCGGCGGAAAGCTCCTCGCAGGGAATAAACTGTCCGGCGCCGAAGTATCCCACCTCCACCACCTCAGCGGTAAAGCCGGTGGCCATCATGCGGATGTTGGTGCCTTTTTTTACTTTGCCGTCCATCAGACGGCAGAAAACGATCACGCCTTTGTAGGAATCGTATACAGAGTCAAAGATCAGTGCCTTTAACGGAGCATCCGGATCTCCCTTGGGGGCGGGGATCTTGGTTACGATCTGTTCTAATACTTCGTCTACATTTTCTCCTGTTTTTGCAGAGATCCTGGGAGCGTCCTGGGCTTCCAGGCCGATCACATCCTCGATCTCGTTGATCACCCGGTCCGGTTCGGCGCTTGGCAGGTCGATCTTGTTGATCACCGGCACCACGTCCAGGTCATGGTCTAAGGCCAGATATACATTAGCAAGGGTCTGGGCTTCAATGCCCTGGGCAGCGTCCACCACCAGGATGGCTCCGTCGCAGGCCGCCAGACTTCTGGAAACCTCGTAATTAAAGTCCACATGTCCCGGTGTATCGATGAGATTAAAGATATATTCCTCTCCATCTCTGGCTTTATAGATGATCCGTACAGCCTGGGATTTGATGGTGATGCCTCTCTCCCGTTCCAGTTCCATATTGTCCAGGATCTGCGCCTGCATTTCCCGTTCTGTGAGAAGTCCGGTCTTTTCTATGATCCGGTCCGCCAATGTGGATTTTCCGTGGTCAATATGTGCGATGATGCAAAAATTTCTTATTTTACTCTGGTCTGCCATTCCAGACGTTCCTCCTCTTACTTTTCTTTCCCGAATATCTGTTTGCTAATTTCGTATTATAACACAAGAAAAGGCAGTTTTCCACTGCCTTTTCCATTTTTTATGTTTCCCCGGACAATACCCGGCTAAGGATATCTGCAAAGGGTTCCATGGCATTTTTTACTTCCTGGACGGTATTGGTCTGGGCCCCTGCCTCCAAGAGCACCGCCCTTGGCCGCAGGTGAAGATTGTACCGGAGGCTGGCCAGATAGATACCTCTGGACAGTTCCGGATAGTACATGGCAGCCTGGTATTCCATTTGAAAAGAAAAGGCCAGATTGTCCTGGATATAAGGGTTTGGCAGATAGCTTACCGCCCCGCCCTCCGCCGTATAGCTCAAGCCGTTGAAAAACATGATCTGGGCAGTATCCTTTCCATTGATCTTGGTGACCAAATGGCGGTCTTCGGGAACGCCGTCTCTATGCAGGTCGATCACCACCTGGATGGAAGGGTGCTCCGCCAGTACCTGCTCCACATAGGCCCGGGAATAATCGTATGCCGCGCTCCGGTCGATCACGCCGTTGACGATATCAAAGGTTTCCCGCACATGGATCACTTCATATCCATAGTCCTCCCTTAACAGTTTGGTAAGATAGTCGCCCACTCCCACTATGGTATCCTCTTCTTTTCCCTCCCTGGAATCTATAAAGGTTTCCTGGGAGTGGCTGTGATAGATGAGGATCTGAGGGTCTTTTGCCTTCTTTATAGAAAGATCCTCCCCCAGAAAGCGGGCCGCGTTCAGCTGGCTTTCATTGGTGGCGGTACCGGGATCCACAATAAAAAATTGTCCCAGAAGGTAATCGTAATCCGCCAGCATTTCTGCTGAAAGGTCCACCCGGGGATGGGGCCTGATCGCCGCCGCTGCAGCCCGCACCGGGGAGAGTTCTTCCTGGGGCGTTTCTTGTTCCTGAGCTACCTGTTCTGAGGCTTCTTGTTCCGGGGCTTCCTGTTCTGAGGCTTCTTGTTCCGGGGCTTCCTGTTCTTGAGTTTCTTGTTCCGGGGCTTCTTGTTCTTGAGTTTCTTGTTCCGGGGCTTCACTTTCCCGGGCTTCACTTTCCTTGGAAAGTTTGTCCTCTTTCTGCCCTGCCTGGTTTTCCCTGCGGATCTTTTCCCCCAGATATTCTGCGTTTACCGCGATGATCTTTTCCAAAGTCTCCGGATCCTCGCTTTTGGGAATGCTCCTGGCTTTATCTTCCAGAAAGCAGTACAGGGGAAGCTGGCCAAAAACATTGCTGCGCCGGATGATCTCTCCCGGAGCCAGGGCTAGTACCACAAAAAAACAAAGACTTAAAACTACGCAAAATGCTTTCTGGAAGTTTGTCACATCATCACCTCTTTAAAGGTATCCTATGACAGCCTCCCATAGATTATGCCTTAGGGATCTCTCCCCCCTGGTTCCGCTTTTCCTGGATCACTCCTTTGAAAAAGCCATATTCAAACCTTCCGAGATGGTAAAGCTCAAATATTTTACTGTCTCATCCACATCTTTTGGGGTCACAAAAAAGCTGTGCAGATGGGGGGAGATCATTTCCTCCAGGAATTCCTTCTGTTCCGCTTCATCCAGGGCATCCAAAAGATGTGCCATGGAATCGTGGACAATGGTTGCCGCATCCACCACGGTAGGAACGCCGATACCGATCACCTTGACTTGAAGATTTTCTTCGGTAAGTCCGGTGCGGTGGTTTCCCACGCCGGAGCCGGGGTGAATACCGGTATCGGTGATCTGGATCGTCCGGTTCAGACGTTTGGTGCTGCGGGCCGCCAGGGCGTCCACGGCGATCACCACATCCGGCTGGGTTTCCCCCACTACTCCTGAAACGATCTCTGAGGTTTCCATGCCCGTCTGGGCCATCACACCGGGAACGATCCCGCTTGTGCGGTGCATTTTTTCCTCTCCCATACTCTTCAGTCCATACTCACGGATGATATGCCTGGTCATACGCATATTTTCCACCACCTGAGGCCCCAGGGAATCCGAGGTGATCCCGGCATTTCCCAGGCCCACCACCAGGATCGACCGTTCTTTTTTTAAATCGATCAGCTGGCGCAGATGCCTGGCGATCTCCTGGGACACTTCCCGGTGATAATCCTCATCGGGCACGGACAGGTTGGGGGCTTCGATGGTGATATAGTTTCCCTGGGGGCGCCCCATGGCCCTTGCCCCATTCTCGGTAGTTATTTTTACTACTGTGGTGCGGATATCCTTTTCCTTATCGTAGTCCTCCTGTATCTCCACTCCCCGGATTTCTACGTTTTCCTCTGTAAAGCGCTCTGTGGTCTCCAATGCAAGATCGGTCCTGATCCGATAATTCTCCAGCATAGCATCGCCCTCCAAATCCATTTGTCTCAAATACATACATTTATTTTTCGCATATTCCGCCAAAATATGTATTGACATTTATGGATATATATACTAAACTATATAAGCATGTTTACAGAGGCGCCCGTGTCTGTCTCTGGAAAATACTTTTAAAATTTTTAAGAACAGGAGGTGTCTTAAGTTGGCTAACATCAAATCTGCAAAGAAGAGAATCTTAGTAAACAGAACAAAAGCTGCGAGAAACAAATCCATTCGTTCCGCTGTTAAGACTTCCATCAAAAAAGTTGAGACTGCCGTAGCAAACAAGGACAAAGCAGCAGCACAGGAGGCTCTTACAAACGCAATTTCTACAATCAGCAAGGCTACTTCTAAAGGCGTTTACCACAAGAACAACTGCGCAAGAAAAGTTTCTCGTTTAACCAAAGCTGTGAACAGCATCGGCTAATCAGCTATAAATAACGTTGTTTTTAATTATAAGCTTATGATTAAAAAAAGGACAGTTTACCCTCAGCTGTCCTTTTTTCTTTGTCTTTATGCTTCTTTCCCTCTCTGGGAACTGTATTTGATGATCAAAAGCTCCACGCTGAGCACGTCTCCCAGCCGTCCTGTCTTCACCGCTTCTTCGGAGTCTACAAAATCCGCCACAGCCTCCTCCAGTTCCTGTTCCTTGTAAGCTCTGGCACAGGCAGCCGCGTTCCGCACCGCAAAAGCCGGAATGCCGAGGCGTGAGGCGATTTCCTGCTGGGAAACCCCTTCATTGGTCATTTTCTTTACCATCAGCAGCTGCCGGAACTGCCGGGCAAGCAGAAACAAGATCCGCATCGGCGGCTCCCGAAGGGTCAGAAGATCATAGTAGAGTTCCAGGGCCCGTTCCTGCTTTTTCTCGGTAACCGCCCGCACCATATCAAAAATCTTATTGGCCGTCTGTGTTATGCAGACCGCTTCTATGTCCCCGGCGTTTACCGTCTCCCGCGCTCCTGTATAGGCGATCAGCTTTTCCAGTTCCATACGGATATTTCCCATATCTGTACCGGTTTTTTCAAGGAGAAATTCCATATCCCGCTGGGTGATCCGTTTTCCTTCCTTTCCAAGAACCCCTGCCGCCCATTTCATCAGCGTCTTTTCGTCCTGACGGACAAATTCTACCGCTCTGCCGCAGTTTTTCACAGCTTTATACATACGGCTGCGCTTGTCCACCTCGGATTCAGAAAAAATCATCCGCACGTAATCCGGAAGATTCTTCATATATTCCGCAAGCTCATCACATTTGTTTTTAAAAAAGCCGGAATCCTCCACCAAGATCACCCGGTGATCGGCAAAAAAGGGCATGGTCTCACAAAAATCGATCACCCCGCGCACATCGATCCCCCTTCCCTCAAAGCGGCTGAAATTCATGGTGTCCCCATCCGGGTTGAGGGCCTTGATCAGGTTTTGTTTGTACTGCTGCTTTAAATAAGTTTCCTCCCCGTATAGGAGATAGGCGCTTTTAAAATTTCCTGTTTTAATATCTTCCTGAATACTTTTCAAGTTTTTTACTCCTGTTCGCTGTAGTATCTCCTAACACCATATCACAAATCCGTCCAAAGGAAAAGACTTACTCCGCCGCAAATCTTTTTACCTTTATCTGTATCCCATCCGTCTCCAGGATGACCGCCCCGCTTTTCATAGTATATTCCACCTGGCAGCCGGCGTCTGTCAGCCTTTTTACCGTATCCGGAGAGGGATGTCCATAAGTGTTGGTATCTGAGCAGGAGATCACACCGATCCGCGGTTTTGTTTTTTCCAGAAAAGCTTCGCTGGTAGAATACCGGGATCCATGGTGGGCCACTTTAAGAAAATCCACCCGGGAAAGGGCGGGGAGAAGCTGTTTTTCCCTTTCTTCTCCAATATCTCCGGTAAAAAGGCCCCTAAAGGATCCATAGGCAAGCTGGATCACCGTACTGTTTTCATTGGTATCTTCTGCCTGCTCAACAAAAGGCGCCAGAAAGGAAAGGCTAAGCTCCCCTGCTTCCAGACAGTCTCCTTTTTTTACATAGGCAACTTCTGCCCCCGCTTCCAAAGCCAGTTTTTCCAGCTCCTGGTATCCCTGGTTTTTTTCTGTACAAAAGGGCAGGAACAGTGTCTCAACCCGGATCACAGTAAGCCCGTCCCGGATATATTCCAGTATCTGGCATACACCGCTTATGTGATCTTCATCCGGATGGGAAATGAGGATACCATCTACCTTTGCGATCCCCCGGCTTTTCAGACAGGGAAGAAGCTGATACTGCCCCACGTCCGATTTGTTGCTGCTCCCTCCGTCTATCAAAAAGCAGAAGCCCTCCGGTGTCTCCACAAAGATCCCGTCTCCCTGCCCCACATCCATACAGGTGATCCGGAGATCTTTAAGGGGATGCCAGCATAGAAGCAAAAGGCCGCCGCCCATCAAACCGGCTCCGGCCATTTTTATCATCCGTCTTTTCCCCTTCTTTTCCTCCTCTGGCTGTTTTTCCGGCAGATTGTAAAGGAGCACCAGGGCGGCTCCCCCAAGGAAATAATAAACCAGGATCTGCCATAGCTGGGGTCTGCCTCCTATCCAAGTACAAAAGGGCAGCCTGCCGGAAAGTTCGCAAAGCTTTTCGTAGGCAAACAGCACAACCCTTCCCGGAACCGCCGCGAAAACAGCTAATTCTCCCTGAAAAATCCCCAATAGGGCACAGGCAGCCCCGCTTGCCAGTGCGATCCCCACAGTGGGCAGCACCAAAAGGTTCAAAATTATACCCAAGACGGACACTTCGCCGTAGAACCACAGCACCACCGGCAGGGTAAAAATCTGCACGGACAGGGAGGACCAGAAGGCCTGGGCGGTACTCTTTTTGTAAGTAGGTAATCATCCGTACCTTGATAAAATGAGAAAATCCCCCGACACCTGCCAGGGGAAGATCGTTTCTTACTTTTTAAGTTTGCTGTAGCAATCGGCCGGCAAACTGGCAGACCAGGGGAGAAGTTCCTGCACGGCTTCTTTATCCGGAAATGGACCAAGCTCTTTCATTTTTTCCATCACATAGGTGAGATAATGGTATGGTTTCAGCCCGTTGAGCATGGCTGTCTCCGTAATGCTGTACACAGTCGCACTGGCCTGCGCTCCACGAATGCTCTTTGCAAACAGCCAGTTCCGTCTTCCTGTCGCAAAGTTCTTCAATGACCGCTCCGCTGCCAGATTATCGATGCTCAAGTGCCCATCTTCCAGATATCTTTTTAAGTATATCTCTTGGTTTAGGGCATACAGGACTGCCTCTCCAATCAGCGATGACCGATCTACGGAATCTTCCAGTGTATGGAGCCACTCAAACAAAGCCTCTAAAAGCGGTTTTGCCTGCTTTTGACGCTCTTCATACCTTTCTTTCGGTGACTTGTCACGGATTATCTCCTCAATCTTATAGAGCATCCCGATCCGTGCCATTGCCTGATATGCCGTTGTCTCTTTCAGCTGCTCGTTCGTGAAGTCCTTTTTCAGCACTGTCAGGGCTTCATCGAACCCGCGCCTCGCATGGGCCATGCACCCCGTCACCGTGATCTTTTCCGGAAGGCTGTGGTATGCCTGGTAGCCGTCGCAGGTGAAATATCCTCCGAACTGGTCCCCCAGGAACTCCCTCGGATGATATCCGGCACGTGTCCTCTCATACTGGAAGAGAACCATCTGCGGTGAGTCGCTGTGTTCATCCGTGAGATAGACCCACATCCAGTTCTGGGTGGAACCCTTCTGGTCCGGCTCATCAATCACCTGAATCCGGGTTTCATCCCCGTGCAGATATCCGCTTTGCAGCAGCTCTTCTTTCATCCGATCGTAGAGCGGCTGCAGATAACGGTCCGCACATTGGATAATCCAGTTTGCCATCGTCTTTGCGGAAAGGTTCAGATCATACCGGGCGAATTCCCGCTCCTGACGAGCAAGCGGCATCCCGTTGACATACTTGGCATTCATAATGCCTGCCACCAGGGATGGGGTCGCTATACTTCCTTTCAGGAGGGACGGCGTTTTTTCCGGGCGCTCCATAGCCCCGCATTTTGGGCAGCTGTAGACATAGGTGACTTCCTCCACAACTTCAAACCGCGCGGGAATGAATTTCAGGCGTTTTACGGTTTCCTTCGTGACTACCTTATATTTTGTATTGCAGTTCGGACAATAACAGTCTTCACCGGTTCGTTTATACTCGATGACCTCCGTTGTCTCAAAGGACGAGAGATCTTCCTCTTTTTTTCCGGAACGTTTTTTCCTATTATACGGGGACGGATGGACCTCTTCCAGATCTGGTTCCGGGGCATTCGGATCTGCTTCCTGCTCCGCTTCGTTAAAAAGGCCCAGCTGGGTATAACCCTCCGCATATTTTTCGCTGGAAACGCCAAACCGTTTTTTCTGCGCAAGTGCCAGACGATCAGAAAGCATGGCATTCAGGAATTCCAGTTCCTTTTTCTGTTCTTCCAGAAGTCGGATTCTTGATTCCTGCTTTTGCAGGGTTTCTTCCTGCTTTTGCTGGTGCTGCTGCATGATTTTCAACAGGGAACAGATATCCTCCCTGCTCATCCTGTTCAGTTGTTCCTCGGTAAAAATGGGGTCCATCACACAGCCTCGCCTTCCTAAAATCTCTAGTAGATATGGGGATTACTCCCCATATCCCTACACAAAACCGTACGTGCGCAGTTAACGCATACGGCTTTTCACTCTATATTTTGTACTCTATCTATAAAACAAACTCACTTTAATCCCTGGTTCAAGCAATGGAAATGTCCGAAGCAGTCCATTAAAGAAAGTATCCAGAGTATAACTTCTTCTCTGGCTTCTACGATTGAGCCACTTAAACAATAGCCATTTTGTCTGCATCAGAAAGTTTTTCACTTCCCTTGTATTGTCGGTCACCCCATAATACTGATAGTGTCCTCGCAGTTTTGCATTGACCGTTTTAAATATCTGCTCCAATGGCATTGTCCTATGGGTCTTGATCCATTCTTTCATTGCCCTGATCTTGCTTCGGAATTTCTTCTTGCTGGTCTTTACCCTACAACGGAAAAACTGCTTCTTTCCGTCCATTCCGCAGTAAAA
>DXBU01000125.1 GCA_019116385.1 Candidatus Blautia faecigallinarum | reverse complement strand
ATCATGATCCTGGCAGGTATGCTCTGGAAATATCAGCGGCAGATGAAAGACATCTGCCGCCAGATCGCGTTTTTAAGAGAACATGACAGCAACATGATGGTAACGACGCAGATCCGTTTCGGCGGGATAGAGGAGCTGGCGGAAAAGCTGAATGAGCTGCTCCTGGAAAGGCGGGAGAGGAAGAAGGAATCGGATAAAAAGGAGGAAGAGATTGCTGAAGTATATACCAGTCTGTCCCATGATATCCGTACTCCGCTGACTTCACTGGACGGTTATTTCCAGCTTTTGGAGGAGAGTAAAGACGAGGAAGAGAAGCAGAGATATCTTCAGGTCATACAGGAGAGGATCAGGAGCCTGAAAGATATGCTGGAAGAGCTTTTTACTTATACGAAGCTGCAAAGCGGAGGATACCAGATGGAGCTGGAGCGGTGCCGCCTGGGCCGCATATTAAAAGAAACGATTTTTTCCTATTATGAAGAGTGGATGGCATTGGGTATACAGCCGGAGATCTACATCACGGAAGAAGAGCTGGAAATGGAAGGAAATGTTCCGGCGCTGAAACGGGTGATCCAGAATCTGATAAAAAACGGTCTGGATCATGGGCGTAATAAAATCCGTATCCGCCTGGAACGCCGTCAGGAAAGTGCGGTCCTTTCTTTTGAAAATATGGTGGATGGAGCGGAAAAAATAGAGGTTGAACATGTTTTTGACCGCTTTTATAAAGCAGATGAGGCAAGGAGCCGCAGCTCTACCGGGCTCGGTCTTTCCATTGCAAAGGAACTGACAGAACGAATGGGAGGAACCATAGAGGCAGGAATCCAGGATGGATGGTTTATTGTAGAAATCCGTTTTCCGATCCAGGAGAGCAGGAGCTTCTGACTTTGCACATTTGCCGGGCTGGGTATTGACATTACGGAAGGAAAGTTTTAAGATAAAATATGTAAAAACGGGGAGCTTGTACACAGGCTGAGAGGAAGCAGAGAAGCTTCGACCCGAAACCTGATTTGGATAATGCCAACGTAGGGAAATACATTGTTTCAGTGCGGGAAAGGGCAAAGATCCATTTCCCGTTTTTTTATTTGATAGGAAATTAATATTGCCAGACATAGAGTGAGCCAGAGGTTCATGAAGGGGTGCACCACCGCGGGTGTATTCTTTCGTGAACCTTTTTTTATTTAGCAGGGAACTTCGGTCCCCATTAAATAAACACTTTGTGGGATACGCACTCGCGCGAAGCGGGAATTTGCCGTTAAAGCGGCCGCGCTCGGCGCCGGAGCTCCTCTATATCGAGGCAGGAAAGGAGAAGGAGAATGGTTCGGATAAATGGCGAAGAAGAGCTGCATTTGGAAGGGAAGACGCTCAAGGAATATCTGGAAGAGAAAGGATACCGTATGGAGCGCATTGCAGTAGAACGAAACGGAGAAATCATCCCCAAGACTTCCTATCAGGACATTATCCTGCAGGATGGAGATGTGCTGGAAGTCGTAAGTTTTGTAGGAGGGGGCTAAATTTACAGGAAAGGAATCCGCAGGATGATAACAAAGCAAGAAATAGAAAAGGCTCTGGAGGAGCGACACAGCTCCGGGATGCAGGAGAGTTTGAGAAAAGCCAGGGTGGCGGTCGCAGGGCTTGGAGGGCTTGGCTCTAATATTGCAGTCAGTCTTGCCCGGATCGGTGTAGGACATCTGCACCTGATCGATTTTGACCGTGTGGACATTACCAACTTAAATCGGCAGCAGTATTTTATCAGCCAGATCGGAATGTACAAAACGGACGCCATAAGAGAAAATCTGCAGAGGATCAATCCCTATCTTGATATCCGTACAGAATGTATCAAAATACAGGAGGACAATGTCCGGGAATTGTTTCAGGAGGATGATTATATCTGTGAGGCTTTTGATGTGCCGGAATATAAAGCGATGCTTGTCAATTCTGCGCTGGAATATTTTCCGGGGAAATATCTGGTGGCGGCAAGCGGCATGGCAGGATTTGGGGACAGCAATAAAATACGCACCAGAAGAATTACGGACCATTTTTATCTGTGCGGCGACGAGACATCCACGGCAGAGGAGGTGCCGGGACTGATGGCGCCCCGGGTGGCGCTGTGTGCGGCTCATCAGGCAAATATGATCGTGAGGCTGATCCTGGAAAAATCATAAGGGAAAAGTATACCGTATATGTTCTTGTACACCGACGCTAACGAAAGGAAATACAAAAAATAAGAATAACAGCAGGGAGGAAAGAAAGATGAATACAGAAAAAGATACATGGAAGTTGGGGGATCACGAATTTACATCCAGATTTATTTTAGGATCCGGAAAGTATTCTCTGGATCTGATACAGGCGGCTGTGGAAAACGCCGGAGCGCAGATCGTGACCATGGCTCTTCGGAGAGCAAATGAGGGCGGACTTGCCAATATTTTAGATTATATACCGGAAGGAATAACCATACTGCCAAATACTTCGGGAGCAAGAAACGCCGAGGAGGCAGTGAGGATTGCCAGGCTGGCCCGGGAAGTCTGCGGCAGTGAGTTTGTGAAGATTGAGATCATGCGCGACAGCAAATATCTGCTGCCGGATAATTACGAGACAGTCCGGGCAACGGAAATTCTGGCAAAAGAAGGATTTGTGGTGATGCCTTATATGTATCCGGATCTCAATGCGGCCAGAGATATGGCGGATGCGGGAGCAGCCTGCATTATGCCTCTGGGAGCGCCTATCGGCTCCAATAAAGGGCTTTGCACAAAGGAATTTATCCAGATTCTTATTGATGAGATCGACCTGCCTGTTATCGTAGACGCAGGGATCGGAAGGCCGTCCCAGGCATGTGAGGCCATGGAGATGGGAGCAGCGGCTGTCATGGCAAATACGGCCATCGCATCTTCCGGCGATGTAAAGGCAATGGCGGGAGCTATGGGGCTTGCCGTGCAGGCAGGACGGGCCGCTTATCTTGCGGGAATGGGACAGACCATGGCAAGGGGCGGAAGCGCTTCTTCCCCGCTGACAGGATATTTGAGAGACTAGGAGGGGAAAGAGATGGAAAAGATCAACGAAAGCATTTTAAGTGACGAGATCAAAGAGCACCAAAAAGAACATCGGATCGATCATATGACTTATCTGCCGGATATGGAACAGATTCCGTCGGATATGCTGGAGCAGGTGCTGGCGGAAACGAAAGCCTATGACTATGATTCTTTTACAGAAAGTGACGTCAGAAACGCCCTCGCAAAGGAAAGAAGGACGCTTAAGGATTTTCAGGCGCTTCTTTCTCCGGCGGCCCTTCCCCTTCTGGAGGAGATGGCAAGGAAGGCCCAGGCAGAGACACAGAAATATTTCGGAAATTCTGTCAGTATGTTTACTCCGGTCTATATAGCAAACTACTGTGAAAATTACTGTATTTACTGCGGCTTTAACTGCCATAATCATATTCGCAGGGCACAGCTGAATGAAGAAGAGATCCGCCGGGAATTTGCGGCCATTGCAAAGACCGGACTTCAGGAGATCCTGATCCTTACCGGGGAGAGCCGGGAAAAATCTACAGTAGAATACATTGGAAAAGCAGTGGAAATAGCAAGAGAATATTTTAAAGTCATCGGGCTGGAAATCTATCCTGTGAATACGGACGAATACGCTTATCTGCACAAGTGTGGAGCGGGCTATGTGACAGTTTTTCAGGAGACTTACAATCCGGATAAATATGAAACGCTTCATCTGGCCGGACATAAGCGAATTTTCCCATATCGGTTTTATGCTCAGGAAAGAGCGCTGATGGGAGGAATGCGGGGAGTGGGA
>DXBU01000016.1 GCA_019116385.1 Candidatus Blautia faecigallinarum | reverse complement strand
TCTTAAAATCTGCAATTTCTGCGAACACAACATCCGACAATTCTCTATTTCGATGAATCAAAGTATTTTTAACCGCTTCGATAAGAATCTCTCCTTCAAAATCAAATATACCTGACAGGTAATAAATGTCGTAGAAATCCTTCATCCTGCTTGTTCCGGCCATTCTCTGAAGAATTGCATCAAATTTCTCTGCAATAGTGCTTTCCAGCGAATAAGTGAATACTTCCGGAGAGACAAAATCATTCCCTGTACTGATATTGCAGATATCTCTCATTGTCTGCTCTATGTTCTCCAAGCTTCCGCATAGTTTCTTTATTAGAAAATCAATATCTCTTGTCGGTCTTGAATCAAATTCTGTAAGCGTATAAATAAACATTCCGCCCTTTAGAATCAGATTATCCACATATTCAGAAAGAGCTAGTTTCCTTAGGAACTCTTCCTGCACAAAAAGCTGAAGCACCATCTGAAACGGAATTCCTTCCTCTTTTGACTGATTCTTCAGTCTGTTCAGCACCGATGCCGCTATATTCTTTATAGCCATACTCCTAGAACCTCCCTTACCTTTTTTTCAACATGAAGAAGTTTTGCATACTTCATAAGCCTTGCCGTAACTTTTTTTGGGTCTTGTACATATCGCTGAATAGCCACATTGAAAACTTCTCCATCCACTTTGTTTCTATGAAGAAGGAGATCACAGATCGTTCTTTCCCTGTCGTATATCTTGACTGCTTTTCCGTCAATTTCAGCTTCCTCAATTCCTGCTTGGTAGCGATCACTCTGAATAAAATGTGGCTTTACAATCGGATAATCAATATAGAACCTGGTTCTTGTGCTTTTATTATCCACTGCCAGATGCCACGCCGCCGGAGTCCTGTCCGTGTATCCATAGTAATCCAGTGCACTTTCCATGCAAATAACCCCATCTGGAAAGAGTGTAGTAATAATAGGAATATCCGAGAAGGAATCCTCGCCAGAATACTGATAATATCCTCGTCTGACCAGTTCAATTTCACCATCATTCAGCAGTTGTTGAATTTTCTTATAATAAAAGCCTTCTTTTTTAAGTTCAGCCGTTCTCATTAGCCCGCCATACTTATCAAAGACCTTTTTAATGTTTTCACCCATGATATCGACCTCATTTTACTCAACTATACAATATTCATTTTTTTATTGTATAGTTTAATAAATCAAGTGTACTGACTTTTCTTATAAATGTCAAGAAAAAAGCCAGCCGTTGTCTGGATTTCTCGTTGACGTCTCAAGTCTCTAAAAATGCTGTTGCCGCCTTAGTAGCGTTTAAATTTTTTCATAGCATTGATTTACATTTTTCGGGTTGTATGCTTTTCTATTTATTGATAAAATATTAGGAGTTTAAAATTACGAAAATGTATGCCCCTGAACAATCCATACATATCACAGTTGGGGGCTATGACTCATCTATATACTATGAGTTGCTTGACAAATGGGCATGAGACACAGATTGCTCCGCACTTCGTGCTCCCGCAATCCCTTTTGTCGCTTGTCCCATACTATAAAAAGAAAGGCTGCAGACGACTGTCATGAATCACTCAAATATTAGAATTAGAAAATACGAAAATAAAGATATCAACGACATGGTCCGGATCTGGAATGAGGTGGTGGAGGAAGGGATCGCATTTCCCCAGGAGGAAATGCTGACTTCCACATCCGGCAAGGATTTTTTTTGCGCCCAGAGCTTCTGCGGCGTAGCGGAAGACACTTCATCGGGAGAAGTCCTGGGCCTTTACATCCTCCATCCCAACAATATCGGCCGGTGCGGACACATCGGCAATGCCAGCTATGCGGTCCGCTCTGATAAAAGAGGACTGCACATTGGTGAAAAACTGGTGGCCGACTGTCTGCGTCAGGCAAAGGACATCGGGTTTCAGATCCTTCAGTTCAACGCCGTGGTGGCTTCTAACATACACGCCCGGCATTTATATGAACGCCTTGGATTCTCCCCTCTCGGAACCATCCCCGGCGGCTTCCGCATGAAAGACGGACACTATGAGGACATCTGTCTGTATTTCATTTCTTTAATATAAAATGAGTTGCCCGACAAATGGGCATGAGACACAGATCAATCCTTCAGACATCCTATAGGAACCACATAAATTCCATCGGGTCTTCTGTAAGCATAGTCTCCAACGCCAATCAATACCATTAGAAAAGAAGGGGCTTTCATTTTTGTCGTATCGATCTTATCTCTCAGTTTCTTAAGATTTTCCGCCCCTTCTTCAATCAGTCTGTCACCGCCAAGTTTGACTTCGATCAATCCATAAGAGCCATTGCGAAGATGGACTACCGCATCGCATTCCAATTCTGTCTTATCCCGGAAATGATAAACATTTCCGTTTAATGCATCAGCAAACACACGCAGATCCCGGATGCACATAGTCTCAAACAAAAAACCAAAGGTATTCAGATCCGCGATCAGATCCTGGGGGCCCAGCCCTAATGCGGCAGCCGCAATAGAAGGATCCACAAAATATCGTGTATTGGACGTTCGAATAGCTGCTTTGGATCGCAGGTTCGGATTCCAGGCTTCCATTTCTTCTATTACAAAAATTTTTTTCAAAGCGGTAATATAGGAATATACCGTATCCGCATCAAAGTCTTCCGATTCATTGGCGGCAATATCACTGCAGATCACCGTGTTAGCCGCCTGGCTTCCCTGATGGCGGGCATAAGAGCGCATCAGCCGTTTGACCCTTTCCGGGTTTCTCACGACTCCATCTGCCCGGGAAATATCCGATCTTACCACCGCATCGTAATAATCGAATGCCTGTTCCAGCGCGATCTCTCCTTCCAGGTCTGTCGCTCTGGGCCAGCCCCCGCGGCATACAAGAAACGCCAGCCTCTCCAAATCCAGAGTATTTTCTCCATCGATCATCTCCGGTTCCTCAAAAAGCTCTTTCAGGCTTACTTCTCCACTGGAATCTAAGGATTCATACAGACTCATAGGACGCATCAGCAGCCAGGAAAATCTCCCGGTCCCCGTATGATGTATGTGCGCATAAGACGCCGGCACGGCAGAACCAGTAAGAATAAACTGTCCCAGCTCTTCCCGGTGATCCACCTCAAAACGGACAGCATCCCACAATTTCGGCGCTATCTGCCATTCATCGATCAGCCTTGGAGTTTCCCCGTTTAAAAGACGCTTCGGATTAATTTCTGCCATCGCAAGATTCTGTTGTTCTTTTTCCGGATCAGCCATATAAAGGATACTGCCTGCAACCTGTTCTGCTGTTGTGGTTTTTCCGCACCATTTCGGACCCTCGATCAGAACAGCGCCTTTCCCCAGAAGGCGTTTTTTTAATATTTCATCGGCAATTCTTGGTTTATATTTTTTCATCCCGTCATGCCTCCTTCTTTTTATTTTCCCCGATCATAGTATGATCATACCTTAATTTCGGCATTTTGGCAAATTATTTTTCGGTGATTTGGCAGAATATTTTTCGGTATTTTGGCGCATTATTTTTCGGTGATTTGGCGTTCTGGATAAAAAATACAGGAGACCGGACATACCCAGTCTCCTGTGTCTATCTCTTATCGGATCACGATCCCCATCCCCAGCGCCCCTGGGCCAGTATGGCACCCAATGCTCAGGGACAGCGGATCATAATAAAAGTCCGCATAAGGAAACGTCTCTTTAAGCAGTGCGCTGTTTTGCTCGATCTGTTCTTTCGTAAGTGCAGTTCCCGCCATTCCTACCAGGATCTTCCCCTTCTCTGCATCCGAAAAGCGGTTTTCCATATCGTCCTTAAGCGCCTGGAGCATACGGCTCTGGCATTTCTTTGGGCCTCTCGCCTTTGCAAAGGAATCCAGCTTTTCTCCCCGGATGGCCAGGATCGGTTTGATATTCAGGACTGTTCCGATCATCGCGGCGGCAGGGGTGATACGGCCTCCCTTTTTCAGGAACTCCAAGGTATCCACCGCAATATAAATACAACAGTTATAGGCATCTGCTTCCAGGATCTCCCGGATCTCCCTGGCGGAAGCGCCTTCGTCTGCAAGGCGTTTTCCTTTTAAAACAGCCTCCTTCAAGGTAATGGATATCCTGTGGTTGTCTGCCACCTGAACCTTTCCTTCGTATTCCTGGGCCAGCATCTTTGCGGTTTCACAGCAATGGCTGAGCCCGCTGGACATGGGCACATGTACGATCTCATCATACCCCATGGCAAAGATCCGCTCCCAGGTACCCAATACATCCCCGGGCGCAGGCTGGGAAGTAGAGACCTTTTTCCCGCTGGTAAGCGCCTGGTAAAATTCTTCTTCTGTTATATTATCTCCTTCATAGAAGGTGTCTTCTTCTATGATCACCGGCATAGGTATGGAAAATACCCCCAGTTCTTCCGCTTCTGCTTTTAAAATTCCACTGTTTGTGTCTGTTACGATCGCTGTTTTCATTCCCTCACCATTCATCCTGTTATTTTTTCTTTTTCCCTTGCCATCGGCCTTTTTTAAAACTATAATTAGTGTTACAAATTGTAACATTTATTTCAACATTTTTCAATATTGCAGCGGACAACTGTTACAAAAAAAGGGGATTTGTTTATGAAAAGAGAACGTAAAAGCCAGGCCAATATCCTTGCAAGGGAATGTATCGCCCAGGCCCTGTTGCAGCTGATCAAAGAAAAACCTTTGTCAGCCATCACTGTTTCCGAGCTGACCCAGCGGGCAGGAGTTTCCCGAATGACCTTTTACCGGAATTACCGGTCAAAGGAAGAGATCTTCTCCCTCCACCTAAGGGACATTTTCATCAAATATGAAGAAGAGGACCGCCAGCAGCAGCTCAAAGGCATCTACTATGACCGGGCCCATATGCTCCACTGTTTTAAATACTGGTATGAATACCGGGAGTTCTTTGACGGTCTGATCCACTGCGGATTCGGAAATATCTTTCTGGATTATCTCACACAATACGTCCAGCAGAAATGGCTGGATGAAACCGCCTCCCCTAAAGAATACTACAAGCTGTCCGGCTTTGCTGGTGCTTTGTACAACATTTACATTTCCTGGGCCTCCGGCGGATACAGGGAATCCCTGGATGAAATTGCAGGCGTACTGGACAGTATCTATGGCACATAAGCAGATTCCTGCCGCTATTTTATCAGGATCCGCCCAAGGCTCCTGATAAAATAGAAAATTTTGCACATAAAAAGCCTTGAAAAACCTGCGAAAATTGTTTCCCGTGATGCTATATTCTTCTTGCAGAAACCACATTTTCCATATATACTAATTCTGGTGTCAAAATTTGACAAAAAAGGTCGGTTTCGCCTAAAGAAACGGGAGAGAAAAGAAAGTCATGGTATTTTCAAGTTTACTTTTTATTTTTGTTTTTCTGGTGCTGAACCTGGTCATATACTTTTTTGCGCCAAAAAAGTATAAAAACCAAGTTCTTCTTATTTTTTCTTTAATTTTTTACGCATGGGGAGGTCCCCGTTTTCTGATCCTGCTGGTGGGAGAAACGTTTATCAGCTGGTTCTGCGGCGTTAAAATCCAAGCAGCAGACACTCCAAAGACGAAAAAACTATATATGATCCTGGAATGTGTATCCATGCTGGGGCTTTTGGGTATCTTTAAGTACACGGTATTTTTCCTGAGCAACCTTCAGGCGCTGACCGGGTTCCCCAAAGCAATTCCCAATATTGTACTCCCCATTGGAATTTCCTTTTATACCTTCCAGCTTTTATCCTATGTGGTCGATGTATACCGGGGAGAAGTCCAGGCACAGCCTAAATACTGGAAACTGCTTTTGTACTCCAGCCTTTTCCATCAGTGTATTGCCGGACCTATCGTCCGCTACGAAACAGTGGCAGACGAAATCGATTCCAGAAAAGTATCCCAGACAGATGTCTATGTGGGAATCCGCCGTTTTTGTATCGGTCTGGCAAAAAAAGCCATTCTGGCCAATTCCTGTGCTTCCGCCGCAGATACCCTTCTGCAGCCGGGAGTGGAAGCACTCTCCGCCCAGTCTTCTTTAGGCTTATGGCTGGGAATGCTTTTTTACATGCTGCAGATCTACCTGGATTTTTCTGCTTACTCAGATATGGCCATCGGTATGGGACGAATGGTCGGCTTTCACTATCTGGAGAACTTCAATTATCCCTATATGGCAAATTCCGTACAGGATTTCTGGCGGAGATGGCACATTTCCTTAAGTACCTTTTTCCGGGATTATGTCTATATCCCTCTGGGCGGCAGCCGCTGCTCCAATCTGAAGATCGTACGAAATATGTCCGTTGTCTGGTTCCTTACCGGGATGTGGCACGGCGCCAGCTGGAATTATATCCTATGGGGGATTTATTACCTGTTGTTCCTCCTTCTGGAACGGTTTGTCATCAAAGGCAGGATGCCCAAGGTACTGGATCATATATACACACTGATCGTAGTCTTCTTCGGCTGGGTCATCTTCCGCTTTGAAAGCCTCCCGGAACTGGGAACGGTCTTCCTGGGGCTGTTCGGAGTGGGCACTTCAGGCTTTACCGGGCTGGAAGCATATACTGTGTTTATGGGAAATATCTTCTTCCTGATCTTTGCATGCATTGCGGTCACATCCCTTGGCAAAAATCTTCGGAAGTTTCTCTTTAACGCGGGAAAAAGCAACCATGCTGTATTTATGCTGTTTAATATTACGGAACTGCTGGTTCCGCCGCTTTTGCTGTTTTTATCTGTGCTGTCTTTGATCGGGGCAAGCTACAATCCCTTCCTGTATTTCCAGTTTTAAGGAAAGATCAGGCACCATAAGTCTCCGATAACACGCAGACTATACAGACAAAGCAGGAAGCAAAAAGAGGAAAGGAAAATGAATAAGAATAAATATACAAAAAAGCAAAAGAAAACCATCATGCGATTCCGAGCCGTCAGCACCCGGATCTTTGCCGTGCTTATGCTTTTGGGCGGGATCATGGGAATCTTGCTGTTCCTGCGCCCATCCACTTCTAATGTGGAAAAACGAGAATTGACCAAGTTTCCAAAGCTGACACTGGCCTCTTTTCTTGATGGTTCCTTTTGTTCAGATGTTTCTTTGTGGTATTCGGATACATTTCCTATGAGAGACGGCCTGATCTCTATTGACCAGACTCTGAAAACCGCCTATGGAGTCACTACCTCCACCATGATGGTGGGCGGCAATGAACAGGGAGACGAGATCCCCACTTTATCTGCAGATGCAGAAGCAGAAGACGGGGATACCCAGGATTCCCTTGTGGATATGGTAGTGGACACCAGTGAAGAGCCCGCGGAGGAAGCGGAACCGGTAAGCGCCCCGGACAGCGAGGCGATGGAAGCCGAGATCCAAAACCAGATCCAAAAAGGCCTTTATGTAAAAGATGGAGCTGCATATAGTGTTTACTACTACAGCCAAAGCGCAGCTGAAATTTATACCGATGCCCTGAACCAGGCAGCCCAGGAGCTTCAGGGTCAGGCAGACGTCTATTCTATCCTGGTGCCCAACAACTCCGGAGCCATGCTCCCCGAGGACGAGCTTCACAGCCTGGGCGGCTCTGACCAGACACAGGCGATCGCTTATTATCACAGCCTGTATGACAAGGTCAAACCCGTCAAGACCATCGAGACCCTCCGGGAACACAACGATGAATACCTTTATTTCCGGACAGACCATCACTGGACCCAGCTGGGCGCTTACTATGTATACCTGAATTTCTGTGAAGAGAAGGGAATCGAGCCTCATGAGCTTTCGGATTTCGAAACAATGACCTTTTCCCCCTTCCTTGGAACCTTCTATTCCCAGCTTATGAACGGGGATATGGCCAAGAATCCGGACACGGTGACCGCCTATGTTCCTATGGGGACCAACGATATGGTCTACTGGGATGTGGACGGCACGGAATATCAGTGGAATATCATCGAAGATGTGAGCACCTGGGGCGACAGTTCCGGTTACTACTGCTATATTGCAGGCGATAAGCCTTTGACCATTATCGACAATCCGGAAATCGAGGATGGCTCCTCCTGTCTGGTGCTGAAGGAATCCTACGGCAACTGCTTTGTTCCTTTCCTGGTGGACCACTATGATAAGGTTTACGTGGTGGACTTCCGGTACGCAAATGTAAACGTTGTGGACTATGTAAAAGAAAATAATATCCAGGATCTGATCGTTATGAATAATATCACGATCATCGCCAGCGACAGTGTGGCCTCCACGATTGCCGGACTATTATAATAAACACCTTCTTTGCTTTTTTCTTCCAATGTGCTATAATTTCAATGGCTTTGGAGGTGACTATTTTGAAAAAATTTGCAACGATCATAACTATTTTATTCTATGTGCTTCTCCTCTGCCCGGTCAATGTCTGGGCGGCAGAGAGCACCGGTGGCTCAGCAGCAGTACCTGTATGGCTTTGTATTCCATTTGCGGGACTGCTGCTTTGTATTGCGGTGATGCCGCTTGTCAAGGGAGAATGGTGGGAATCCCATCAGCCGCTTGTGGTCCTCCTCTGGATCCTGGTCATGGCGGTTCCCTTTGCCGTCATTTACGGGGCAGGCGGGATGGCGGAAACCGTGCTGGAATGTACAGTGAACGACTATCTTACCTTTATCATCCTGTTGTTCGGCCTGTTCTGTGTGTCCGGCAATATTACCATGGAAGGAGATTTTGCAGGCTCGCCCCGTGTAAATGTAGGGCTTCTGACACTGGGAACCTTCCTGGCAAGCTGTATCGGGACGACGGGCGCCAGCATGCTCATGGTACGTCCTGTACTGAAAATGAACTCCTGGAGAAGAAGAAAAAGTCATATCATGATCTTCTTTATCTTCCTGGTCTCCAATATGGGCGGGATCCTGACTCCTATCGGCGATCCGCCTCTTTTGATGGGATTTATGCGGGGTGTTCCGTTTTTCTGGAGTCTGCACCTGTTTCCGGTTCTGCTTTTTAATATGGTGATCCTTCTCTTTCTGTTTTATCATGTGGATAAAAGGATGTACCGCAAGGATATCGCCGAAGGGAGAAAGCCCGATATCAGCAGGCCCGGAACCCAGTTCCGCATCGACGGCCTGCACAATCTCATTTTTCTGCTGATGATTGTGGGTGCCGTTATCCTAAGCGGAGTGCTGCCCGGCCTGGAGGCTTTCCAGGACAGTGCCGGAAATGTTCTCGGCATACATATTTTCAAGGATGTGACATTGGGCTTTCCTTCTGTCATCGAGATCGTGATCATCCTCATCGCGGCAGGGCTTTCCTTTAAGACAACGCCCAAAGAGATCCGTACAAGGAACCATTTTACCTGGGGCGCGATCAAAGAGGTCGCCGTTTTATTCATCGGCATTTTCATTACCATGCAGCCTGCTCTGATGCTGTTAAGACAGGTAGGACCGAATCTTGGCCTGGATCAGCCCTATCAGCTTTTCTGGTCCACTGGCGCCCTGTCCAGCTTTCTGGATAATACGCCCACTTATCTGGTCTTCCTTACGACAGCAGGAACCCTCGGCTTTACCAGCGGGATCGCCACCAGCCTGGGAACCGTTCCGGTACACCTTCTGTCCGCGATCTCCTGCGGCGCTGTATTTATGGGCGCGAATACCTATATCGGCAACGCCCCCAACTTCATGGTAAAATCCATCTCCGATGAAAACGGCGTCAATATGCCGTCCTTCTTCGGATATATGCTGTGGTCTTTAGGCTTTTTGATCCCGGTATTTATATTGGATATGCTGGTATTCTTTTTGTAAGGAGGACAGACAGTTATGCAGGAAAATCGAGAAAAATGTATGGAGCTTGCAAACCGTATCTATGATCTGGACGGAGAAGTCTATAAATGCGTAGGGTCTGCCCTTGGCAGGACCTTTACCGGAAGCAGGGAAAATACGGTGCAGAATCTGTGTATGCTGATGCTCACGAAGCCGGACGGGCATCTTCTCAGGAGCGAGCTGGCTCTGATCAGCAATATGGCCCGCACGATCAAGGACAAAGAAGCCAAAGACCGGATGATAGCCGAATACGACAATATCCTGGAAGAGATCGAAAAGCTCCCGGACGGCTTCGGCAAGGTAGATATCGTGGATCTTTCCAGGGCCGAACTGAATCCGACTACGAGAAAAAAGCTTTCCGGGGATGATCATCTCGTCATCTGTATCAGCCGTACCCAGGGAAGCGCCGGCAACGATATCGGTTTTGAACTGGCAGACGAGCTGCATATTAATTATTATGATGTGGAAATATTTAATCAGGTTCTGAAACGTCTGGAGGCAGAAAAAGGATCCGTCAATGATGCGGAGACAGAAAGCTTTGCAGATTTCGATAAATATAAAAAGAGGAATTTCAGTCTGAAGACCTGGTTCCGTGAATTTAACCGGTATCACGGCCTTCCAAGACAGGATGCCGTCTTCTTTAACATGAGCGATCTGATCTGCAGTCTGGCCAGAAGCGAAGACTGCGTCATCATGGGAAGATGTGCGGACGCGATCCTCACCAATAACCATATTCCACACATCAGCCTTTTTATCAGCGCGCCTTTCTCACTCCGTATACAAAGGCTCATGGCGTCCAAGAACATGGAATTCCGTCAGGCAGCACGTTTCTTAAGACAAATGGACCGGCAGCACCAAAAATACTACGACTTTTTCACAGGCGGACGCTGGGGCAGGCCGGAAAATTATGATCTTTGCATCAACAGTGCGAATTACGGCATCCGTGAGACCATTGACCTGATCGAAAGGATGATCGATGAGAAGAGGAAATAAATATCCCCTTTCTTCACTTAAAAAAATCCGGATTTCTCAAAAAGAAACCGGATTTTTTTATTATGAAACCTGCTCAGATCCTGCCTGTTTCATTTCCAATATATGCTGTTTTGCCTTTTTTCTTGTAAGAAGGATCCCGCTGGTGACCGCTGTCAGCGGCGCCACCGCCACCAGGCCGCAGCTTCCCACGATGGTATCCAGAATCTCGGCGGAAACATATTTATAATTCAGGATATTATCAATGGGCGTTCCCTGGGCCATAAAGGTCATCAGGAGCGCGATATATCCGCCGGAATACGCCAGAAGGAGCGTGGTGGTCATGGTCCCCATGGCCGCTCTTCCCACGTTCATTCCGGAACCGGCGGCTTCCTTCCAGCCGATATCCGGTCTTTTCTCTATTACCTCATTTACTGCAGAGGTGATATCCACCGACAGGTCGATCATCGCCCCCGAGGCGCCGATAAAAATGCTGCTCATAAAAATCTGCGTGAGATTCAGGTCCTGGTAGCCGGCATAGAGCAGGCTTTCGGAATAGGCCATCACCGCCCCGTGGATCTTAAATACATCGGTAAAGATACAGCCGATGACACAGGTGACCAGGACGCCCAGAAGCGCTCCGCAGCTTGCCGCAACGGTCTTCCTGTCCCATCCGTATACCATGAAGATGATCAGCACCGCCAGAAATACTGTGAGAAGGATCCCGCACCAGATGGGATTGATCCCCCTGAGATAGGCCGGCACCATGATCTTCCAGATAGCCAGGATCGTGATGGTAAAAGAGAACAATGCCCGCAGTCCTGTCTTCCCTGCAAAAGCGATCAGAAAAACAACAAAGACTGCCGCCAGGATCAGCTCATAGCCGATCCGGTAATGATCCGTCATCATCACAGAGGATATCTCATCCCCGTCATAGCTGATGACCACATGGGCGGTGTCCCCCGCCTGAAAGATCTTGTCGGATTCCAGGGATCCGCTGAGCATATTTACTGCTTCTGCGGTCTGCCCTTTAAATTTTCCTCCCAGGATCTCCACCTGGCAGGTCTGTTCTCCGGACTGGATCAGGCCGGAGCTTCTCACCATACTTTCGTCTGTTTCCAGCACTTTGACTTTTACTCTGTCTGTTCCTTGATAAATAGCAGCATCCTCATAGCCCGTGGGAAGGGCTATGAGGATGAGGATCAACAGTACAGCCAGTAAAGAAACAGAGTTCTTTCTAAGCTTGTCGATCATATTATGCAACTCCTGTGATGGCAGCCATCTTATTAAAGATGTCTGTGTTGTCGTAGTATCCTTCAAACTGCTCCTGTCCAGCGCCCATTGCGAACACCTCTACAGGAAGTCCTGTATGCGCGTAGGAGCTGAAGTCGATACCGGACTTATTGTTCAGGATGTGCGTGATGGTCACGGTAAGGGGCTCATAGCTTCCGTAAAGAAGGTATTCTTCCTGGCCAAACTCGCTTTCCTCGCCTGTGCGGGACATGGTCTCTTCATATGCTGCCTGCAGCTTCGCATATTCGTAGTCGGTCATCACCAGGGTGCCTGCGCCTTCTTCGGATTCCGGATGCTCGTCCTTGCTGTCTGCCTGCTGAGAAGCATCTGCCGCGTCTGCTGCCGGCGCCTGCAGTCCGAACAGTTCGGTGATGTCTGCCATAACGGTTTCGAAATCTGTCTTGTTCTCTTTGTATGCAGCCACATAGTCAGAATCGTATTTTGCATAAGAGATCTTCTGATTTGCGATGTTTGTAAGGAAGGTGTCATAGTCTGTTCCTGCAAATCCAATGGTCAGACCGCCGGTCTCATGGTCGCCGGTCACCAGGATCAGAGTCTCATCCGGATGCTCGTTGTAGAATTCCACCGCTTTTCCAACAGCCTCGTCCAGCGCGATGGTGTCGTGGATGGTGGATGCCGCATCGTTTGCGTGACATGCCCAGTCGATCTTTCCGCCTTCTACCATCATAAAGAATCCGGTCTCATTATCAAGAACCTCAATACCTTTTTCTACATAGTCAGCGATTCCCCACTCGCCTTCTTCCAGGTCCATTGCATAGCTCATGGCATCATCATCCGCCAGTGTCTCATCGATCACGATGGTCTTTCCGGATTCTGCGGTAAGAGCCTCAGCCTCAGCCTGTGTTCTTACTACGGTATATCCCGCTTCTTCTGCAAGCTGATAAATATCTGTCTGGTTTTCTTCTGCGCCTGTAGGCTGAAGGAATCCGCCGCCTGCAAAATAATCAAATTCGCTTGCGATCAGCTCCTGGCCGATCTCATAGTAGCTGCTTCTGGATGCCTGATGTGCATAGAAAGCTGCCGGTGTGGCATGGTTCAGGTTTACTGTGGAAAGGATACCCACCTTGTAGCCAAGCTGGTCTTTTAATTTCTCTGCGATGGTCTCATAAGAGGTTTCCATCTTCTCGTCCATGTTGATGGTTCCGCTGTAGGTCTTGTGTCCGGTAGCGATAGAAGTGGCTGTGGACGCGGAGTCCGGACAGAAGGATGTGCTGTCGTAGGTCTGTGCGGAGCCTGCAACCGGAAAATCCATCATGTTCAGGTTGTTCTGGCTGGTAAGGATGTCGTCGCCGTCGTCTGCCATAGCGCTTAAGTAATAGTTTGTGGTCTGGATCTGGGGATAGCTCATTCCGTCACCGATAAACAAAAATACGTATTTCGGTACCTTTGTCTCTCCCTCTGCCGGAGTCTGGGCTGCTTCTTCTGTAGTCTCTGCCGCTTCTGCTGCGGTTTCTTCTGCCGCTGCCTGTACAGGAAGAACAGCACTGGAGGCTAAGATCGCTGTTGTTAATAACAGTGCACTGATTTTTTTTGCTTTCATTTTGCTTGTCTCCTTCTTACTTAATTCTTTTCCCTAAATTCAAATCAAGTGTCTTTTGACAGGTTTACTATAGCAGACGTGTATAAAATCATCTTCCTTAAATTGCTAAATCTGGGTAAAATATTTCCTGGTATTGTTAAAACTCCTGCTTTTATGTTAAAAACGGACTGCCGAAGCCGCCGGCAGTCCGTTTCCCAAAAATCTTTTTATAAGATTTTTCATTTTGTTTATTTCGCGATAAAGGATTTTCTCTTGCTCACAACATCAAAGATAACCGCTGCCAGAAGCACAAGGCCCTTTACTACCTTCTGCATGTTCTGATCTGTACCCATGATACTCATACCCTGGTTGATGATACCCATCAGAACGGCGCCGATGATAACTCCGGGAACCGTACCGGTACCGCCGTATGCGGAAGCACCGCCGATGAAACAGGAACCGATAGCGTCCATCTCATAGTTCTGTCCGTATGTAGGCTGCGCCGAAGTCATACGGGCAACGGTGAGAAGACCTGCAAGGCCTGCAAGGAAGCCCATATTGGTATAAGCGATAAAATATACTCGGTTTGTATTGATACCGGACAGCTTCGTTGCTTTTTCGTTTCCTCCTACCGCATAGAAATGACGTCCCACCGTTGTCTTGCTGGTGATATAGCCATATACCAGGACCACAAGGAGCACCCAGATCAGAGAGGTAGGAATACCTTTATACTGTGCCAGCTTTACGCACACAGCCATGACCACTACGATCACTACGATCATTTTTCCATAGATGCCTGCCGCGCTGCCTGTCTCATATCCGTTTTTCTTTCTGTTCAGATATCCCCGCATAGTCGCCGCCGCATACACAAGGCTTACAAGAATACCCACAGCCAGGGCAACCCGGTTCATGCCCTCGCCGCCCCCTAAAAAGTCCGGGATATAGCAGTTGGCGCCGCCGCCGAACATCTTTACGAAGGTCTCCGACTTGATGGGAAGGGTTTTTCCTGCCAGCACCACGTTGGACAGACCTCGGAACATAAGCATGCCCGCCAGTGTCACGATAAATGGCGGGATCCGCACATAGGCGATCCAGAATGCCTGCCATGCGCCGATCAGCGCGCCGATCACCAGGGCCAGGATAATGGCCACTCCGTCCGGCAGATTCATATTTTCCATAAAGATACCGCACAATGCGCCGACAAAGCATACTACGGATCCTACGGAAAGGTCGATGTTTCCTCCTGTCAGGATACACAGCAGCATACCTGTGGCCAGTATGAACACATATGCGTTCTGGGAAATCAGGTTATTGATATTCTGCGGAAAAAGGATCTTGCCCTGGGTTCCCCATGTAAAGAAAAGGGTTACCAAAATAAGTACAATGATCATTGTATATTTTTGAAAACCGGCTTTAAGTTTTGCTTTATCCATTGCTTACTCTCCTTTGCTTGACTTCATAATACATGTCATGATCTTTTCCTGAGAGGCTTCTGCGGCGCTTAATTCTCCGGCGATCTTTCCCTCGTTCATGACATAGATACGGTCTGACATGCCCAGTACCTCCGGAAGCTCCGAGGAAATCATGATGACTGATTTTCCTGCCGCCACCAGATTGTTGATGATGCAGTAGATCTCGTATTTCGCACCCACGTCGATACCTCTGGTAGGCTCGTCCAGGATCAGCACGTCCGGATCCGCGAACATCCATTTCGCCAGCAGTACCTTCTGCTGGTTTCCGCCGCTCAGGTTGCCTACGTTCTGCTCCACTGTGGGACATTTGGTTTTCAGCTTTTCTTTATATTCTACCGCAACAGCATATTCCTTGTCGGAATCAATGATCCCGTTTTTGCTGATCCCGCCCAGGTTTGCCAGGCTGGTGTTGTTTTTGATGGAGTTGCTCAGGATCAGGCCGTCGCCCTTACGGTCCTCTGTCACGTATGCCAGCTTATGGTTGATGGCGTCACGGGCATTCTTTAAGTGTACTTCCTTTCCGTTCAGAGAAAGGGAACCGCTGATATTTGTGCCGTAGCTTTTTCCGAAAATACTCATGGCAAGCTCCGTACGTCCGGCTCCCATCAGTCCGGAGATCCCCACGACCTCTCCTTTGCGCACGTACAGGGATACGTTGTCTACAACTTTTCTCTCCGAATACAGCGGATGGTATACGGTCCAGTTTTTTACCTCCATGCTGACGCCGCCGATCTTTACGCCCTGTCTCTTTGGGAAACGGTCTGCGATCTCACGTCCTACCATTCCCTTGATGATCCGTTCCTCTGAAAAATCGTCCACTCCCTTGGTCAGGGTTTCGATGGTGGAGCCGTCGCGGATGACCGTGATCTTATCCGCCACATAGGAAACCTCGTTTAATTTATGGGAAATGATGATGGAGGTCAGCCCCTCTTTTTTCAGCTTCAGCATCAGATCCAGGAGTGCCTGGGAGTCTGATTCATTTAAGGATGAAGTGGGCTCGTCCAGGATCAGGAGCTTAGCGTTCTTTGCCAGTGCTTTTGCGATCTCCACAAGCTGCTGCTTTCCTACTCCGATGTCTTTGATATAGGTTCTGGCAGGCTCTGTAAGGCCCACCTGTCTGATATATTTTTCTGCCATTCCATAGGTTTCATCCCAGTTGATGGCGAAACTTTTTCCACGTTCGTTGCCCAGGAACATATTCTCCCCGATGGTCATATAGGGGATCAAAGCCAGTTCCTGATGGATAATGACGATTCCTTTTCCCTCGCTGTCCTTAATATCATGGAAGCTGCACACTTCCCCGTTATATATGATGTCGCCTTCATAGGTGCCATGGGGATAGATCCCCGAAAGGACATTCATCAGGGTAGATTTTCCAGCGCCGTTTTCTCCTACCAGCGCGTGGATCTCTCCTTCTTCCACCTTAAGATTCACATTGTCTAGCGCTTTTACACCGGGGAATGTTTTGGTGATATTCTTCATTTCCAACAGTATCTTTGCCAAAATTTCTCCCTCCAAACTTTTTTCTTATATCACGTTCAAAATCAACAGGCGGGCGCGCCGGCCCGCCTGTAAGAAAGCGTTGCTGAATTTTTATTCGAACTGGTCCTCGGTATAGTAACCGGAATCGATCAGCAGTTCCTTATAGTTGTCAGCGGTTACTGCAACCGGCTCGCAAAGGTAGGACGGGATGATGCCTGTTCCATTGTCATAGGACTCTGTATCATTTACAGGAGCCTCGCCGCCTGTCATGATCGCGTCAACCATTTCAACAACCTTGGATGCCAGTGTACGGGTATCCTTGAATACGGACATAGCCTGCTTGCCGTCGATGATGTTCGGCATATTTGCAACGTCACAGTCCTGTCCGGTGATCACCGGATATTCTCCTGTGTAGTTTGCAGCAAGTGCGTTTGCAACGCCCAGTGCGGTAGAGTCGTTGGAAGCAAGGACTGCATCCAGATTTGTTCCGTCTGCATAGTAGGAAGAAAGGATGTTCTCGAATCTTGCCTGTGCGGTCTCTGTCGCCCAGTTTACAGTAGCAACCTCATCCTTGGTCATCTGTCCGGAAGGAACAACCAGTTTG
Source organism: Candidatus Blautia faecigallinarum (assembly GCA_019116385.1). Lineage (GTDB taxonomy): Bacteria > Bacillota > Clostridia > Lachnospirales > Lachnospiraceae > Blautia_A > Blautia_A faecigallinarum. Next base: position 48,389 of record DXBU01000016.1, on the reverse strand, counting down.
CCCTCGTCGATGTATGGCTGAAGAACGTCCATAGCGCCGCCGAAGAAGAAGTTTACGTTATTGTCGCCAGGGTCGCCTGTTACAAACTCAATGTTGTAAGGTCCGTCTGTGTTTTCCAGATCCAGAGCGTCCACGATATATTCGCCCTGTGTCTTTCCAACCAGATAGTTATCGAATGTTGCGTAGTAGGAAACTGCGTCTGTGTTCATGATCAGACGGTCATAAGCGATAACCGGGATCTCATTTTCCTTTGCCTGTGCAAGAACGGTCCCAAGGGAGTCGCCCTCGATGGAAGCGATAACCAGAAGCTGGTCTCCGTTTGCGATCATGTTTTCGATCTGGGAAACCTGAGTAGCAACGTCGTTGCCGGCATACTGAAGGTCTACTTCATAGCCTTTTGCTTCCAGCTCTTTCTTCATGTTCTCGCCGTCCTGGTTCCATCTCTGGAGATCCTGGGTAGGCATTGCCACGCCGATAAGGCCTTTGCTCTCTTCTGCATGTACAGCGGTAGGAACCACTAATGTTCCGGCTACCATGGATGCGCAGAGAACTGCTGCAAATAACTTTCTTTTCATTTTATTTTCCTCCGTTTCCTTTCAGGCGGTTGCCTCCGCCCTTTTTGATGGTATCATTGTAGCATAGGGGATACAGGACATAGTTGCTGACATATCGGATATTTTTCAGAAAAACAAAAATGCCCTGCCAAAAGCAAGACATTTTTGCAACAAAAATTTCCTATTGACTTTAAGGTTCCTCCTGTTCCTTCATTACGTTGAGATACACATCCTCTTCTGAGTGAAAACCTGCGTCGATAATGATCTCATCCATATTTTTACTTGTAACAGCAATGGGCTGAAGCTTGCAGAAAGGGATCTCCTCACTGCCGTCGTTTATGCTGCTGTTGATCCGCTCCAGCTCCTCTCCCTTTGCCATATTTACGGCATAGCGGGCCGCGACCTTTGCCTGAAGCTCTACAGACTTAAAGGCCGTCATGGTCTGGGTCCCTTCCACGATCCTCTGACAGGCCGCCAGGTCTCCGTCCTGTCCTACCACCTGCACCTTGCCTGCCAGACGGTGCTCCGCCAGTACCCGGACCACCTGGGAGGCAATGTCGTCGTTTCCGCACATGATCCCTTTTACATCCGGGAATTCCTGCAGGGCCTCGTCCAGATACTCCACCGCCTGCTCCGCCAGCCATCCCGCGCAGTTCGCCTGATAGACCACGTTCAGATTGCTGCCTTCCAGCTCTTCCTCAAAGCCTTCCCGGACCAGCTTTACATTATTGTCTTCCTCCGCACCCTGGATCATAAAAATATCGCCGCCGTCGGGGATGGCATTCTTAAGCGCCTTGGCCATCAGGGTGCCCACCGCCTTATTGTCAAAGGAAACATAAAGATCCGTACCTGCGTTCAGGATCAGCCGGTCATAAGAGAGGGTCTTGATCCCCGCCGCCTTTGCCTCTTCCATGACCTCTGTAAGGGCCTCGCAGTCTGCGGCGACCACCACCAGCACGTCGATATCCCTTCCGATCAGATACTCGATCTGAGAGATCTGCTCCTCCACATTGCCGTTTGCGTTCTGCACATTTACAGAGGCTCCCAGTTTCTTTGCGGTATCCACAAAGACATCCCTGTCACGGATCCATCTTTCGATCACAAAGGAGTCGAAGCTCAGTCCGATCTTTACTTCTCCGCCCTCAACACTGCTGCCTTCCGCCTCCTGAGAGGCCGGAGCTTCCTCTTCCCTCCTGCCGCATCCGGCAAGCAAAAGGCAGATACAGAGAAACGCCGCAAAAACCCCTTTCCATCTTTTCATTTTCATCCCAACCTTTCTCTGTACTCACTGGGCGTGACCCCTTCATAACGCTTAAAGATCCTGCTGAAATAATTGGGATCGCTGTATCCGCACATGGAGCATACCTCTTTAATGCTGTAGTTCTGGTTCCTCAGAAACTCCCGCGCCGCGCTCATCCGGACTCCGGTGAGATATTCCAGGAACCCTTCGCCCTGTTCCTGTTTAAACAGCTTGCTGAAATAATACGGGCTGATATCCACCATCCTGGATACGTCGTCCAGGGAAATATCCTTCTGGTAATTTTCTTTCATGTACGCCTTTGCTTTCTCCACCACCGACTCCGCTTCCTTTGCTTTATTGGTGGCCATTCCCCGGCATACGTCCTCGGTCCTTTCCAGGAACCAGGCGCGCAGCTCCCCGTAATCCCTGCACCCCCGGATCTCCTTCAGATAATTTTCCCGGTAGCGGAAGCCGTATTTGACGCCTCCTTTAAAAAAGGCCTTGTATTCGATCCGCATCACAAGCTCCAGGACCTTGATCTCTATATCTTCCCTGTAGTTTTCATAATTCTTCAGCATCCAGTCAAAAAACTGGTCCGCCGCCTGGGACGCGCCGGTGTAATCCGCTTCCATAGCCCTCTGACAGTACCGGTTTTCCAGATCCAGCGGATACTCCCCGTCGTATTCCTGGTTCAGGGGGATATCGTTGATATGTACCACATGGTTGCTGCTCTCCCGAAGGGCACGCAGAGCCTCCGTATAGGATTCCCTGGCGTTTTCCAGGGTGCAGACTCTGCCGATCCCTGCCCGGAATTTACAGTCGATGCGGTTTTCCAGCTTATGGATCATATTGCGCATCCTGGTCAGGATCTCCACACGTTCCTCGTATTCCGTTTTTTCCTTCTCATGAGGGACCAGGAGCACGATGCGGTTTCCCATCACAGGCCCTACCATACATTGGAAAAAGCCTTTGGCGATCTCCCGGAACTCGGGATAAAATTTGCTGGCCCGCACGCTGGCCCCCACCGCGTTTGTCAGGATCCCGTTTTCCACGCTGTCCCCGAATTCTGCCACCGCCATAAAAGCATAGTTTTCCTGGATGTTTAAAAGCTCTTTATAATTGTCCTCGTATGTATGGAAATCATCCTGCAGGAGAAGGTTGTATATATAGCCGGACTCAAGGATCGGAATGACGATCTCCAGCTTTTCTCTGATCTTCAGATCATCGCTGCGCTTCTGCCTGCTCTCGTCCACCTTCTGCATGGCCTCCGTACACACCTGAAGAAATTTTTTCTTATTGATCGGCTTGGTCAGGTACTCCATGACCCCAAGGTTGATGGCCTCCCGGGCATAGGTGAACTTGTCATAGGCCGTGATGATGACGAAAATAACGCTGTTGTTGAACTTGCGGACCTCTTTGATGGCCTGGATCCCGTTTAATCCCGGCATCTGGATATCCACAAAGGCAATGTCCGGCCGAAAGGATTCCACCTGTTCCACCACCGCTCTTCCGGTCTTGGCACAGGCGATCTCACATTCGCTCCCATAGTTGCTTCGGATAATGCTTTTCAGTGATTCCAGCATAATGCCTTCATCGTCTGCAAGTAAAATACGATACATCTCTTTTCCTCTCCTGTCCATCCTGTTTCAGACTTCTTCCCCTGTGTGCTTCGGGATACGGATCACCACCTCGGTTCCCTTATCCTCCCCTTCACTTTCTATGGTAAGAAGGTCTTTCTGTTTATAATACAGCTCCAGCCTGCTGATCACATTATTCATGCCGATCCCTGTAGAATCTCCCGGCGTTTCCCTGCTGTGGATCTCTCCCTTTTGGATCTGGGCGATACGCTCCCGGGAGATCCCTTTTCCGTTGTCCTTCACGCTGATGCGGACATATTCTCCTGCGTCCCTGATCTCAAGATGGATCGTCCCTTCCCGCTCAATGTTCCGTATCCCGTGGTTTACCGCGTTTTCCACAATGGGCTGGAGGATCAGGCTTGGCGTCTTATAGTCCAGCACAGATTCGTCCACATCTGCGGTATAGTGGATGTCGCCGGCGAAACGTACATTCAGGATATAAATGTAGTTTTCCACCGCCTCCACTTCCTCCCCGAGAGTGGCGTCCTCGTTTCCTTTTTTTACATTGTAGCGGAAAAATTCCGCCATGCGCTCCACAAAAATGCTGGTTTTCTCCGCATCCTCCATCATGGCAAGCTGCGCCCCCGCATTCAGGGAATTGAACAGAAAATGCGGATTGATCTGGGACTGGAGGTACCTTAGCTGAGCCTCTTTCAGATGGGTTTCCATAAGGAGCTCCCGCTCCACCATTTTCTGTTCTTTTTCCATGTTTTCCTTTGTCAGCTTCACGTACTCCTCCAGGCTGGAGACCATGGTATTAAAGGCTCTGGTCAGTACGCCCACCTCGTCTTCCGCATCGGTGGGCGGCATTTTCACGTTAAAGTTCGCCTGGCCTACCAGCTTCGCGGTTGCCGCAAGCCCCCGAAGAGGGGCCGAAACGTTCTTGACCATGTAATAAAGCATCAGGGTACACACGCCCATGATCAGGATCAGCATGATGGAGCTTACCGCCTCCAGGAACAGGATCGCCTGCCGCAGAGTCTGGTAACTGGCTGAATTGTTTTTAAACTGCTGTCCGTTCAGGTCCGCGATATAGGAATTCAGGTACCGGTACATCTTCAGACATTCTTCGTAATAATCCTTATATTTTTCCACATTCCTGCCGCGCTTTGCCTGGACGGTCTCCGCGGTTTCTCCCAGATAGGTCTCCGACATCCGGCGGATATTCCGTTCCAGAAGCTTTACCGGATTCTCCGTGATCTGGTCGTTCAGCCGCTCTGAGAGCCTCTTATATCTTTCCTCGCAGCGGAAATAATTCTCCAGTGTATCGGAGGTCTTCACCGTAAGATAGCTGTACATGCTCGTCTGCACGTCTTCCAGCGACTCCGCCAGCTCTGTGATGTCCACATTGCTGGCATATACGGAGTCCAGCGTCTGCATGGTCCTGTTTACCTGAAAATAGGTCAGCATATTCGTGGAAAAAAGGATCACCGCCACCATAGCCACCTGGCAGAGCACTTTTACGGCAAGGGACCGGTCCTTCCACCGGAGGATCCTGTTTTTATTCTTCATACTGTTCTTCCTGTTCTTCCCAGTTTTCTTTGGTTATCACATCAAGATCCACAGGATAATAGGAGTTGGTCCGTCCCACCTCCCAGAATTCCGTCAGGGCCTCGATGCTGTAGGTACCGATCTGTTCCACGTCCATACTCATGGTCACAGGGATCAGATCCTTTTCCACCGCGTCCATGATCGTCTTTGAGGTATAGTATCCTATGATCTTTACCTGATCCACCATATTAAAATCGATCATGGTCTGGTAGGCGCATTCTGTGGTCATCTCATCCATACACACCAGGATCTGGGGCGGCCCCTCCGGCGCCTGGAAAATAGCCCGCAGCTCTTCCTCTGTGTCAAACTGGCTCTGAGACATAAAATTCCGGGAATGGATCTTGATCCTGCGCTTTCCGCCCACCTTTTTTTCCAGGGCGCTGTTGATCTGGGCATAGAGCTGGTTCTGCCCCAGATCCTGTTCCCAGTTCAGAAGGATCAGCACACTTTCCGTATCCTCGTCCAGAAGCTCCGCCACCTGGGCCCCATATACCTGTCCAAGCTGGTAGTCGTTGATCCCCACAAAGGACTGGCGAAGGCTCTGGGTAGCGTCGTTTACGATGGTCACCACAGGGATCCCCGCTTCCACAGCCTCGTCGATCTTTTCCTGCATTCCTTCTTCGCCGTTATACTCCAGGATGATGCCGTCCACCTGGGCGGCGATGCTCATATCCATATAGTCCGCCTTGTCGTAATCCTCCCCGGTCTCCAGGCCCTTCAGTTCCAGAACCGCGCCCTTTTCCCTGGCCTTTTCGCTGGCGTTTTCATATACAGCCTGCCAGAAGGTCAAGTTCCGGTTATCCACGATCATCTCATACTGATACTGATAGGTCTGGCTCAGTTCGTCCGCGGCCACCTCCACGTCCTTCATGATCCTTCCGTAATAGGAAGACAAGATAAAAATAAACATTACTGTGATCGTCAGCGCCGCGGCCATCAGCAGGATCTCTTTATTTATCCTATGTTTTCCTTTCATTGGTTTCCCTTCCTGTATTTCCATAGATCTTTTTTCATTATAACATTCAAAGACAAAATTGAGTATTATTTTGTTATCTTGCCCTTCATAAAATTCTGGGCTATAATAAAGCTTGGCTCTGCGGCCTGGTATATCCGCCGCAGCTTTCATGGAAACGCGGTTTCCTATAAAAAAGAATCCTGCTTTATGGGATTTGTACATAAAATATCAATAAGAAGAGGTGTCTATGAATAAAAAAGAAATATCTGAAATAAAGAAACAGTTTTCCCCGGCCAACTGCTCCATTACCCGCATCTGCGGCTGCTATGTGGACGGAGAAAAAAATAAAAAGACGGAACTGAAGGAGGCATTTCTTTCCCTTTCCGAGGAAGAAATGTTCAAGTACTTTGAGATCTTTAAGAAAACACTTTCTGGCACTATCGGAAAAAACCTGATCAATATGGAATTTCCTCTGGAGCAGGAACAGGAGGGCGGTACCCAGGAATTTCTCCTTCGCCTGAAAAACAGCAAGCTCCAGGACGACGAACTGACGGAAGCCTTTTATGACAAGATCATTGAAAATTATGATTATGGGGAAAATTATTATATCATCCTGATCCATGCCGTTTATGATATCCCCGGCAAATCCTCCGACGGCCAGGAAATGTTCGATGCCTCCGATGAGATCTACGAGCATATCCTCTGCAGCATCTGCCCGGTGAAGCTTTCCAAGGCAGGTCTCTGCTACAACGCGGAGACCAACAGCATCGAGGACCGCATCCGGGACTGGATCGTGGAAATGCCGGATCTGGGATTTTTGTTCCCGGTATTTAACGACCGCAGTACGGATATCCACGGTATCTTATATTATACAAAAAATGCCGAAGAGCTGCGCAGCACCTTTGTGGACGAGCTGTTCGGCTGCAGCACGCCCCTTTCCGCAGGCGGCCAGAGGGATTCCTTCAACGCCCTTGTGGAGGATACTCTGGGAGAAGACTGTGCCTATGATACAGTCATTAATATCCATGAAAGGCTCACCGAACTGGTGGAAGCCCAGAAGGACGAACCGGAACCGGTGGTCCTTACAAAATCCGAGGTGAAACGGCTGTTTGAAGACTGCGGCGTGGAGGAGGAAAAGCTGGAATCCTTCGACGAGCAGTATGAGATCGCTGCCGGAGAAAAAGCCTCCCTCATGGCCTCCAACCTCACCAATACCCGCCGCTTCGAGATCAAGACCCCGGATGTGGTGATCCATGTGCAGCCGGACCGGGCGGACCTGGTGGAAACCCGCGTCATTGACGGCCGCCGCTGTCTGGTGATCCCCATGGAGGACAACGTAGAGGTAAACGGGATCCGTGTGACAATGAAAAATAAGGAGAATTTTACCGATGAAGGATCAGAAGATACTGTTTTTTGATATTGACGGAACGCTGCTTACCGCTCCCCCTTTTTCCGTCCCCGCAAGCGCAAAGCTGGCATTAAAAAAAGCCCGTGAACAGGGTCATCTGCTTTTTGTAAATTCCGGGCGCACCCTTGGCATGATCTCGCCTTTGATCCGGGAACTTGATTTTGACGGCTATGTATGCGGATGCGGTTCCCAGATCTACATGCACGGCCAGCTTCTTTTCTCCAGCACGGTCCCCCATGAGCTTTGCCGGAAAACGATCGCGGTCCTCCGTGAATGCCGGGTGGCCGCTTTCTTTGAACAGCCCTCCGGGATCCTTTATGACGGAGATTCTCCGGTAAGCTGTATGGATGTGGAGCACTTAAAAGACCGGGTCAAGGCTGTGGATCTATGCAGATTTCCCCGCCGGCAGGCCGAGTCCTTCACCTTTGATAAGTTCCTGGCTTTTCTCCAGGAGGATACTCTGGAAGAAAAATTCCGCGCTTTCTGCGAAGAGCATTTCCGCTATTTTGATCACGGCAGGCGTATCTGGGAGGTCACGCAGAAATCCTGTTCCAAGGCTACCGGCATGGAATTTCTTCTGAAAAAGCTGGACATCCCCCTGGAAAACAGTTACGCCTTCGGCGACAGCACCAACGACCTGCCTATGCTGGAATACGCCGGCCACAGCATCGCCATGGGAAATTCCATGGAAGAGATCCTTCCCTGCTGTTCTTATCAGACCACGGACGTGGATCAGGACGGGATCTATAACGCTATGCTGCATTTCGGGCTGATCGGGTAAATACCGCGCTCCCATGAGCGGGTCCTTGAATACTTATAAGCCCTTTAAAACTTATAAAAAGAGATTATCCTGTCCCGTGTTGCACATGGGCAGCATAAACGGCTGCAGGATAATCTCTTTTTTAATTTTGGAAATCATTTCTCATATTTATGGAGCTCTCCGGCACAGGTCAGATCTGGAATTCCTTGATCAGCTCCTCCCGAAACTCTTTATCTTTGACCGCACGCTTAAGATCTTCTACCCTTCCGGCATCCAGCAGCTTTTCCGCCAGATCGATGCCCTGCTCACGGCCCTGTTCGCGGCCTTTTTTCATGCCCTCGTCCAAAAGCATCTGGCCAATCCTTGTCATCGAAACCACCTCCCTGATCTCATCTAATTCTGCTCCCTCCAGAAATTTATCCGCCAGAGCGTAAAGTATTGCCATTGATTTCTGAGACGTTATACTTTTATTGCTCTTTGCCAGAAGGAGTGCTTCTTTTATGGTTTCTTTTCTTTCCGTTTTTCTGCTCATCAGAGGAGTAAGAGACAATCTGGCAAAATCCTCATCTGTAAACGGTTCATCTGCGTCTCTTTTTATCTTTAACTTCCGGAAAACTTCTTCTGCGTCCTGTACATTTATATAGATTGGATTTACGCGATATAGGTACAGGCCGCAATTCAGCTCAGCTTTTGTTTTTTTGATCCCTCCGGAATAGATCACATACGTGATCACCTTTTTTTCTGTCTTATGAGAATATACTGCTTCATATGCGTGAAATCGCCGCAAATCCTCATCTTTTCCGTCTGTGGTCTGAAATTCAATATGTATATAGATTCCATTCTTAGTCAGAAATGTAAAATCCATATACAAGGAGTGAATCGTCAGTTCCACCAGTTCTGTCGGGCCAATCTCCACAAAGTCATAATCAATTCCCAACGTTTTTAATATATTGTCACGAAAATAATCGAAACCCATTTTCATGATCGCATCTTCGTGCTTCGTATTCGCCATGAGGCATCCCCTTTTTCTTCATTTCATATTTTTGTCTCATGTGCTTTTCAATGTCTTCGATCTGTATTTTCTTATTTTATCTTCTGTAGAAGGACAACTCTTTTTTCACCATCCTTCCCTGTCTGTATATCCTTAGTGTAACAGATATTTAATGAAATATCCAGAAAAACGGGAAAGGTCGACTTTTTTTGACCGAAATAATTTATCTGTTTATTCCTGCTTGTCTCATTACTTCTTTCAAGCTTTTTAAATAATAACGGTAGTTCTCTAGGGCTGTAGACGGTGCTATCTGATGATCGGCCCCCGGTATGTATCCACCCTGGCGGATCACTGGAAGAAGCCGCTCAAATTCCCGGTCGATCGCTTCTTTTCCCTCCGCAATGGCCAGCTTATTAAATGCGCCGATAAATTTTACATCCGGAAATTCTTTTCTCACCTGAACAATGTCCATTCCCGCATTTACATCCATGGGCAGAAAACCGTCAACCCCTGCCTTTAAAAAGTTCGGGATCAACTGCCGGAAGTCTCCGTCTGTATCCACAAACACATTCTTTACACCCTTTTTCTTTAAAAACGGAACCAGCTCTTTATAATAATCCCCTACAAATTCATCGAACATCGCCGGGGAGATCATCGGTCCATTAGCGCCGCTTAAGTCCTCCTCGAATAAGATCACTTCCGGCTGAAGGATGGAAAAGATCTTATCGAAATATTCCAGATACGTTTCCAAAACAAAGCGGTTTATTTCGTGAAGAAGTTCCGGCATTTCATAGAAGGCAAGCAGATGCTCCTCCACTCCTAAAAGTTCTCTGGGAGTCCAGAAAAAACCGGATGCACGAAAACGGATGGAAAACTCTCCTCTTTCATGCTCTTCCCTGTATTTTCCATATATTTCTTTCAGCTTCTCATCCCCGCAGAAATGCTCCAGTTCAAATAGGATTTTCTCCTTTAACCGGTTCCAGTCTTCTTCCTCCCGGATAACAGGCTGTAATTCTTGTACCAGGTCTCTGTTCTTGTAATATTTTCTTGTCCAGCCATCCTCGTCCAGTTTTATGGTATATTCCTCTGTCTCTTCCAGGGTCTTTTCATCAAAGCACTTGAACGGGATCCGAAAGGACATCCGTTTCACTCCGTCCAGGCCAAAAAACTGCTCGTACTCATATACCGGTTCTGTCATAAGATCATTAAAATAGCGCCTGCTCCGGTCTTTCGCCGGCGGATATAAGTACGCGGAAGTAAACTTTTCCGGAAGTCCTTCTTCTCTCCATCTGTCCAATGTAAGTGTCCATGGAAAAAAAGTCTCCGCAACAGCGCCCCCTTCTTCCATTTTTTCAAAATTCAAAGTCCCCAGCAGCCGTTCTGACGCATTCATAAGCAATCTATCTCCATGAGAAAAATTTATTCAAAGGTAAATGCCACCTTAAGATCTCCATCCCTGCCCGTGGCCTTATCAAAGGCTTCCTTCCACTGATCCAGTCTGTACACAGAGGAAACCACACCCTCTGTCTTTAAGTCGCCTTTGTTAATGTGTTCGATGACAAATGGATAGCAGTAAGGAGAAAGGTGAGACCCCAGCACATCCAGTTCCTTTCCGTCTCCGATGATGCTCCAGTCCACGGTGGCCGCACTGCCGAACACACTGAATTCCACAAATCTTCCAAGCTTGCGGATGCTGTTCAGCCCCTGGATCACGCTGGATGGATGTCCGGTGGCTTCAATATAAATATCACAGCCATAGCCCTCTGTCAATGCTTTGATCTCCTTCTCCACGTCCACCTTTCCGGGATTCATCACCAGATCCGCGCCGAACTCCTTTGCCTTCTCCAGGCGCTCATCCAACATATCCAGCACGATCAGCTTCTCAGGATTTTTCATTCTGGCATACGTGATCATTCCAAGGCCAAGGGTACCTGCCCCGGAGATCACTACCACGTCCTCATTTCCGATCTGTGCCCTGTCCACACAGTGCTTGGAGCAGGAATAAGGCTCGATCAGAAGCGCCTTCTCTAAAGGCATCTCCTCCGGTACTCTGTGAAGGACAGCAGTCTTTGGATAGCGGACATATTCTGCCATGCCGCCGTTATTATTTTTCTGGAAGCCAAAGGTAGCATGAGGTTCGCACATCCAGTATCTTCCGCTTTTGCAGAACCGGCATTCTCCGCAGGGAACGATCTGATCCGCTGTGATCCGGTCTCCCAGCTTCCAGCCCTTTACATTCTCTCCCATTTCCACGATGCGCCCCAGAAACTCATGACCAGGGATAAAGGGCGGCTGTACCCAGGACGGCGTCTTCTCGTCTCCCCAGAACCGCTCTGCGCCATGCATGCATTTCAGGTCTCCGGCACAGATCCCACAGGCTTCTGTTTTAATGATGATATCGTCCGGGCCGCACTCCGGCACAGGATAATCCGTTTCCAGACGATAATCATTTTTTCCATAGGCAACTAAAGCTTTCATTGTTTTTGGCAGCATATGTTTACTCCTTTCTTTTATGGATTTTATGATCCGGTCTCGTTTAATAAAGTTATTTTATAAAACGATTTTACATCCATTTTCCCTGGTTGTCAACCGGCAACCATTGCCTTCTGCCCTCCTTTATTCCCTTAAATTTAAACGTGGAATAAGGGAATATTCAATTCTTAGAGATATCTTTCCCTTATCCGTATATTAATTTTAAGGGATAGTATACGCCTGCAAAAATAAATCCCCCTTCTCCCGGCACATCACCGGAAAAAGGGGGATAATAGTCTGCCGGAATCCTGTCATCCGGTGTGAACTGTAATTTTTATATAGCTGCAATATAATCTGTGATAAATCTTAAAGCGGCCCCTGCGGCAATGGCTTCCTTCCTGCACTGGCAGCAAAGCACCTCTGATGCCGGGGACTGGAAAGAATAAAGCTTTTCCGCCCGCTCCCGAAGCTCTTCTATATAGTCGTTCATATAAGCGCCCACATATCCGCCCAGGATGATGGGGCAGTCCAACAGAAGCCGGAGCACATTAATGGCTTTTGCAAGGTGATCCAGATACTCGTTCCAAATGGATACCGCTTTCTCCTCACCCTGACGGAGATGCCCGAAAAATTTTTCCAGGCTATCGTCATATCCGCTGTCCAGCACCGTAGCCGCACAGTAAATGTCCATGCAGCCCTTCTGGCCGCAGTAGCACCTGGGGCCGTCCGGATCCAGGGTAATATGTCCGATCTCCGCGGCGCAGAGATTTCTTCCTCTCCACACCTGTCCGTTCATGATCAAAGCCCCGCCCACATTGTTGCTAAGCATAACATAAAAGGCATTTTCCAGATCCGGATGGGAATGGAACTCGGCATACGCCGCCGCATCCGCGTCGTTAAACAATGCTCCGTCAAACGAAATATACCTGGAAAATTCTCCCAGCGTCACATCGTCAAAGTCCAGGATCTTCCCGTAAAAGACCTTCTGATTGTCCTCTGTGATCAGTCCCGGCACGCCAAATCCCACGCCCAGGACAGACTCCTTCTTTACCCCCGCCTCGGCGATCAGCGATCCTACGATCTCCCCCAGCCTGCGCATATATTCATCCGTCCGCTGAAAATCCATACGGATGCGGATACGGCTCATGATCTCTCCGTTCAGGTCGATCAGCACTGCCGTGATATGATGTCTGGTGATATCGAATCCCACCGCCGTGCGCGCGTCCGGCACGATCCCATAGGTATAGGCCTTTCTCCCTCCGGTATCCCCAAGGGCGCCCACCTTCTGCACCAGCCCTTCCTCTGTCAGGTCTGTCAGGTTATTCAGCACTGTGGGAAGGGACAGATCCAGCGCGCGGGCGATCTCCTGGCGGGAAATGCCGGGATTCTCCAAAATAACACGGTAGATATTGCTCCTGTTCCGGCGCTTGATCTGCGCCCGTGTAAGGGAATTTTCCGGACCCATAAATTTTTTCTCCTCTGGTCTTATTCGGCGTCGGCTGTATCTGCTGCCGTATCTTCCGCTTCTGTGCCGTCTGCGGAAGTTTCTGCTTCTTCTGCCGTGTCACTGCCGGAATCCGTCTCTGTGCCGGTTTCTTCTTCTGCATCGGAAGCCTCCGCCTCGGCGCTTTCCGTCTCTGCGGCGTCCTCCGTCACAGTTTCTTCCTCTGCTGCAGCGTCTGTCTCAGTTTCCGCTTCTGTCTCATCCGCGTCAGCATCCTCCTCTGCTGCATCAGCGGTCTCATCTGCAGTCTCAGAAGTCTCATCCGCCGCTTCCGTTTCCTCTGTCTCCGCTGACTGGATGGTGAAGCCGTGGCTGTCTGTTACCACCAGTGTTTCCAATACCTTTTCGTCGGTGGTGATATCTGCTTCTTCCAGCCATCCGTCCGTGGTCTCTGTGTAAAGATCGCTCTCTCTTGCAGAAATGATAGATTCCTTCTTGGATTCCGTAGCTTCCTCATCATACTGGGTGTCCAGGCGGACGATATAATATCCGGTATCCGTCTCGATCACGCTGTCATAGACTTCTCCGTCTTCAAGACCGCGCAGTGCGGTGATCACTTCTTCCGCATAGGTGGACTCTCCCACCTCTTCGTTGTCGCTTTCATTAAAGGCAAAATTTCCGGAAAGGGCGGAATAATCCTCGCTGACCTCCTTCGCCGTCTCGTCCATGTCTGCCTCTGGATCTGCCAGCATCTTATCCAGGATCTCCTGTGCCTGCTCTTTTCTTGTCTCTTTGTCTTCCTCGGTCAGGTCCTCGCTGCTGGTGTTGATGCTCACATAAGTGAAGCCGGCCTGCTGTACCTCATCCTCAGGGATCTCTGTATCCACGTCGGCCACGATAGGATCGCGCATGCGTGTGTAGTAGGTCTCAAGCTCCAGAAGGGTTTTTACCTGCTCCTCAGATACGCCAAGGGCCTCCAGGGTCTCTTCTGTGTTTTCTTCTATAAAGGCAGCCGCAGCTTCCCCAATGGCGCTCTGATCCTCTTCAGTGACCTCCACGCCGAAATCTCCGGCTTTTTCTTTCATGATATACATCAATTCTACGGATTCCAGGCACTGATCCACAAGCTGCTGGCCGTAGGTGACTCCTTCTTCCACCTCCGTGTCCCAGATCGCCATGGAATCTCCCATAAGGCTCAGATAAAGAGCTTCCGTCTGTGCCTGCTGCTGCCGTGCGTAAAGGCTCACAACGCCTAAAGGCACCTCCGTGCCGTTCACTGTCGCCACGGTCTTTGTCCCGTCTAAATTCTTTTCTCCGCATCCTGCAAGCACCGATACTGCCATCACACCTGCAAGCCCGGCCACCGCCGTTCTTTTTGCCATTTCTTTCATTTCTTCCTCCATGCTGCGGGGGGAGGCTGTCCAAAGTCATTCTCCTGCTCTGCCTCTCCCCGGAATTTCATAGGGGCAGTACATTTGCCCAACTCATTATTATGAGTATAAACTTTTTTTGTTCCAAGGGCAAGGAAATTCACTAAAATCCATGATTTTTTCACACATCATCCACAAATCTCACGGCTTCTCCGCCAACTGCAGAAGGCTGTCCATAAAGCCGCTCAAGGTTTCCATAAGATTTCCCTTGAACTCCAGTATAAACTTCGGCTCCTGCTCTGCCTTAAACTGCAGGGCGCGCCGGTATTTTTCCATAAGCCCCGGGATTCCCGACGGATCGATCCTGGCTTTTTCATACAAAGTGATCCGCAGGGTTTTTCCCATCTGTTTGATCTCTGTAACATAGGCCTGATGCGCCATGGCCTTCAGCCTGGCGATCAGAAGGAGATTTCCCACCGCTTTGGGGAATTCCCCGAAACGGTCGATCAGCTCCTCCAGCATATTGTCGTAATCCTGCTGGGACTCGATCCCTGCGATCCGTTTATAAATATCCAGCTTCTGATACTCGTTGCTGATATAAGAATCCGGGATAAACGCGTCCATATCCAGATCGATGGAGGTCTCAAAATCGTCCATCACCTGTTCGCCCTTTGCCTCGGAAACCGCTTCGCTGAGCATCTTGCAGTACAGGTCGTAGCCTACCGCGTTCATGTGCCCATGCTGTTCTGCGCCAAGAAGATTTCCCGCTCCCCTAAGCTCCAGATCCCGCATGGCGATCTTAAAGCCGCTTCCCAGATCCGTGTATTCCCGGATGGCTGCCAGACGCTTTTCCGCAGTTTCCCGAAGGACCATATTCCTCCGGTACATCAAAAAGGCATACGCCGTGCGGTTGGACCTTCCGATCCTCCCCCGGAGCTGATAAAGCTGGGACAGGCCGTACCGGTCCGAATCATGGATGATCATGGTATTCACATTGGAAATATCCAGTCCGGTCTCTATGATCGTTGTGGAGACCAGAACATCGATATCCCCGTTGATAAAGCCGTACATCACCCGCTCCAGCTCCCTCTCGCTCATCTGGCCGTGGGCGAAATCCACCCTCGCCTCCGGCACCAGTTTGCTGATCCGAAGGGCCACCTCCGCGATGTCGTTCACCCGGTTATAAACATAATACACCTGGCCGCCCCGCCGCAGCTCCCGGTTGATGGCTTCCCGCACCGTTTCCTCATCATATTCCATAACATAGGTCTGGATCGGCACTCTGTCCATGGGCGGCTCCTCCAGTACGCTCATATCACGGATTCCGATCAGGCTCATATGCAGGGTCCTGGGGATGGGCGTGGCGGTAAGGGTAAGCACATCCACATCCTTTTTTAGCTGCTTGATCTTCTCTTTATGGGTCACGCCGAAGCGCTGCTCCTCATCAATGATCAGAAGCCCCAGGTTTTTAAATTTCACATCCTTGGAAAGGACCCTGTGGGTTCCGATGACAATGTCCACCTGCCCCTTTTTCAGGTCCTCCAGGGTCTTTTTCTGCTGGGCCGGCGTGCGGAACCGGCAGAGCAGGTCTACCTTTACCGGAAATTCCTTCATCCTCTGGACAAAGGTATTATAATGCTGCTGGGCAAGGATCGTCGTCGGCACCAGATAGACTACCTGACGGCTCTCCTGGACCTCCTTGAAGGCCGCCCGCAGAGCCACCTCCGTCTTCCCGTAGCCTACGTCCCCGCAGATCAGACGGTCCATGATCTTCGTGCTTTCCAGATCTCTTTTGGTGTCTTCGATGGCGGAAAGCTGGTCCTCCGTCTCCTCATAGGGGAACATTTCCTCGAACTCCTTCTGCCATACCGTATCCGGCCCGCAGGCATACCCTTCCTTTTCCTGGCGGGCAGCATACAGCTCCACCAGTTCTTTTGCGATATTTCTTACCGCTCCCCTTACCCGGCTCTTCGTCTTGTTCCAGTCCGGAGAGCCGAGCTTATTCAGCCTGGGAGGGGTATCGGTCTCCGCTCCCGCATATTTCTGCAGAGCGTCCAACTGGGTAGCCAGGATATAAAGATTGCTTCTTCCTGCATACTCGATCTTGATATAATCCTTCACCACCCGGTCCACTTCTACCTTCTCGATCCCCCGGTAAATACCCAGGCCGTGGCGTTCATGGACCACAAAATCTCCGATGGAAAGCTCCGCAAAATCCTGGATCCGCTTTCCGTTGTAGCGCTTTGTCTTCTTCTTTTTCTTCTGTTCCTGGCCGAAAATATCCGACTCCGTCATGACCGCAAATTTTATGAGAGGATATTCGAAGCCTTTTCTGGCGTGGCCGTAGACCACCATGATCTCTCCGGCCTGGATGACCCGGTCCGGATCCTCCCCGTAAAAGGCCAGGAGCCCTTCCTCCTGCAGATCCTTTGCCAGACGCCCGGCCCTTGTCCTGGATCCGCACAGAAGAGCGATCTGATAGCCCTGCTGCTTATATTGCCGCAGATCCTTCACCAGAAGCTCAAAGCTGTTGTTATAGGAGCTTACCGACCGCACCGTAAGGTTGAACCGCCTGGTAAACTTCCACCCTGCCTGGCGCGGCTCCAGGGAAGAGACCGACACGCAGTTCCTTTTATTCAGCTTCTTTTCCAGTTCCTCAAAGCTGCAGATCCAGTCCCCGGATAAGGTCTGGATCCCCTTTTCCTCCCGGTTCTTACGGCTCTGGAAAAACTCTTCCTCCACCGCTTTTCCATTTTCCTCCAGACGGTTGGGTTCATCCAGAAAAATAATTGTCCGGTCCTCAGGGAAATAATCTAGAAAAGAAACCCGGTCCTTTCCTCCGCTCTCTTCTGCGGCAGGATAAATGGTGATCTCCTGGAGATTTTCCAGGGACCGCTGGCTCTGGGCGTCAAAGCTTCGGATGGAGTCGATCTCGTCTCCCCACAGTTCGATCCTCCAGGGATTTTCCTCTGTGAGAGGATAGAGGTCCACGATCCCGCCCCGGATGGAAAACTGCCCCGGCATTTCCACCTGGCCCACACGTTCATAGCCCATTTTCACCAGAGACGCCTTCAGCTTATCCAGATCCAGTTCACTGTCATTCCGGAATGTAAGAAGAGATTCCTGTATCCGCTCCAAAGGAGAAAGAAAATCCATACAGCCGTCCACACTGGTGACCACCGTCAGCTCCTTTTCCTCCAGAAGCGCCTTTACCGCCCGCATCCGCTGCCGGATCAGCAGGTTTCCATGGACGTCCGCCTGAAAAAACAAAAGATCCTTCGCCGGATAAAAAAGGATGTTCTTATCATAGAACCGGTAATCCTCGTAAATCTCCTTTGCCCTGCGCTCGTCCTCCGCCAATATCAGCTTATGGGAAAAAAGCCCGGAAAGTCCATACATCAGATGGGCTTTCTGGGACTCTATACATCCGCTGATCTGCAGGATACCTTTATTCTTTTTTAAATCCTTCTGGATTTCCTCCATCTCTGCAAGACCCTGCAGAGGCTGCAAAAATGCTTTCATATTTACGGCACCTGTTTTCTGTTATATTGATTCATGGCCGCCTGGACTCCGTCCGCGATCATCATCTCCACCGCGTCTCCGGCTCTCTTTATGGCCTCGTCTACAAGCTTCCTGTCACTGTCGGCAAAGCGGCCCAGCACATGATCCGCCAGATCCCAGTTTTTATCCGGCTTGGCCCCGACGCCCACCTTGACTCTCATAAATTTATCTGTTCCAAGCTGCCGGATGATATCCTTGATCCCATTGTGGCCGCCGGCGCTTCCCTTCTCCCGGATCCGGATCTGCCCCGGCTCCAGATCAATGTCGTCATACACCACGATCAGCTCCCTCTCCGGGTCGATCTTAAAAAAATTCACCATATCCCTCACCGGCCCGCCGCTCAGGTTCATAAAAGACAGCGGCTTCATCAGGATCACCTTATCCCCGCCGATCACATCTTTTCCATACATGGCATTAAACTTCACGCCGCTCTGAGGAACACTATACTTTTCTATTAAATAATCTATCACATCAAAACCCATATTATGCCGGGTTCCCTCATACTTCTTCCCAGGATTACCCAAACCCGCGATCAAAAACATAAAACACTCCATTCCGCCGCCCTACACGGCCCTCCGATATTTCAAAGATACTCCCGCACTTTAATTAAAGTAGACCATCTCCTCTTCCAGCTTCTCACAGGGCTCCACCCGCTCCGCATACAGCACGATACCGTCTCCCTGATATTCCATGCGGTTCTCAAAAGCCACTCTGGCAGTGACGTCCACCCACTGTCCTTCTCTCAGCCGTGGGGCATTCTCACTTTTACACACATACCCCAGGAAGGTCGTATCATCCGCACAGCAGGTCATCGCCGTGCGCCCGGGCACAAAAAATCTGCTTCCCATGCCTCTGGGCTTTAATGCCCTTCCTTTAAAGTGCACGGTTTTCCCCACATAAGTCTCCGGATGGTCCATAGCATCCACAAACCAGATCCCGTAATCCTCCGGCAGGATATCGATCACCGGAGCGTTCACATCAAAAGGCATTTCATCCTTAAAGATATCGTCCAGTTCGCCTTCCTCGTCCTCAAAGATGATCTCCGCCCTCTGGTTCGCCACCTTGATGCCTCTTCGGTATGTGGGAAGGGGATCCTCCTTTTTACAGCGGTTAAATACCACCATGTCCGCTTCCCGGACCATGTCCATAAAGATCGATTTCATGTTTGCCATATACACCTGGAAGGTGCTGGCGTCCACACAGGTAATGTGCTGCTCGATGCCCCAGCCGGCCGGCTTTTCCATTTTTTCAAATTTGCTGGCAAGCCACATGCCGTTATATTCGACGATCACTCGCTCAGGCTGATGGATGATGTCCATGGCAGCCAGGCGCTGGGGAGTCAGGTCCTCCTCCTTTTCTATGATCTCTACGGCAGTATTGCTCTGCTCCAGCACGCCGGCGTCGTATTCCTCTTCCCCTTCCTCACAGAGGATCAGAAGGGTTTTTCCATCAATATAAAAATAATCCTGAGCCAGGGTAAAATTCAAAAAGGAAGTCTTCCCGCTCTCCAGAAATCCGGTGATAAAATAAATAGGAACTCTGATCTCATCCATATCTTTTCTCTCCTTCTTACAGTCCGAACAGCCCGGCCAGCTTATCCTCTTTCAGCTTGGAGCCGATCACACAAAGACGCCCTGTATATTCCGGCGAACCCTCACGGATCTCCGTTTCCTGGGGAACCATGTCAAAATAGATCCAGGTTCCGTCCTCGGCGGGAAGCATCCCCTTGGCCCGCAGGATGGTCCCGTATTCCTCGGACTGTGCCAGCTTGTCCAGCATAGCCTTCAGGCCGTCCCGGTCAAACTTTTTCACCGTCTCTCTTCCCCAACTGGTAAACACTTCGTCCGCATGATGATGGCCATGTTCATGATGGTGTCCGCATCCGCAGGCGTCCCCGTGGTCATGGTGATGTTCATGGCATTCCCCGTCATGGCTGTGATGATGTTCATGGCATTCCCCGTCATGGCTGTGATGGTGCTCGTGGCATTCTTCCTCATGGCCGTGATGGTGTTCATGGCATTCTTCCTCATGCTCGTGATGATGCTCATGGCATTCTTCCTCATGCCCATGATGATGCTCGTGATGGTGCTCATGGATATGTCCGCATTCCGGGCATACTTCTTCTTTCAGCAGCTCTTCCTCCAAGGACACCGGATGCTCCATCACCTCCAGGAGCTTCTTTCCTCCCAGCACCTTGATGGGCGTAGTGATGATGGCGGCTCTGGGATTGATCTCCCGCAGAAGTTCCATGGCCTGCACCGCCTTTGCCTCATCCACGATATCGGTACGGCTTAAAATGATAGCGCCCGCATACTCCACCTGATTATTAAAGAACTCTCCGAAATTCCTCATATACATTTTGCATTTCTTTGCGTCCACCACTGTGGTATAGCTGTTCAGCACCAGTCCGGTCTCTTCCTGCACGTCCTGGACCGCCTTGATCACGTCGGATAGCTTGCCCACACCGGAAGGCTCGATGAGGATCCTGTCCGGATGATAGGTTTTGATCACTTCCTTTAACGAAGCGCCGAAGTCCCCCACCAGGGAACAGCAGATACATCCGGAGTTCATCTCCCGGATCTCGATCCCCGCTTCCTTCAGGAAGCCGCCGTCAATGCCGATCTCGCCGAACTCGTTCTCGATCAGGACCACCTGCTCCTCCTTTAACGCATCCTCCAGGAGCTCCTTGATCAGTGTTGTTTTTCCGGCTCCTAAAAAACCTGAGATAATATCGATTTTTGTCATGAAAATATACCCCTTTCCATAATTATAGATCCCCCGGCGCCTGCTCGGCCCGGATAGAAAACCCTGGCCGTTTCCTGCGGCAGGATATAAAATATGCAGGAACGCAAATTTGACCAGGAAGTCTCACACCCCCTGGTTTTTCCTGCAGCTTATTCTGTTTTCCGCGCCGTCCCTTTCCCCGGCGGGGAGCGGTCCGGCAGTCTGCCGAAAGCAGACAACGCCGGGGATATGACTCCTGTATCCTTACATTTCATCATATCCCCGGTATTTGGCAGTTGATCAGCCGTTGATCATAAAGTGCATAAGGCTGTCAATGTCTTCTTTCTCGTATGCCACGATCTCCAGCTCCGGAATCTCGCCGTTGGAGAAGATGTTTGCCAGAGATACATACTGAGATAATTTTGATTTCAGGTTCAGTCTGTCGCCTTCGCCTGTAACCAGTTCTACCTTTCCTTTGCAGTGATCGATCACGTCAAAAAACTTATCGATATCTTTAATGTTAGAAACTTTCATTTTATTTATCTCCTTTCTTCAGCCGTATATTTCCGGCTTTAAAAAAAGCATTTCCCTGTTTTCGCGCTCATTATAACCCATATCCTGCAGAATATCAATCTTCGAATATTTACAAAAATGATCCCTGTTTTGTATGAATAATCAGCCGAATTGCCAGTTATATCCTGTACTTTCCCTATATTAATATAGGAAAACTGCAACACCATAGCCCGGAAGAGGATATCCGAAGGAGAATGGGCGGTTGTCGCATTCCTGCTTTTCCGCCTTATAGATTTCCGGCTTAGTCATTCCGTTCTGATCCATGATCAGCTTATACTGTTTCTTTTTCGGTACTCCTACACGGTAATCCGGACGGTCTACAGGAGTAAAGTTGCAGACCACCAGAAGATTGTTCCTCTTGGTAGGCGATTTGCGCACAAAGCTGAAAATACTCCGGTCCCCGTCATTGGCATTGATCCATTCGAATCCCTCCGGAGTATTGTCTACCGCGTAAAGGGCCGGGTATTTCCGGTATAAAGCGATCAGACCTTTTACATAATCCTGGAGTTTTCTGTGGTTTTCCTCTCCCAGGAGGTACCAGTCCAGTTCCCTTTCTTCGCTCCACTCCCGAAGCTGCCCGAACTCCTGTCCCATAAACAGAAGCTTCTTGCCGGGGTGGCAGAACATAAAGGTATAGCCCACCTTCAGATTTCTGAACTTGTCGTCCAGTTCTCCCGGCATCTTGTTGATCATGGAGCATTTCAGATGGACCACCTCGTCGTGGGAAAGCACCAGCACATATTTTTCACTGTAGGCGTAAGCCATGGAGAAGGTCATCTTATTGTGGTTGTATTTGCGGAAATAGGGATCCAGCTTCATATATTCCAAAAAGTCGTTCATCCAGCCCATATTCCACTTCAGAGAAAAGCCAAGGCCGCCGTCCTCCGCCTTTCCTGTGACAAGAGGCCACGCCGTAGATTCCTCGGCGATCATTACCGTGCCGTGGTTGCGGCCCAGTACCACCGTGTTCAAATGCTTAAAGAACTCAATGGCTTCCAGATTTTTATTATCCCCATACTTATTGGCCACCCATTCTCCGTCGCGCTTTCCGTAATCCAGATAGAGCATGGACGCCACCGCATCCACTCTCAGGCCGTCCACGTGGCACTCTTCCACCCAGAAAAGGGCATTGGCGATAAGGAAGTTCTTAACCTCCGGCCTGCCGTAATTGTAGATCTTGGTACCCCAGTCCGGATGCTCGCCCTGCCTGGGATCCGCATGCTCATATACAGCCGTTCCGTCGAAGTTTGCCAGTCCATGGGCGTCCTTGGGGAAGTGTGCCGGTACCCAGTCCAGGATCACGCCGATCTTCTGCCTGTGGAGATAATCCACCATATATTTAAAGTCCTGAGGTGTTCCATACCTGGAGGTGGGCGCATAATATCCGGTCACCTGGTATCCCCAGGAACCGTCAAAGGGGTGCTCCGCCATTCCCATCAGTTCCACATGGGTATAGCCCATCTCCTTTACATATTTCGCGATCTCATGGGCAAATTCCCGATAATTATAAAAGCCGTCTTCATCCTCCTCTGTCCGGGGATGCTTTTTCCAGGAGCCAAGATGCACTTCGTAGATGGCCATTGCATCGGTTTCTTCATGGAAATCCGGCCTGCTCTTCATCCAGGCCTCGTCCTTCCATTTATAATCCGTGATGTCCGTGATCCTGGAAGCCGTACCCGGGCGCATTTCCGCCCAGTTTCCGTAGGGATCCGCCTTATATAGCTGCTCCCCGTGCATGCCTACAATGTAATATTTATACAGGTCGCCGATCTTTGCTCCCGGCACGAAAACTTCATACACGCCGATAGGGCCTACCTTTTCCATAGGATTCGCTTCGGTATCCCAGTTATTAAACTCTCCTACTACCGAGACCGACTGTGCGTTGGGCGCCCATACAGCGAAATAGGTTCCCTTTTTCCTGCGATAGGTGACAGGATGCGCCCCCAGCTTTTTATAAATATCATAATGTGTACCCTGGCCAAACAGGTACTGATCCAGCTCTGTAAAGTGCATTTTTTCTCCCATCTTCTTTTCCTCCCTTAAAGTATGGATAAAATCTGGCTTTCGTTCGGCTTAAGCGTCACCGTGACCGTTCCGTTCTGCGATTCACAGGTTTCGCCGTCGATCAGGCTTTTATAAGATTTTCCGGGCAGCGGCTCGCGGATATTAAGGACGGCGTCCTTGTCGTCATTGTTTACCGCCACTACCACGCCGGTATCGTCCAGGATCCTGGCAAAAGCATACTGTCTGTTTGTCAGAAGAAGTTCCCGGTATCTTCCGAAGGAAAGGGCCGGCTGCTCTTTATGGAGCTTTCCTAAAAAGGCCACCCACGAAAGCAGCTCCTGGTCCGCCTCCTCCCGGAGGGCCTTCTCCAGGTCCACCGCCGGGCGGAGCGGATCGTCATTGCTTCCTTCCTTTTTCCCCCGGATCCCCCATTCCGAACCATAGTAGATGGACGGAATGCCCGGAAGGGTAAACAAAAGTGTATAGACCGGATAAATATGGCCTGGCACATTCAGCTTGGATGCGATCCTGTCCACGTCATGATTGTCCACAAAGGAATACAGCCGCAGCCCCTTATAGATCCCGCCGTTTTCATCAAATTCCCTGCGGATGGTATGGGCGATCTCGAAATAATTGTGATCGTTGTGTCCGGAATACAAGCCCTTATGAAGCTCATAATTGGTAACGCTGTCCAGCATCTCCGGCTTCACATAACGGCTGTAATCCCCGTGGATCACCTCTCCCATCAGCCAGAAATCCGGTTTCTTCTCATTGGTAAACCGGCGCATTTCTTCCATAAAGGAAAACTCCAGGCAGTCCGCGCAGTCCAGGCGGATCCCGTCGATGTCAAACTCATCGATCCAAAAGCCGATCACATCCAAAAGGTAGTTCCTTACCTGAGGCTCCCACAGATTTAAGTTGACCAGTTCGAAGCAGTTTCTCCATGCCTCGTAGCCAAATCCGTCGTTATACGGGGTGTTGCCCCAGAAATTGATCCCTTTATACCAGCAGCAGTAAGGGGAGCTTTCTCTGTTTTTCTGGATATCCTGAAAAGCGAAAAACTCTCTGCCTGTATGGTTAAATACTCCGTCCACCACCACTTTGATACCAAGGGCGTGGGCTTCCTGTACAAATTCTTTAAAATCTTCATTATCTCCAAGCCGTCTGTCTACCAGCTTATAGTCCCTGGTGTCGTATCCGTGGGATGTGGACTCAAACAGAGGGCCGATATAGATCGCAGTCGCTCCTATAGAGGAAATATGTTTCAGCCACCTGGCAAGCTCCGGAAAACGATGGGTGACTTCCGTCTGCTCGTTTCTCCTGGGCGCTCCGGTCATCCCGATGGGATACATGTGGTAAAACACAGCCTCTTCAAACCATTTGCCCAATACAATAACCTCCAATTCCAACTAAAATCCTATCACGTATAAAATGAATTTTAGTCATTATAATCACTTTCTTATTATACCAATGTGTACTCTTTCCGTCAAATCCTTTCGTCTGTATCAGAAAAAAAAGGCAGTCTTTAGGAAAAACATCCAAAAAACCGCCTTTCTATCTCCAATTTCAGATCACCTGTTTTAGTTCCAGATCTTTTGTGACCAAAAGAAGGTCTGCTTCCTTTCCCGGGCATATGGAACCGGTCTGGTCATAAATGCCAATGCTCTTTGCCGGATTCCTTGTGGCGGCAAATACCGCATCTGCCAGAGGGATCCCAAAGGAAACGGCCTTTCGCATACAGTCATAAAGATTTGTAGCAGATCCGGCCAGGGTGCCGTCTTTTAACACTGCCTTTTTCTCCTTCACCATAACTTCCTGTCCGCCAAGCTCATAGCAGCCATTTTCCATCCCTGCAGCCATCATCGAATCGCTGATGAGGATCATCCGCTGGCTTCCAAACAGCCGGAAGGCGGTGCGCACCGCCGCCGGATGAATATGATAGCCATCGCAGATCAGCTCCACCATACATTGGGGATCATCCGCCGCCGCACCGATAAGCCCCGGCTCTCTGTGGGCAAAAGGCTCCATGGCATTGAAAAGATGGGTCACATGATGGGCGCCCCTTTTCATGGCCTGGGAAGCGGTCTCATAATCTGCCGCTGTATGTCCCAGGGAAATACATACTTCATCGTGCATTTCGTCTATAAATTCCATCGCCCCTTCCACATTAGGGGCAAGGGTGACAAGCTTCACCATATTTCCGCTGGCTCCGTTCAGCTCCCGGAAGAAATCCGGGTCAGGCCTGTGGATATATTCCTCCACATGGGCGCCTTTTTTCATAGGATCCAGAAAGGGTCCTTCCATATTGATCCCCCGGACCACTGCCCCGTCCTGTACGTCCATAGCTTCCCGTACGGAAGAAAAAATTTTTTCCAGCTGCTCAAAGGGAAGGGTCATAGAGGTGGGACAATAGGAAGTGATCCCGCAGCTTCTTTCGTATTTCAGGATCTTTCGAAGACCGGCAGGATCTCCCTCGGAAAAGTCATGTCCGAAGGCTCCGTGGCTATGTATATCGATCAGGCCCGGAAGGACCAGGAGGCCGGAGGCATCCAGCTCTGTGGTGTCTAAAAGCGCTTCCCGGGAACCGGCGATCTTATGGTCTTCTATATAAATATCGCGGATACGGAAGGTTCCGTCTTCCTCAAATACTGCTCCGTTTTTTATGATCATTCTTCTTGTGCCTCTTCTGCAGTTTCTTCGGTTTCTGTTTGTGCAGCAGCGCCGCCGTCTCCGCTCTGGCCTACCAGGCTGCCGTTGGATACCAGCTCATTTACCTGTGCATTTTCTATAATAAAGTCTTCTACCCGCAGCAGGCCGATGGATTCATTTACCGCAGCCTCTCCGTACCGGGCAGTCAGTTCTTCTACATCTCCCGTTCCGTAAGTTTCTGCCAATTCCTCTGAAAGGGCAAGGCTTTCCTCATCGTCCAGAGCCAGTCCCTCCGTGTCCATGATACCCTGAATGAGCAGGTTCTGTTTGATCTTCAGTTCTGCATACTGCCCGGCTTGTTCCTCAAAGTCCTCCATGGTCATTCCCATGGACTCCACAAACTCTTCCAGTTCCATATCTCCCTGCTTTGCATACTCTTCGTATATGGAATGAAATTCCGCCCGGGCATTATCCAGATCCTCCTGGGGATATTCCTTCACCTCCGAATTGTTCAGCACGGTGTTCCAGGCTGTCTGGCGCAGCGTATCTTCCGCCGTTTTTCTGGCATCTTCTGTAAGCTGTTCTCTTATAAGTTCCCGGTACTGTGCCACCGTCTCTGCTTCGGAATTTGCTGCCACCCAGGCATCCGTAAGCTCCGGCGCTCTTCTGAACTTCTGCAGGGTGATCTTAAATACCACGTCCTGCCCGGCCATGGAAGCCTCCGGGTAATCCTCCGGGAACGTAAGATTCAGATCCCTGGACTCTCCTGTTTTCATTCCGATGATGCCGTCCTCAAAACCCTCGATCATCTTTCCTTCTCCGATGGTCACATCATAATTGTTGGCTGTACCGCCGTCAAAGGCTACCCCGTCCTTTGTGCCCACAAAATTTATTGTAACAAGGTCTCCCTCCTGAACAGTGGCTTTGCTGTCTGTGACTTCCTCCCGGCTGTTGGACAAAATATTTTCAATCTGTGCCTCTACCTGATCATCTGTAACCTCTGCTACAGTATTATCCAGGGTCAGGCCCTTATATTCTCCAATGGTAATGTATTTTTCTACATTATCCACGGAAACAAGTCTTGTACCAAAGGAAACCGGCTCCTCCTGGGAAGTTTCTTCCTCTCCTTGGGTTTCTTCTGCTGTATCCTCTTTTTGTGTATCGGCTTCCGTCTGTGCGGTCTCCCCCTCTGTCTGTGTCTGCACACCGCAGCCTGCAGCTGCCAGCGCCGCGCACATTGCCATTGCCGCAAGATAAACTTTTTTCTTCATAAATTACTCCCTTCGATAAATCAGGCTTTCTTTTTGATTCACTATGTGTTTTATATCACATTTTCTCTCAAAAAGAAAGCCTGCTCTGTCATTTCATTATTTTTTAAGATTTGTCCCTGCCAGATTTTACATTTCCGGCACCGGTGTCGGCCTGGAAGGATCCCATACCTTGGATACGTCAAACAGATCGCTTAACATTTCCGGATTATAATACATCCGGTAGCCATCCAGATTCCGTCTTCCCTGGCGGAAGTACTGGTCTGTGATCTGCACCCAGTACTGATTGGAGTCTACGTTGCAGTAATAGTGATAACCCCTGCTTTTATAATATGAAAATTTTGGATTGTCCATGGAATAGCCTTCCCAGCCCCCGATATCTGCTCCAAAGGCAAAAATGATCATATCGGTTTTTCCAAGGATCGGCGCTACATAAGCTTCCCATTTTTCGTTGTCGGTCTTTAATACATCCGCCGACAGTTCCGATACATTTCTATGGCCCCAGGTATGGCTGGCAAATTCCCATCCATTGGCTTTCATCGCATCTGCCACCTCTGTTGCCTGCCTTACTTCCTCTTCATAGTTGAAATCCGGATGGGCATCCAGAAATTCCCGCTGGTCATCCTGAAGGTTTTCCCTTGTTTTGTAGGCGATATCTGTCCGATAGCCCAAAACGCCATCGTAGCCGGTCATAGCCAGGACACCCTTTCTTCCATGGTAGGAGAAATCCGGATGTTCTTTCACAAAGGCGTCCAGGATCGGTACCAGATCATAATTTCCCACAGACACGCTTCCATCGTCCTCAATATAGGTGCATTTCACCTCTCCGTTTTCGTCCAGGACCAGTTTATCCGCAAAACCATCCCCCTCCATGTAATGGTAATAGCTTACATCATCCTGGGAAAGCACGAAGGGGATCTTTCCCTGGGGCAGCAGGATCTTTCCCCGGCTCATGGTACCGTCGTCGTTTACCGCAGCCATATCATGGGGGCTTACCAGCACATACCCCTTCTGGTACATCGTCTCGATGATCTTTTTGAATTCGCTGATGGTGGTCATATACTGGTTGTACCCGGCTTCGTCAGAATCTCCGTCAAAGGCTTTTGCAGTGTCTTTGATCAGCGTATGGAAAAACACATGGGTGATCTCCTCCAGAGGATATTCCACACAGGACTGTCTCAGCTGTCTATATTCTTCCACGGCAGCCTTCATCTGAGGATCTGTTTCAAATCCCTCCTGGCTTCTCAAAAGCCGGATGGCTCCCTCATAGTCATACTGGGCTGCCATATGTGCCGCCTTGTCAAGTACCGTCTGCTCCTCTGCCTGCTGCGATTCTTCCTGGGATTCCTCCGTCGGAGAGGCCTCCGGCGCAGCTGTGGCTGTGGGCTGTGCCTCCGGTTTTTCGTCTTCAGAAGGCGTTTCCTCTTTTACTTCCTGCTTTTCAAATGGGTTATCCTCTGCAAATGGCAAAAGGCTGCACCCTCCCAGGAGTACGGTCAGGCTCAAGACCGCAGAAAGCAGCAAAATTCTTTTTTTCATAAAATAAATCCTCTTTTCATAACCCCTACTACAATATATTGAGTTGCCCGACAAATGGGCAGTTTAAAGTACTATTATTATGTTTGCACCTTG
This sequence comes from Candidatus Blautia faecigallinarum, assembly GCA_019116385.1. Lineage (GTDB taxonomy): Bacteria > Bacillota > Clostridia > Lachnospirales > Lachnospiraceae > Blautia_A > Blautia_A faecigallinarum. The sequence goes on along the minus strand of DXBU01000016.1, from coordinate 19,596 downwards.
AAAACTTAACATATTAGCTTTAAAAACTAACAGTTTTTCTGTGTTGGTGGATATTTTCCTGTATTGGTATGTGGATTTATCCCAATATTATCAGGCCCTTTGTGGATAAGGCGTAACTTTAGCCTGGCTGCTCAGATATCTGATCAGCTTCCGTGTATTCATTCCTGCAACCTTAAAGCCAAAAAACAGTTTCGTCTTTATATAGCCACGGGCTGGCATTTTATCGATACGGTGTCTCTTCCGAAGTGCTGCCGGAACGGTCTCTATCCCATTTCGGAAACGTGCCAGTTTATGGAATTCATCTGTCTGCAGAAATCTTTGCTGCTTTGCGTGAAAGGCTGTACGCATTGCAACTTTTATCGTGGCTACACGTTTGTGCTCTGTCGGATGACATTGATCGTGGTAAGGGCAGTTTCTACAAACATTCAGTGGAAAGGATACTTTGCATTTCTGCGTGTTTTTGTCATATACGCTGCTTTTCGGTTCATGGCCCGCCGCACACCGTAACAGTTTTGTACCATCTTCATTGAATTCAAAATCAGCCCAGTGGTCGCTGACTTCGGCTCCTTTTAGATCCGTGGTGACCAGCGTTATATTTTTGCTTTTCGCAAGCTGATAGTTTTCCATCCCGCAGTATCCGCCATCCGTTGTAAGAACAGCTGGGCTTCCTCCCTCCGGCTGCCGCTCAATATAATCCTTGAGGAACTGACTGTCGCTATAGTTATTTTTCTCATACTGATAATCAACCGTTATACTGTTATGATGGTCATCTGTTACTTCCACTACATTGGCAATGTAACCCCTGTGCTCTTCTCCGGATTTTTTTCGGTAAGTAGCATCTGGATCCGCCGGGTTCTGCATGGTGTTGGAATCCATGCCATCATGCTTTCCTTTAAGGGTCAGATTCCCATTGGCATCCGATTTCGTCTGTTCCTTTATGGCACGGATCAGGAGCTGGTATTCGCTGTATTCATCATATCGGCTCCCACAGGCTGAGAGAATAAGCGCAGCATCCTTTAGTACCTGTTCTGTCTTGGAATCGGTATCTTCACTGCGGTTATGGTAAAGAACCTTATTGTGGTCATCCTCTTGCGTGTAATGAAAAAGCCTTTCCGGCAGTGCCGGATCCTCCAGTTTTTTCATCCGTCTGGCGAGGTTCGCAACACTTGTATAGAGAAGTTCCAGACGGCTCATCTTCTTTATATTGGAAGCCACCATCAGCGAATCCATACGACGCATTCCAGTATTTAGTTTCATCATGGCTGCCATACTTGAAGACAATTTAACAATACAGTCATGGATAAGGTCTATACCTGTCATTTCCTCGTATGCACAGCATCTGGCACGAAACCTTCCAAGGGTACGGTCATTGAGGGGCTGCTCTTCAAAACTGGTTGTGTGGAGAGCGTACTGATAACGGATATCAAATGGGAGAGTCTCCACGATCTCTTCATCCGTGAGACCGAAGATTTCTTTCAGTATCAATGCACCAATGATCACATTTACAGGCGTGTTATGCCTGGATGGGCGGTCACTGTAGAGTACCGAAAAAGGAGCCTCGTCAATTTCGGGGAATATATGATCCGCAAAATATTTTGCCCAAGACCTTTCCAGCATACGTTTTTCCCGCTCTGTAAGAGTGGAAGCAGCATCAAACAGACTAATTTGTTGAGAGGAATTTTTAGAAAATGACATGTATCATACACTCCTTATTTTTGGTCTGTATCCATTATACTACTATTAAAGCTACTATGTTAAGTTTTCAAAGTGCAACTGCCCATTTGTCGGGCAACTCAATATATTTATGGTTTTCCCTGCCTTTTACATAGGAGGCACAGGAGTGGGACGGGCCGGGTCAAATACAGCCGACGCGTCAAATAAGTCTGTTAACAGCTCCGGATTGTAATACATCCGGTAGCCGTCCAGATTCCGTCTTCCCTGGCGGAGATACCGGTCACGGAACTGTACAAAGTACTGGCTGGAATCTACATTGCAGAAATAGTTATAGCCCTGGCCCTTATAATATTCAAACTTCTCCCCGGAATAGTCTCCCACTGAGGACAGATCGGCGCCGAACGCAAAGATAATGATATCGGTCCCTCCGATCAGAGGATCCACGTTTTCCTTAAACCGCTGGGTGTCCGCCTGGAGTCTGTCCAGAGAAACCTCTGCCACATTCAAATGGCCCCAGGTATGGCTGGCAAAGGTCCAGCCGTTGGCCTTCATGGCATCCGCCACCTTTTTTGCCCCGGCCCGCTCTTCTTCCAAATTGAACTCCGGGTGCTCATCCAGCCACTTCACCTTATCCTCATTCAGATCATCGGGCCTGGTCTCGTAGCTGATATCGGTGCGGTAGCCCAGGATCCCGTTGTATCCGGTAAGGGCAATGGTTCCCTTGGCTCCTCTGTAGGAGAAATCCGGATGCTCCTCTACAAACCGGTCGATAAGGGGTACCATATCGTAGTCCCCTATGGAAATGCTTCCATCGTCCTCTACATATTCGTTCCGGACTTTTCCGTTCTCATCTACTACCAGCTTCGAAGCAAATCCATCCTTTTCCATATAGTGATAATAACTCACATCATCCTGGGAAAGCACAAAAGGAATCTTCCCGGGAGGGAGAAGGATCTCCCCTCTGGTCATAGTCCCATCTTCGCTGGCTGTAGCCATATCATAGAGACTGACCATTACATATCCTTTGTCATACATGCTCTGGGTAATCTTATTAAACTCATCGATGGTGGTCATAACCTGATTGTATCCGTCTGCCGCCGCATCCCCGTCAAAGGCCTTGGAGGTATCTACCACCAGGGAATGATAAAAGACATGGGTAACCTCTTCCGCCGGCCATAACTTGCAGGAAGCCTTTGTCTCTTCAAATTTCTGCACCGCCGCCTGCATATCCTGGTTTTTCCCGTATCCTGCATCGTTTTTCAAAAGTTCGATGGCTTTGTCATAGTCATACTGAGCAGCCAGGAGCCGTGCCTGATCCAAAACAGAAAGCGGGGTTTCTTCCCCGGCTGTGCCTTCTGTACCGGAGTTCCCGTCTCCCTCTTTCCGGTCTGCCGAGCCGCTTCCCTCTGCCTGGTTTCCTCCTCCGGCATTGGCCTGCTGCATGTCTGTGATCTCCCCTCTGTCGGATTCCCCGCCTTTTTTTCTGCCGATCAGCCAGCTGGAAACACCAACGATCACAGCCAGAAAGCATAGAACAGAGCAGCCCAAAATGATCCGATTGCGGATGGCACGCTTCCGGCGGCGCCGTATCCGCTCCAGCCGTGCCGCCCGGCGGCGCCTCATTTCTTCTTCTGTAAGCGGAGCCAGCGGATCTTCTTCCGATCTTGTTCTGCGCGTTCTTGTCTCCGGCGCTGCTTTCTGGTTCATCCCATTATTCTTATTTTTTTCATCCATGCTTTTGCCTTTCTTTTTTGGATTATTTTTTGTCTGCTTTTTGTCGAAATATGTCGATAAACCATTATAACCTGTTGTATATTGAATTTCCACTGCTTTTCATAATTTAAGCCAAATAATCCGTTTTTCTAATTGCCTTTTTTAAAAAACAATGTTAGAATATACTTCGCATAATAGTCTATTGCTATTATTCAATTTTATACAGTTTAGGGGGATATATATGAATACAGTGACAATCGTCCTTCTTGTGATCTTGGTCATCATGATCGGAGTGTTGATCGCCCTCTATTTCTTCGGCAAGAAAGCACAGAAGAAACAGGAAGCACAGCAGGAGCAGATCCAGGCCACCAAGCAAACCGTTTCTATGCTGGTTATCGATAAAAAGCGGCTTCCTCTAAAGGATTCCGGCCTTCCGCCCATGGTCATCGCCCAGACGCCCAAGCTGATGCGCCGTTCCAAACTTCCTATCGTCAAAGCCAAGGTGGGACCGAAGATCTCCATCCTGATCGCAGACGAAAAGGTTTTTGATCTGATCCCTGTAAAAAAAGAGGTCAAGGCAGAAGTGAGCGGACTTTACATTGTAGGCGTCCGCGGTATCCGGGGCTCTCTGGAAGCACCTGCCAAAAAGAAAAAAGGCTTCTTCAAACGCCTTTTGGACAAAGCTAACAAATCCGCAAAATAAAAACTGCCCGGGGAATCCTTTCCCTGAGCAGTTTTTTTCATCCTTTTCTATCTTGCTTTCCCCGCTACAGCCGTATTCCCGGGGCATCCTTGGACTGGGCCTGAATGGACAGGCAGCAGTCCGCTACATGTTCTTCATTCATATCCAGAGCATAATCCACCTTCATGCCGATCCCAGTGTCCGTCTCTTCCATTTCCAGATTGGTAGCGGCAATGCCCAGCTGGATGGTCCCAAAGGGCGTGCTGTAAAAGGCGGTATTTTTCTTTCCGTATTCAAAAACCATATGTACATCTACCAGCCCTGTTTTTCTCACTTCCAAAGCGGTGGGGGACATTTTCACATAATTTATCGTAGGCTCGCTGTTTTCTTCCAGGATCTCTTCATATCTAAGATAGTGGCTTCCATTTTTAAAGTAATGCTTTCCCGGGACTACCAGTTCCACCGGTCCCTGGTCTTCTCCCTCCAGCAGCATATGCAGGCCGCTTACATGAATCAACACATCTTTGTCCATTTGTCCTCCTAATATTTTTCAATATCTATTTTCTGTGTCATTTCTACATTATAAGGCAAAATCGAATTGGCAAAGCTTTTAAACTTGTCGGCCAGATCGCTCACATAAAAGCGATACGGAAATTCCTCCTTTTGTCCTTCCTGGCGCAGGAGTCCTTCTTTTTTCAGGACACTCCTCAGCTCCAGAGCCGATTCGTAAGCCGGATTTACCAGGCGGACCCCATCTCCCATAACCTCATGTATGGTAGAACGCAGCAGGGGATAATGGGTGCAGCCAAGGATCAGCGTGTCGATCTCTTTTTCCTTTAATTCGTCCAGATACCGTTCTGCCACCTGCGTGGTGACCGGGTCATGCAGCCACCCCTCCTCTACCAGAGGAACAAACAGGGGGCAAGCCTTTCCGATCACTGTGATCTCCGGATCCAGTCTGTGCAGGCAGCTCTCATGGATCCCGCTTCCCACGGTACCGATGGTGCCGATCACACCCACTCTTTTATTTTTGGTCTCCTTTGCCGCCACTACAGCTCCGGACTCGATCACGCCTAGGACCGGGATGGAAAGTTCGTCCCGCACCGCATCCAGGGCAAAGGCACTGGCCGTGTTGCAGGCGATCACAATGGCCTTTACCTGCTGTTCCAAAAGGAAGCGGATGATCTGGCGGGAATAACGGATGATGGTTTCTTTGGATTTGCTGCCGTAGGGAACTCTTGCCGTATCACCGAAATATACAATTTTTTCCGAGGGCAGGTTTCTCATGATCTCCCTGGCAACCGTCAGTCCGCCTATTCCCGAGTCAAACACGCCCACCGGCGCATTTCTGTCTATCTTCATCAGTTCTTCTCCATCTCTCTTTGCTTATTGCCCTCATTTTATCACCAATCCAGGACGCGCGCAAGCCAGAAGGAAATCTTTAGCCGGGGGCTTTCCTCTTTTATCCCTTCCTCCTTTTCTTCAAAGCAGAACTGAGGATACAAGGTACCCCACCAGGCCAGGATCCCCCTTTCCTCCGATACCTTTGTCCCTCCGGTCATCATTATGGCAGAAAGCATTCCTATGCAAAGGGAAACCAGCAACCGGTGTTTTTTGTTCCTCAGCCATTCCATAGCAGATCCTCCTGAATATTTTTTTCTTATCTATCCGGAGGATTCCCCAAAAGCTGCCGGATTATTCCAGCTGTACCTGGATCCTGTCTTTTTCCAGGATGATCCGGGGAAGTTCCGGCAGAGTACCGTCTTTATACCACTGGTGATAGACCTGCCGCAGGGTCACTCCCCGGCGTTTTTGCCCGGCTGTCCGGTTTTCCAAAAGGCCGGTGAGATATTCCCCAAGAGAACGGCCGCCTCCGCCGCTCCATGCAGTTACTTTTTCTGTCTCCTCCGTCCGGAACACATACACATTTTCTCCCACAAATGGCTCCCGGCTCAGATACTCCAGGACCCGTCCCCATTGCCTTTCCCGGATCAGCCGGTCTCCAAGGACAAGCACCTGCAGATGTCCCATGTCCAAATATTTTTCCTGGGAGCGATTATAGATCTCCTCGATCTCTTCAAAATCTTTTCCCGTTATGGACAGGGCGCCTTCGCTTCCTCCCTCCTCCGTCTTTTCCTGGCCGGTGGCCTTTTTCAGATCCGCCATGGCGTAGGTCAGGGTAAAGCCCTCCTGGTCCCCATCGATCCCTAAAGCCAAAGGATACATCCGCTTCTCCGGCTCTATCCCTGCACAGCCCCCAAGAAGCAGGCACATCCCCAGCACAGCCGCCACGGCGCCTGTTCTCCTTCGTCTCCCTCTTCCCCCTAAGAACAGCATAAACTGAAAGAAAAGCATCCCCGGCACAAAAACATAGCCCAAATACGGCCCGTAAGCCTCTTCTATGCCCATTCCTTTTATCCGCACAAAAGATAGCACATAGACCACTAGGGCCATCCAATATTTCCCGCTTCCCAGATGGGACCGCCGGATCACCTCATGTCCATAAAAAAGCAGGCTGCCAATGGAAAACATAAGGCTGTAAAGCAGAAATCCCATCCACAGCACATCAAAACGGGCCAGCACATTCCCCGGCAGATTCGCTCCGGCAAGAAGGGGCAAAATGGGACAAGGCTCATTTTTCAGCCGTTCCCATCCAAATACCGCCGGCAAAAGAAACACCATCCCTATAAGGATCCCCCCGATGGTCAAAAGCCCCAGCACCACCGTTTTTCCCGCAGATCCCTGTTTTTCCACATGTCCCAAAGAAAAAGGCAGCAGGCCGATCCCCCCAAAAGCGCACAGCACACCATACATACTTTTTAAAAATGACGCGGGAGTATAGGCTGCCGCTTCCCACATTTCCCTAAGATAGGATACCCGGCTTTGTCCCAGGGACAAGGCCATCATCAAAAGGACCACACCCAAAAATAATCCCCCGGAGACTTCCGCCATCCTGCCTCTTTTCTGCATTCCCTTATGGGTTCCCAGGCTGCAGGCCAGCACCGCCAAAAAAGAGAGAAGGCTTCCCGGCACTCCCGTAAGGAGGCTGACGGGAACGATCTTTTCCAGCACAGATAATACAAATGCCCCGGTAAGAAGAATATAAATAAGAAAAAAAATACCCATTCCCCGGCCCCAAAAGGAACCGGCTGTTTTTTTCAGATCCTGGCAGAAGGGGGCCAGACGGATCAAAAAGATCACATAGAAGCAGAGGAGCATAAGGGCGCCTGCCGTTCCAGCCGCTCCCCAAAGGCCCAAAAGCGTTTCCCTTCCCAGCAGGCACAAAAGAAAGGGCGCCCCAAAGGCCAGGACGATCTGTCTATATAACTGCCGGTGGGAAATCCGGTTGTTTTCTGTAAAATCCATTTCCTACTCCCTCCTTTTCAGCCGCAGCTCCTGGTTTTTTTTCGCATAGACCGGCCGGTTCCTTCTCTTTCGCAAAGGGATCCGCAGGATCCCGTCCCCGGTTCCCGCACCCTTGTCTTTTTTTACAAAAGGCATCAGATAGGGCATGCCAAAGCTTAAAAGTCCGGAAAGATGAGATACCGTCAGATAGATCCCAAGGACGATCCCAAAGATTCCCAGATAGCCTCCTAAAAATAAAAAGATGTATTTCAGGATACGAAAAGCGGAGGCGAATTCTTCATTGGGGATTGCCATGGAACCCAGAGCAGTCAGCGCTACGATGATCACCACAATGGGGCTGACCACATTTGCCGTCACCGCCGCCTGGCCGATGATCAGCCCTCCTACGATCCCAATAGCGCTTCCCAAGGCTCCCGGTATCCGCACCCCCGCCTCCCGGATCAGCTCAAAGGACAATTCCAAAAACACCAGCTCCGCCACACTGGAAAAAGGAACTCCGGCTCTGGCTTCTGCAAAGGACAAGATCAGATTTGCCGGCAGGATCTGGGTATGAAAACGGATGGCCGCCAAATACAGCCCCGGAAGGAGGGTTGCGGCAAATAATGCCAGGTATCTGAGTACCCGCAGAAAAGACGCCATCTCAAATCGGTTGTTCCAATCCTCGCTGCTTTCCATAAACCCATTAAAGGAACTCGGGAGGATCAGGGCTGCCGGAGAATTGTCGCAGATCACGATGATCTTTCCATTTAGGAGTTCCTGCGCCGCCCGGTCCGGCCGTTCCGTTGTCTGAAATTGAGGAAAGGGAGAATACCAGGAATCTTCTGCCAGCTGCTCCAGCATCCCGCTGTCCAGGATCCCGTCTATCTCGTAGTAATTCAGCTTTTCCTTTACTTCCTCTAAAAGCTCCTCCTGGATCAGGTCCTCTATATAAAGAATCTGCACCAGGGTATGGGATCTTGTCCCGATCTGGCTTTCTTCCACCTTAAGGCAGGAGTCTCTCAGCCGTTTCCGGATCAAGGCAGAGTTGGTTTTTACTGCATCTGTAAAGCCTTCTCTCGAGCCCCGCAGCACTTTTTCTGTTTCCGCCTGGGAAACCGGCATATTGGGATAGCCTTTGCTGGCGATCTTCATAGCTTTGTCATAGCCATCTATAAAAAAAACGGCATTTCCTGCAAACAAGGCGGCAAAGGCCTCTTCCATGGTGGTAAGTTTTTTTACATCCGCGATCCCCAGACTGTTCTCTTCTACAAACTCCCGGATCTCCCCCGGGGAGCTTTCCCAAAAATGATTCACCATTTTTCCGAGGGCCGAGTCCTCCAGCATCATGTTGGAAACCGCCACCTCAATATATACCATAAGGCAGTCCGCCTTTTTTTCCGTCCCCAGCTTCATCGGACGGATGAGTACATCCCCACAGTTTTTCAATCTGCCCCGTATATAGTTCTCGTTTTCCCGAAGTTTAGGGGAAATCCTGGTTTCTTCCATTTCATCCCTGCCTTTCTCCTGCCGGATCCGTTCTTTACCATCATAAAAATAGAGAGATGCCCTGCATCTCTCTTAGAATAACCAGAATCTGCTTTTTTTATTTATTTTTTGCCGGTTCTTTCCCTGCTTTTTCCGCCTCGATGGATTCTATGATCGCCATACGCTGGTTTTCAATATGCCGGAAGGAAATTTCGCAGGCTTTCTCTACATTCCTCTCACGGATGGCCTGGCAAAGTTCCTCGTGCTCCTTTACCAGAAGCTTTCTGGTCTCCTCCTCTTTCAGATATTCCACCCGGTAGCGGTAGATCTGTTCCCTAAGATTATTCAGGACCTGGATCAGCCGGCGGTTGTCCGAAGCCTGATAAATGATCTCGTGGAACGCCACATCTGCCTCTGCCAGATGGACCAGGTTCCCGTCCGCCATGGTGTCCTCAAATTCCCTGGCCGCCTTTACAAGCTTGTCCATCTGCTCTTCTGTCATACGCTTGCAGGCCTTTTCAATGGCCATATTTTCCAGCACGATCCGTACTTCCAAAACGTCATTGAGATCTTTTTCTGTTATGTTGGCTACCTGGGCTCCTCTCCGGGGGATCATCACCACAAGCCCCTCCAGCTCCAGCTTGCGCATAGCCTCTCTTATAGGAGTACGGCTTACCCCCAGGCGTTCTGCCAGGGTCAGTTCCATCAGCCGCTCTCCGGGCTTCAGCTCTCCTTTTAGGATTGCCTGTCTTAAAGTATTAAACACCACATCTCTAAGGGGCAGATATTCATTCATCTGAATAGAAAATTCACTTGTCATTGGTATCTCCTCCATTTCGGTTGTATATGGTCGTTGCAAATACAGTCTTTGCCAGCCTGCTCCTTCTAAGGACTGCTGCTGCCGCCCGCATTTTGTCACGATCGTCAAAAATGCCAAACACCGTAGGGCCGCTTCCGCTCATCATCGCTTTCAAGGCACCGTTTTCCTCCATCAGATCCTTGATCTTCTGGATCACCGGATAGCGTCTGATGATGCCCGGTTCAAAAACATTTCCCATCTTCTGGGTCATGGATAACAAGTCTCTTTTTTCAATATCACGGATCATTCCGTCTATATCCGGATGCCGGTCGATCCCCTCCATAGAGATGGATTCGTAGGCCATACGGGTAGAAACACTGACCCCCGGCTTTCCGATAAGCACATAGCACTTCGGCATTTGGGGGATCCGGGTGAGCTTCTCTCCAATTCCCTCCGCCAGGGCAGTCCCCCGCATGATGCAGTAAGGAACATCCGCTCCTACCTGCACAGCCCGCTCTTTTAGTTCTTCTTCCGTTAATCCCAGATTAAAAATGCGGTTCACTCCCACAAAGGCTGTAGCGGCATCCGAACTTCCCCCGGCCATTCCTGCTGCCACAGGAATGGATTTGGTGAGCTTAATGTTCAGCCCCTCCTTTACCTGAAATTCTTTCATCAGGATATCCGCTGCCTTATAAACAAGGTTTCGCCCGTCCGTGGGGATGTAGGGCAGATTGGCCGTAAGGAAAATACCCGGTTTCCGGGTCTTTCGGATTTCCAGGACATCGTACATCTGGATGGTCTGCATGATCATCCTTACCTCATGATATCCGTCTGCTCTTTTTCCCAAAATATCTAATCCCAGATTGATCTTTGCCAGTGCCCGTAACCGCATATAGCCCTCCGTATCTCTTTTGTACTTTGTATACAATATTTTCTGAGAGTATTTTATCTGATTTTTTTTTCTTTTTCAAGCCTTTGTCCCTTGGGGTTTTGGAAAAAAATTTCTCAATTTCCCACCCGCTTTACCAGCAAAAGAGGGGAAGAGACCGGGAGTTTTTCTTCCTCCAGCTGATTAACGGCACGGATCTCTTCTACCGTGGTATAAAATCTTTTGGCAATGTCCCACAGCGTATCCCCTGGTTTTACCATATAGACGGTGATCCCCGGCATGCTCTGGATCTTTTTCAGGTCAAGAGGCTGCTCCTCTACTTTTTCTATGATCCGTTCCTCTTCACATTTTACTACCAGCACATTTAGTCCCACCACGGCTTTTACTTCGATCTCATTGCTGTCTGCCATGGTGGTGGAAAGCTGCTCCAATTCTGTTTTCAGATAAAAAATGCAGTCCTCGCCAATACCTCTGGCCTCCACCACATGGGAAAAGGGGATCATCGCTTCCATGGAATAGAAGGGCATATTGTCGTCGCTTACAATATACAGGATCTTCATATGGACAAAGCCCTCTGCCAGGATCCCGTTTTCTACGATCTTGGTCTTTTCGATCTTCACTTTTCCCTGGCTGTGGCACAGCTGCAGGATCTTTCCCTGGGCAGCCTTCACCTCCACCCGGTCCGTAACCCTGCACTTGGAATCATTTTTTATCAAAAGGCTTTCCAGAGTCTCTGGCTTTCCATGGGGAATGCATTCCTTTAAGGGAGTATAAACGTCCAGGATCAGCTCGTGTTCTTCTTCCCGGTAAAGCTTCATATCCAGCTCCAGTACCACATCTGCTGCCAGGATCCGTTCCTCCCCGTCGGAATCCGGCCGGATCTCCAGGCCCTGGCTGATCACAGACGTTTCAATATTGGGGATCATTCCATCGGTGCAGCCGCTGCATTCCACTTCTCCATGGAAAGGAAGCGCATATTCCAGCCACTGGAGCCGGCTGTTTTCCTCGTCCCCTGCATACAGAACAAACACCGACAGTTCGCCCTTTGCCTTGACCACATTGTCCTCCGGGCGCAGTTCCAGCCCCCTTACCTCTATGGTATACCACAAAAGTTCCGCTATATTCGGTTTATTGGAGGCAAGGGTAAACTCTTCTTTTACCCGCAGGGTATCTTTTTTATGTACTGCCAGGCTCATAAGCCGTACCGGTTTTTTCCGCACGGAAATATTCTCTTCTTCTACCTCCACCGGCAGGCGCACTCCCGCCAGTTCATCTACCAGAGCGTGAAAGGTAACAAGGGCCTTTATATTCATTTTCCGGGAATGGATCAGGTGAATGCTCAGATCCTCGATCTCCCACCTCAGGCACATTTTATCCCCGCTTACGATCCCTTCCAGGTTCAGAGTTTCCTCCACCGGCAGTTTTGCCGACAGGCTGAATACTTTTCCATCCTCTTCCCCCACATAAAGGAGATCCACGTTGAGAGCCCCTTTTAAAAAGGCGTGCCCGTCATTAAGCCTTACCTCATCCATAAGGACCTCGCCCTTATTTTGGATCATTCTGGCTATGTCGGGCTTTACATCAGGCACATTATAATCCACATCAAAGGTCACCTGGCTTGTGGCCTTACTTTTTACCCGAAGCATCTGTACGTCTTCTTTTTTTAATTCCAGCATATGGTTTTATACTCCTTCCTACGATTCAAATTCCACCGGTTTATCCAGGTACTTCATTTTTACAACAATATAGGGATACGAGGGCTCGCTTCCATACCTTTCCTCCTCCGGTCCCATCAGCCGGGTCTTAAAGAAAACCGCTGTTTCCGACATGGACAGTTCTTCGATCTGGATGCTGTATCCCCCTGTCATCTGCCGCCCATAGCCCTTCAGCAGGTAAAGAAATTCTCCCCTTTGGTAGGTCATCTGAAATTCTTTTTCCTTCTTTTCCTGGATCAGCGCGGTTATCTCCTGGGGTATCTCCTCCTGGCTGATAACGGTATAATCAAGGGCCGTCCTTGGCGCCTCCTCTATGCGGACCAGCCGGCAGCCGCAAAGGAGGCATGCCATAAGGACAGGAAAAAACAGGGAGACTATTTTTTTCATACTGCCGCCCCCAGCTTTTACTTACTATTTATTCTATGACAGATGAAAAAGATTTATTGCAAGGAAATCAAAAATTCCGTATAATGATAAATGACTGTACAGTTGGTCATTTTATTGCCGCTGTGCTTATCCAAATCCAGATATCCATGACAAGAGAGGGAATATTTATGATCCGTTTTATTTTAATCTGTACTGTGGTGATCGGCTATCTGATCCTGTCCATTCCGCTTTTGATCGCAGAATGGATCCTGGGGAAATTTGCTCCCCTAAAAAAAGATTTCAGTTCCCTGCGCATCATCCAGGGGGTCTTCCGCCTGATCCTGCGTATCGCCGGAACCAAAGTAACCGTCATCGGCGAAGAAAACGTTCCTAAGGACACCCCCGTCCTCTATATCGGAAACCACAGAAGCTACTTTGATATCATCCTCACCTACAGCCGCTGTCCCATCCGCACCGGCTACGTAGCCAAAAAAGAAATGCTGCGCTATCCCCTGTTATCCAACTGGATGAAATACCTGCACTGCCTGTTTTTGGACCGTAAGGATATCAAGCAGGGGCTTCAGACCATCCTGACTGCTATAGAAAAAATAAAATCCGGTATTTCCATCTGCATCTTCCCTGAAGGCACCAGAAACCGGAATTCCTCAGAGCAGGAACTGCTGCCCTTCCATGAAGGGAGCTTTAAGATCGCCACTAAGACCAACTGCCCCATCATTCCCATGGCTCTAAATAATACGGCCCAGATCTTCGAGGCCCACACCCCCAGGGTCACCCCCTGCCACGTGGTGCTGGAATATGGAAAGCCCATCTATCCAGACCAGCTGGATAAAGAGCAGAAAAAGCATCTGGGGGCTTATACCAGAGATGTGATCTCGGAAATGCTTTCCAAAAACAAAGATCTGATTTAACAAAGAATACGTACGATACACACAGCGGCGGCAGTTCCCGCCGCTGTTGCCAATAGTGCCCCAGCGAGGGTATATCGTGTCTTTTCTATTTTCACAGAGCCATAATAAACACTCATACAGTAGAATACGCTTTCTGTGGCGCTTAAGATGACCGCTCCGGTAAGGCCAGCCAGGGAATCCGCCCCGTGCTCCTTAAAAATATCCAATAAAAGTCCTGTGGCTGCGCTGGAAGAAAACAGCCGCACCAGCGTTAACGGCACCAGATCTGAAGGTATACCGATCTGATCCGTGGCTCTTCCCAAAAGTCCTCCCAAAAATTCCAAAAAACCAGAAGCTCTTAATACGCCCACTCCGGTCATAAGGCCGATCAGCGTAGGCAGGATTCCCGCCGCAGTCTTCAGCCCGTCTTTTGCCCCATCCAAAAAATCCGTATAAATATCTCTCTTGCACAGCAGTCCGTAGCCAATAATATAAAACAGCAAAAATGGTATCATAAAATTTGACAGATACGTGATCGCTTTCATTACGGCTCCCCTTTCTTTCGGTTCATAGCTATGCAGAAAAGAACCGCGGTAAGCGTACTGATGCTTGTTGCCAGAATGGCCGGGCCTACCACGGCGGCAGGCTGGGCACTTCCGTACTGGGCCCGGTAGGCAAGGATCGAAACGGGGATCAGCTGAAGGGAGGAAACATTAATGATCAGAAATGTACACATTTCCCGGCTGGCAATGTGGATCCCCCGTTTTTTATTTTCCCCGTATTTCCGGCACTGTTCCCGGTTGATCCGGTCCAGTTCCCGGAATGCCAGCAGGCCGGAGGAGGTGCTGGCCCAGCTTAGGCCCAAAAAATTTGATAAAAAATTTACAGAAATATAGGGAAGTGCCTTGGATTCTTTGGGAAGCCCCGGAAAGAGTACTTTGATCACAGGCCGAAGGCCGCGGGACAGCTGCCCTGTCAGCCCTGTCGTTTCCGCGATCTTCATGATACCCGTCCACATGGCGGTGATCCCGGCCATAGAGATACAAAGGGTGACAGCTTCCTTTCCAGAAGCGATCACCGCCTCCGTCACCGCCTGGAGATTTCCCGTAAGGGCTCCGTAAAGGATCCCGATCACGATCATTCCGCCCCACAAATATGCCATACCCTTCTGTCCTTCGAAAGTTTGTTATTTTATTGTACGAGAAAGGGTTTTCCATTATACCCTTTTTATATAGTCATGGCGTATATAGCCTTTATATTTATCCGCGATCCGTATGTGATACCACAGTACCTGATCCGCTGCTCTCTTCTCTCCGATCACGTCTACCAGATTGCCCTTGTTCAGATAGGGATAGCCTTCTATAGGACGGTACGCAAGCCCGGGCCCCCGTCTTACATTGACGCCGTTTCCGGTGCAGGCGCCTACCCAGACCTTATAGTCCTTCTCCGGTTTCTGGGAATCCTCTTTTCCGGTAAAATCCTTATAAAAAAGATCCAGATCCACATAGCCGTTTATGCCGGCCACCGAGCCCTTGGAACTGTACTGCCAGCCGATGCCCACCGGCGGCCGGAGAGATTCTACCACCACCCCTTTGTCGTTGTAGGGGTATGCTGCCAGCCAATAATCGTAGGGCAGGCTGGCAGTGTCCAGTACATTATTGTACCAGTCTGTATTGCAGTATATGCCAAAAAGGTAGCCGCCCTTTCGAATCCTTTCCCGGAACGCCTTTATGATCTGGGTAAGCTCTGCTTTTGGCAGCTGCCGCTGGCTGGACCACTCCACATCATAAAAAACCGGGAAATCCAGTTTCCGCCCGTTCAGGACTTGCAGCACCTTTTCGGCTTCTTCCCGGGCCTGATCGGTGTTCAGCGCATAGCTGAATTTATATACGCCCACCTTGATCTTATTTTCCCGAAAGCCTTTATAATTCTTTTCAAAAGAAGGGTCTATAACATTTCCCCTTTCTGTGATTCTCAATATTGCCACCTTAATTTTATCCGCATACACTTTTTTGTAGTCAATCGTACCATTATACGCACTGACATCAATCCCTTTGATATCCATAACTTCCTCATAGGATTATTATATTTGCTTATAAAATATGCAGGTGTAGATTTTTTGTTCGAGTTGTGATACTTAAAGAATTGCGAAAACAGGAACCCCTGGGGGCCAAATGGAAATGACTAAGATTTAAGTTTGAAAGTAAACTTTCAAGCCTGTCTGGCTGACACGTCCAACGCATCGGCAAAATGGAAAAAATGCTGCATCGTTCTTTCTGTCATATTTTCCATGTAATTTCTATACTCCCCTTCCTGATCTTGATGTAATTTACAAATTTGTCCAGCGCGAACTGCTTTTCCTGAAAGCTTGCCTGTTCCCAGTTTGTCAGGCTCGCCACGATCCGTTCCAGCTGGGCCGGCGTAGCGGCGGCATCGGCAAGGGTAAGGATCTCGTTCATTTTATTCTGCCGGATCTGATCGATCTCCTCCACCTTTTTATTGATATAATTGCTGAGAGTCTCTCCGGCTCCGGTAAGAGAATCCACCAGGCAGATGATCTCCTGCTCCAGTTCGTCCACCTCTTCTGTAAGACGCTTTACCTGGGGATGAAGGTTCATCTGGCTATAGCCTAAGGGCGTCTGGTATTCCCGCAGCTTCCTGACCATCTGAAGATAAACATACAGCTCGATGTCCGCCGTGTACGTTTTGCCGCAGCCGGTACAGGATTTGTTATTCAGACGTTTGGTGCACCGCAGGTACTGCCTTCCGCTTCGGCTTTTGATGCTCATCAGCGCGTATCCGCAGTGGCCGCATTTGATCTTCCCCGCCAGCCAGGTATTGACGGCCCGGCGGTTGGCCTTGATGGTGGTATTCCCAAACAGCTTGATCCTGCAGTTCAGCCACTGCTCGGCACAGATCAGCCCTTCATGGGGAGCGATCACCAAAAGCTGCCCTTTCAGGTTTTTATTTTTGTCCTCCTTCACATCCCGGCCCTGGTAAAGATAGCAGCCGTGTATTCCGTCAAACTCCGCCTCTTCATTAACGATTACCGTTCCCTGGCTTTTAAAAAAGCGGTAGATTTCTTTGTCCGCCCTTACGTACACCGGATTCCGCAGAAGCTGGGCCACCATAGGCCGGATCAGATCTTTTCCATAAAACAGGACCCCTTTTTCAGAAAAATACCTGGTAATATCTCCATAAGAAGATTCCGGTTTTTCATACAGTTCAAATATCTTTCTCACATTCACCGCCTGCTCAGGCACTTCCACCAAACGCTTGGTATGGATTCCCTGGATCATGATCTCTTCCAGTTCAAATCCGTATGGCGGGCGGCCTCCCATGCGGAAGCCCTTCTGGCTGCGGGAGTAATAGGAATCGCTTACCCGCTTTTGTATGGTTTCTCTTTCCAGCTGGGCGAACACAATGCAGATATTCAGCATGGCCCGTCCCATGGGAGTGGAGGTATCAAATTTTTCCGTGGAGGATACGAATTCTACCTGATATTCCTGGAACAATTCCATCATATTGGAAAAGTCCAGGATCGACCGGCTGATCCGGTCAAGCTTGTATACGATCACTTTAGAAATCTCTCCCTTGCGGATGTCCGCCAGGAGCTGCTGCAGCTGAGGCCTTACGGTATTCTTCCCGCTGTAGCCTTTGTCTTTGTACTCTTTGAAACTTCCGCCCTTGAGTTCATACTTGCAGAACTCAATCTGGCTCTCAATAGAGATACTGTCCGGCTTATCCACGGACTGCCTTGCGTAAATAGCACTGATTCGTTCCATAAAATTTCCTCCTTTGTATGATATTTGCTGTATAACAGCGATTTTGTTGATACAAGTAACATAGCAGATAAACCAGAATGTGTAAACGATTAAAAATAGATAAAGATTTGTGGGAATTTTCGGTGATTTTTTTTCGTGATTTTTTTGAAAGGCGGGAGAAAGGATAGATGATATGCAGCAGTATGATCTGACATTAGAAACTGCGAAAAGTTATGTGATGGTTCCAGTATAAAAAGACCAAACGGGCAGTCGCCAAAGAAAGACGCGCTGCCCGTTTCTTTTGTATATTCTTCTTCTTTTTTCTTCGGAGTATTACAGAATTCCTCCGCTTCTTATTTTTTCAGTTACAGTATCTGTTTTCTTACTTTTCTTTTCTGGTCGACAGGAACTGGCGGAATTCGTCCATTGACTTTGCTTTAGATGCCTGCCTTAAGCAGCTTCGCAGCACTTCCGGATCCGTTTCCTCTTCTACCGTTTTCCTGATATCCTCTGGCACTTCCCCGAAATTCAAAAGAAAATCAAGAATATCCGAAATACGGCCTTCTACGATTCCCCGTCCACGACCTTCATCAAGCCCCAACCTGCGGCCTTCGTCAAGCCCTAACTTGCGACCCTCGTCAAGCCCCAACCTGCGGCCTTCGTCAAGCCCCAACTTGCGACCCTCGTCAAGTCCCTGCTGCCTTGCCTCTTCTCTTTCTTCTTTGATCAGCTCTTCCAACAACATATACTGCTCCTCCATTTCGCGGCTTGCCTTTACGTTCTTTACCGCGTCCTGTACCCGTCTTACAAAGCTGTCTGCGAAATCTTCTGTGCTTTCTTTTAACCCCGCCTTTACATATTTCAAGAACGTCACCAGCTCCGGCGGCACTTCCTCTTCATTTTCCCCGCAGGTGCTGAGGAAAACCGTATGGCTGCCGTCCTCCAGAAGGAGGTCATGATCCTCCCGGCACAGGCTGTCAAATGTATAACGGTACTTCTTTTTATCAAACGGGTCGAAATCACAGATAAATATCACATACGCATCCGGCAGTGTTTTTCGATTTGCCATTTTCACTCCTCCTTAGATATGTTTTGGAGGAATCCTATGTTCTGGCTATTCCAGGGTTACTCTCCATATGGAAACCAAAAGGTTTCGCAAGTGCTCTGGAATATAATTTTATTATAGGAAAGGTGGGTGGAAATTTCAATAAAAATATATGGTCAGGGAAGTAGATGTTTAATTTCTGCTGGCTCTTCATTACATGTCTTCCTGTGTCAGTCATATGGTACCTCTCTTCCAAAACGCCCATAATAATCTATTCTTTATCAATCATGGAGGATATCTACATATTTCCCATCCAATACATCTTTTAAGTATTGGCCGTATTGATTTTTCTTCAATATTTCATATACATTCAAAACATCTTCTTTACTGATCCACCCATTTAGATATGCAATTTCTTCCAGACAGGCAAAGGTTATTTACGCCGTAATCCCGCAGGCCAAAGACTTTGACGATTTTCTCCGGCTCATGGCGGCACAGGGCTATGAGATCAAGCAGGGTAAATTTATTTCGTTCCGCGCCCCCGGACAGGAACGCTTCACCCGCTGCAAGACGCTGGGCGAGAACTACACCGAGGAAGCCATCACCCGCCGGATCAAGGGGCTGGCCGTGGACAGAGGCCCGAATCGGCAGCGCAAGGGTATCACCCTGCGGATCGACTTGGAGAACAACATCAAGGCCCAGCAAAGCGCGGGCTATGCACGTTGGGCGAAGCTCGAAAATTTGAAGCAGGCCGCAAAGACAATCAACTTCCTTACCGAGCATGGCATAGAGCAATATGCCGAGCTGGAAAGCAAGGTTGCGGAGATCAGCGCGGCCAACGACGAGGCGGCTGCGGCCCTCAAAGATGTGGAACGGCGTCTTGGGAACATGGCGGTGCTGATAAAGAACCTCACCACCTACAAGCAGCTCCGGCCCGTGGTGCTGGAATATCGCAAGGCCAAAGACAAGGCCGCGTTCCGGCGCGAACATGAAAGTCAGCTCATTTTGTACGAGGCTGCGGCAAAGGCCATCAAGGACGCCGGAATCACAAGGCTGCCCGATCTGGCCGCCCTGAAAGCCGAGTACCGGGAGCTGGACAAGCAGAAAGCGCGGCTGTACGAACAGTACGGCGAAGTCAAGCGAGAGCTGAAAGAATACGGCATTATCAAGCAGAATGTGGACAGCATTTTGCGGGTGACGCCGGGAAAGGA
>DXBU01000124.1 GCA_019116385.1 Candidatus Blautia faecigallinarum | reverse complement strand
TTTCGATAGATCACAATACCTGCTACACAGACTACTGCTGCCACAAGAAGGATCACAAAGGGAACAATATTCGTATTGTCTCCTGTCTGAACTGCGTTTCTGCTCTGAGCGGTTCCGGTAGGTACCGGTGTAGCAGTAACCGTCCCTGATCCATTGGCCACTGTAAAAGTAACGCTCTTGGTGTCTGTTGCGCCTGTATTTACCCACTTGCTGCCATCGTACTCCTGCTCATTATAAGCAACGGAAAGTGTGTACGTTCCTGCCCTGGACATTCTAAAGGTCGCGGTGTATGGTGCCTGCTGCCAGCTGTTGGTATTGGCGACGGACCAGTTCAGCGGGATATAACGGGTATCTCCCTCGCTAGGATCGCTGTTGTCCATACCGGCGCCTACGGCAGTAAAGGTGATCTTCGTGTCTGTTGTATACTGGCCATTTGAGGAAATTCCGGTGATCGTATTGTCATCTGCTGATGCGATCTTTGCCGGCCGTCCCTGCACGCTTACTCTCACAGACGTGATCAGGCTGACTCCATTGGGATTTTCCACATCTGCCGGAAGGGTAACCTTTCCTTTTACTGCAAAATTCTGGGCCTGGGTGCTGGAGGGATCGTAAGCACAGCCGCTTACATCCCAGGTTACCGATGCTTTCTGACTGCCTTCCTGGGTAACGATCACCACTGCAGCCGGAAGTTTTAAGCCCTTTACGGATTTCTCTGTTCCGTAGGGGAGTCCGGTGATCTCAGAAGGTTTCTCCACACTGATCAGGGCATTTGCCGCTGAAGTAACATTAAAGTAGGCATTTACAATGCCATATGCATCTTCTGTACTGTTGATCTGGAGCATTTCCAGATATTCGCTCTCTTCCAGGTTTTTCTTCGGCTGTACGGTAAATACAGCGGTCTCTCCTGGCTCCAGGACCAGGTCAGAAAGAGCGCCGATGGCAAAGAACTCACTCTCTGGCTGGATCAGGTTCAAGGTTCCAGTCCCATCATTGGTAATGGTGACGGTCTGGGCTGACGGTGCCTGTGCATAGCCTTCTTCCATGCTTCCGAAATCCAGCGTTTCCGGTTCTGCACTGAGACTGTAAACCGGTTCTTCTGCTGCTTCAACCTGAAGCTGGGCGGTGAGAGAAGTCAGTATATTTCCCTCTGTATCATAAATATAGATCGTATCCTCATAACTGCCGGCTGACAGGCCAGTCTTTGGCTGTACCGTAAATGTGGCTGTCTCCTGGACAGCAAGCTCTTTGGCGGAAAGTTCTCCTATCTGGAAGTTTTCTCCCGAAGGCTGTGCCAGAGCTACCGTGCCGGTGCCGTTGTTGGTAAGGGTCACGGTCTGAGCTGCCGGTGCGGTTTCATATCCTTCTTCTACCGTTCCAAAGGTAAGTCCTGCTGCGTCTGCCGTCACAGAAGACTCCTGGGGTTCTTCCTGCTCCGGAGCAGTTTCCTGTACCCGCACAGAAGCGGTGACCGTGATCTGGGCATCCTGACTCTGGAAAGCAAGTTCTTCGCTGTATTCCCCTGCAGCCAGGCCAAGCTTGGGCATTACCGTGAATACCGCGGTACCGCCGGCCGCTGCTGTCAGATTTCCATTTTCAGCGGAAACATCAAAATATGTGGACTGCGGCAGCACAAAGGTCACATCCTGGGTACCCTGGTTCGTGATCTGCACCTTCTGGCCTTCACTCACCTCTGTATAACCTTCTGTAAGGTCTGCAAAGGTAAGGGCCTGGGTATCTGCGGTGATCTGAGGAGTATCGGCCGCTTCAACTGTTACGGATGCCAGGAAGGACGCTTCTGCGCCTTCTTCGCTTGTATAAGTGATGGTATTTTCATAAGTACCGGATGAAAGTCCCTCTCTCGGCTGGATCCACAGGGTCACTTCTTCTCCGGGTTCCAGTGTACCCTCGATATCCTGTACCATAAAATAGTCCGGACTGAGCGGTTCAAAATTAAGCGCGCCGGTTCCTGTATTGCGCACCACCACATATTTTGCCTGGGCACTGCCGTCCTCTACGGAACCGAAATCCACAACCTCGCTTCCATCTTCTGCAGCCATTGCCTGTGCAGAATAGGTCAGCGGTTCGGAATCGTCAGATTCTGAAGGAATCTCTTCTCCAAGCCCGATCTCTGCTTCTCCAGGCTGGGATCCCTCTTCTATATCGGAAGGCTCTTCGATGATTTCCTCTTCGATGATTTCCTCTTCGGTTTCCTCTTTGATTTCCTCTTCTTCATCGGCTTCTGACTCTTCCACGCCTTCACCGGCTGCTGCCACCGTCTTGCTTTCTGCAGTAAGGCTGCCGGTTATTCCCATATCCTCAAGTCCTGTGATCTCTAAGACGATCACGGATCCAAGATCCTCTTCTGCGACTGTATAAGTGCTTTCCGTTCCTACTTCCGTAAGTTCTTCCCCGGTCTTTCTGGACCACTGGAAACTTACGTAATCATCGGATATTCCTTCCGGCGTCACCTTTTTGTAATTTGCACTAAGGGTGCTGCCCACCTCTGCGGTCCCTTTCAATCTGAGCTTGCCGTCAAGCTCTCCCTGAGGGGCAGAAGCAAAAACCAGTGACGGAAGCATCGTTATCAGCATAAGTAAGGTCATGACCATCGCTACTATTTTTTTTGTCTTCATAACCCATCCTCCTTTTTCCTTTCTTTTGATCTGGTGTACCGGTTTGTTCCCTGTCTATTTTGTGATCCAGACAGGAACTTTGCGCTACACAAATATTGTAACGTATTTCCCTTTCTTTCACAAGGGAATCTTCATTTTCGGTATTATTGTAACATATGGAATACCGGACATGTAATTTAGATTTTCCTCCTCCGGGCCTACCCTTCTACGATCAGATAGCCGCCTCCAGGAAGAGCAAATATCTCGCTTGCTTCTTTAAGGTCTGCTTCCGCCATTCCTTCCACATCCGCTCCGCTTTCCTCAAGATACTTCTTTGCCTCTTTTAGGGAATCCACAACCACTGCCATACAGTCCTCCAAAAACTCCTCTGCTTCCTCATAGGTTTCCGCTACCGGCTCATCAAAGAGCTGGGACTGATTTTTTAGAAATGTTTCTATGCATTCTTTTGTATACATCGTTTCTCCTTTCCGTCTAAGATCCGGGAAATATCACCTTTCGCCGCGATCAGCTTTTCCAGGACCGGTTCTACCCTGTCCGTCTGATAATTGGCCGCCTGGCGCACCCCTTCTTTTGCATGGGTCATGGCAAAACTATAGGGGACACTTTTCAGCATTTCTATATCGTTATACTCATCACCGAAAACCAAACATTCCTCCGGACGGATGCCCAGGATCTCCTGAAATTTCCGGATTCCCTTTGCTTTGTTGGTGCCAAAGGGAATAAAATCCAGCCAGGCGAAACCGGATGTCACCACTGTGCAGCGGTCAGAAAATTTTTCCCTCCAATACCGGATCGATTCTTCGCTCATTCCCTTTTCTTCATAAACAGCCAGTTTGATGCAGGGTTCTTTGATCTCGGAAAAATCCCGGATAAATCTGCAGTTTGTTTTTACGGTTTTTGTCATCAGGTCGATATATCCCTGGCTTTTGGGTCTTACATAATAAAAATCTTTGGTAGAACAGGAAAACTCTGCTCCCTCTTTTTCGTAGACGGCCTTCACGATCTCCTGTACCAGCCCGTGATCAAAGGCGTCCTGGTATAAGATCCGGTCATCCTGTACCGCCATCGCCCCGTTTTCGCAGATAAATGCCATATCTGAAAGCACTGGTGCAAAAAGCAGCTTCATATTGGCGTACTGCCGTCCGCTGGCTGCCGCAAAAAGGATTCCCAGCTCTTTTAACCTGCGGATCATAGGGTAAATTTCTTTTGGGAGCTGCTGGGCGCCGTTCTGCAGCAGGGTTCCGTCCAGATCACTTGCCACGAATCGGATCATAGTTTTCCCTCGTAGATGGTCAAAAGATCCTTGGGCTGTTCCGCAATGCAGTCTGCACCGCCCTTTAACAGTTCCTCCCGATCCCGAAAGCCCCAGAGTGCGCCCACAGTAAACATCCCTGCCGCTTTCCCGGTCTGCATATCGGTATAGGTGTCCCCTACATACATGCACTCTCTTGGATCCAGACCGAATTCTTCCGCGATCTTCAGCGCTCCCACAGGAGAGGGTTTTCTGGGGACTCCCTCCCTTTGTCCAAGAACCAGATCAAAATCCTCTCCAAACATTTCCCGGATCACTTTTACCGCCGCCGGATGGGGTTTGTTGGAGCAGACCGCAAGCTTTGCTCCTCTTTTTTTCAGTTCCCGGATGGTTTGCGGCATACCGGGATAATGGACCACCTTATACATAGGATCTGCCGCAAACATTTCCCGGTACATCCTTTCCGCTTCTTCCTGATAAACAAGATCTGTGTCTCCAGCATCCTTAAGACATCTTTGAATGAGCATATGCGCCCCTTCTCCGGAATAATATTTGAAATCCTCTGTCAAAAGGGTTTTTAAATGAAATTTCTTTAGTATTATGTTTGTTACATGGGCCATGGATTCCAGCGTATCCGCCAGCGTTCCATCCAAATCAAATATTCCTGCTCGCAGCATTTCTTTATCCTCTTAAGTTTATTCCTGATTTTTTTGTTTCATAAAACAGTCTTCCTGCCGGAAGTCCTACCACATTCCAATAGTCCCCGCATATTTTCTTCACATAGCCGCCAAAATATCCCTGGATGCCATAGCTGCCTGCTTTGTCCATTCCCTCTCCGCTTTTTACATAACGGCGGATCTCCTGTCCGTCCACCGGATAAAAGGTCACATCCGTACGTTCCGAAAAACTATGAGGGATCCATTCCTCTCCTTTCCTTTCCAAAACAGTCACCCCGGTGTAAACCTGATGGGTCTTTCCCTGAAGCATTTCGAGAGTCCGCACTGCGTCTTCTTCATCTTTTGGCTTTCCCAGTATTTTGTTTTCATAGGCAACTACCGTATCTGCACCGATCACAATACAATCTTGGGCAATAAGGCCGGCCGCCGCCCAGGCTTTTTTCCGGGACAGTTCTTCTACGATCTCTGCCGGTTCTGTTTTTGTGGGATTTTCCTCACAATTTCCCGTCAGGACTGAAAACTGTACCCCCATCTGCTTAAGGATTTCTTTTCTCCTCGGGGAGGCAGATGCTAGTATGATTTTTTTCATAAATGTACCTCCTAGTTTTCTTAGTATACCTCGCAGCGGTGCAGGGTGCAACACTTTTGTCCCGAAACCTGTTTTCTTATGCATTCAACCCTTTTCTTTTTCCCGGAAAAGTATTACAATATAAAAAACCATTTTGAAAATTTTAGAAAGGGGTATACAATTATGGCAAAGTTAAACAAATATTGGGGGCTCGTAGCTTTAGGCGCAGCGACCGCAGCAGCCGCAGGAGCCATTGCCGCTGTCATTATGAAAAAAAATCCTCACAAGGAAGTACTGGAATACGAGGACGAATTTGATGATGATCTGGATCCGCTCTCCGAGGAGGAAGAAGAGGAGGACGCGGAAAAGACTTCTGAAGATTTTGTTGCCTGGGAAGAAAGCGATGATTCCCCGGAAGAAGAAAGCAGCACACCGGCTCCCGAAACGGAAGAAGCCTCCGAAGAACCTGCACCGGAAGAAGAGGCACAGCCGGATGACACCTCCGATCCTTCCAAGGAAGAGCCGGAAGAAGATCCAGAGGAAACTGCAAAAGAAGAATAAATCGGATCGATCCGTCCGATAAAAAAGAGAGCCGCATTCCCCCAAAGGGATGCAGCTCTTTTATTTATGCTTCTTTTACTTCCAGTACCTCCATAGGACAGGCTTTTGCACAGATCCCGCAGGCGATACATTTGCTTGCGTATTCCTTGCCTTCCGCTTTAACGATCACGCCGAAAGGACAAGCCTCTACGCACTTTCCGCAGCCGATACATTTCTTTTTGTTGATCATGTAAACGCCTTTTGCGTTCTGGGTGATCGCACCTTCCGGACAGGCAGCCGCACATTTTCCGCACTGTACGCAGACAACCGGCTTGGGAGTCACTCCGTCTTTTTTTACATCGATCCGAATGCAGGAAAGATCCTCATCGAATTCTTTGTAAAATGCCTCAGAGCAGGCGATCACACATTCCTTGCATGCCATACAGGCATCTTTTTTTGCCACATTGAGTCTTTTCATCCTACTAACCTCCACTTAGCATATGTATTTGCCTTCCTCTTATGGGGAAGGGCTTTGCTCTATAAGCAAAGGGCTTTTTCCCTTTGACAATCTACAGGTGCTCTGCTCACGCTTTAGGCAGCTTAAAGGAGCTCTTCAAAGAAACGATACGGTTAAATACCGGCGCCCCCTCTCTGGAATCGTGGATATCCGCACAGAAAAAGCCGTTTCTTACAAATTGGAAGCTGTCGTAGCCTTTGGCTTTCATAAGGTCGGGCTCCACATAGGCCGTCACCACAGTAAGGGAGTTAGGGTTCAAGTTCAAGCTTCCGTCTTCTTTGTTATAAACACCCTTGGATTCATCTACGATATTTTCATAAAGACGTACCTGGGCTTTTCCCGCCATGGAAGCCTCCACCCAGTGAATGGTCCCCTTTACCTTCCGTCCATCAGGAGCATTTCCGCCCTTAGTCTGGGGATCATAGGTACAATGTACCGTGGTCACCCTGCCGTTTTCATCCGTTTCGTAGCCAGTACAGGTTACAAAATAAGCATTCATCAGACGTACCTCGGTACCCACGAAAAGGCGTTTGTATTTTTTCGGAGGATCTACCATAAAGTCTTCCCGTTCAATATACAGTTCCCTTCCAAAAGGAATTTCCCGGCTGCCCAGCGCCTCATTTTCCATGTTGTTAGGTGCGGTCAGATACTCCACTTCACCTTCCGGATAATTGTCGATCACCAATTTTAAGGGATCCAGCACTGCCATCAGGCGCGGACTCTTAAGCTTTAAATCCTCCCGGATGCAGTACTCCAGCATAGCATAGTCTACCGAGCTGTTCGCCTTGGAAACGCCGCATAGATCTACAAACATTTTAATGGATTCCGGCGTAAAGCCTCTCCGGCGCAGCGCCGCAATGGATACCAGACGCGGATCGTCCCATCCGTCTACAATGCCGTCCTCTACCAGCTTCTTGATGTAGCGCTTTCCGGTGACTACATTGGTAAGATAAAGCTTGGCAAATTCAATCTGCTTGGGAGGATGGGGGTATTCCAGTTCTCTTACCACCCAGTCATACAAAGGCCTGTGGTCTTCAAATTCCAGGGTACAGATGGAGTGGGTGATCCCCTCAATGGCGTCCTCAATAGGATGGGCAAAATCATACATGGGATAAATACACCATTTGTCTCCTGTCCGGTGATGGCTCATATGAGCCACACGGTAGATGACCGGATCACGCATATTCATATTTGGAGAAGCCATATCGATCTTAGCTCTTAAAACTTTCTCGCCGTCTTTATATTTTCCTTCCCGCATCTCCTGGAATAGCCGCAGATTTTCGTCCACACTGCGGTTCCGGTAAGGACTTTCTTTTCCAGGCTCTGTAAGCGTGCCCCTGTACTGGCGGATCTCTTCCGCAGTCAGGTCACACACATATGCCTTTCCTTTTTGGATCAGCTTCAATGCGGCTTCATACATCTGTTCAAAATAATCCGATGCAAAAAACAGGCGGTCTTCCCAGTCTGCACCCAGCCATCGGATATCCTCTTTGATAGATTCCACAAACTCGGTTTTTTCTTTGGTCGGATTGGTATCATCAAAACGCATGTTGAATTTTCCATGGTATTCCTGTGCCAGTCCGTAATTCAAAAGGATGGACTTGGCATGTCCGATATGAAGATAGCCGTTGGGTTCCGGCGGAAAACGCGTGTGGACTGTGTCATAGACACCTTCTGCCAGGTCTTTCTCAATAATATTTTCTATAAAATTTTTAGAAACCGCCTCGTTCTCCATTTCTTTCCCTCCAAGAGTATGATTATATTGATAAAAGAAAGGACTCTTGACAACCAACAGTGCCAAGAGTCCTTTCAGAAGAGCTGATGACGAGAATTGAACTCGTGACCCCTTCCTTACCAAGGAAGTGCTCTACCTCTGAGCCACATCAGCAATTTCTTAGTGGAGTATTTCTACCGCTCACAGTTGATTATAATAGCAGACAAGATATAAATTGTCAACCCTTATTTTTATATTTTTTTATACATTCTCGAATTTTTCCTTTTATCCTTTGCAGGGCATTGTCGATGGACTTTGGAGATTTGTTCAAAAGCTCCGCGATCTGCACATATCCGTAGCCTTTCAGAAAATAATCCAGCACCTTATTTTCCATAGGGCTTAAGATGGATGTGATCTCTTTTTGCAGCATCTTGGTACTTTCCTGGTCAATAATGATCGCTTCAGGATTTTCTGCCCAAAGTTCTGTAAGCTCCCCCTTTTCGTCCTCCTCGCTTAAAGATACATAGGAATTCAGGGGCTGATGCTTCTGCCGGTTGGAGTTTTGGATGGCACTGTAAAGCTGCCGGTCGATGCACAGGCCAGCGAACGTGCGAAGAGAAGCATCCCTGCCCGGCTGGTAATCCCGGATGGCCTTAAAAAGACCGATCATCCCCTCTTGGATCAGATCATCGGTATCTCCTCCGATCAGGAACATAGCCCGGGCTTTCTGGCGTACCAGATCCTTGTACTTTCCCACCAGATAATCTATGATCCCCGACTCTCCGGCACGAAGCCGGAGGATCAGTTCTTCGTCTGTATACTTATCGTATCCAACCATTTGCGGTTTCCCCTTATTTCCTACTTCTTTCCACAAGGCCCTCATCATCCGGCAGTTGTCCTCTGGCGTACGATCTCATATGCCAGAACACCGGCAGCCACCGATGCGTTCAGGGAATCGATATCTCCGCGCATGGGGATAGATGCGGTAAAATCGCACGCCTCCCGTACAAGGCGGCTTACTCCTTCCCCTTCGTTTCCGATCACCAGGCCAATGGGGCCTGACAGATCCAGCTTATACATGCTTTCTCCGCCCATATCCGCGCAGACAAACCAGATCCCTTCTTTTTTCAGTTCTTCAATAGTACGTACAAGATTGGTAACCTTCGCTACCGGCGTATAGTTTAAAGCACCTGCCGAAGTCTTTGCCACCGCAGCGGTCAGTCCCACCGCACGTCTTTTGGGAATGATCACTCCATGAGCCCCTGCAAGATTGGCCGTACGGATGATCGCTCCCAGATTGTGGGGATCCTCGATATTATCCAGTACAAAAAAGAAGGGTGCTTCCCCTTTTTCTTCTGCTTTTTTTAAGATATCCTCTACCTGGGCATAAGAATAGGCCGCCGTCATGGCGATCACGCCCTGATGGGCTCCCGTTTCACTCAGCTGGTCCAGACGCTCTCTGGAGACAAAATTCAGGATGGTATCTCCTTTACGAGCCTCTCGGATAATGGTACGCACCGGCCCGTCCTGGCAGCCGTCCAGCACAAACAGCTTGTCTACGCTCCTGCCGGAACGAAAAGCTTCCAGCACCGCGTTTCTTCCCTCTATCTGTTCACTCATAAGTCCTCTTCTCCGATTCCCAGACGGATCAGGGCAAGCATCCGTCCGTAATCCTCCTTTAAATATAAATATCCCATCAAAGCCTCAAACCCCGTTGCCCTCCGGTAATCTGCCATGGTGGCATGCTTTGCCATAGTAGCGGAGTGGGCATTTCTGCCTCTTTTATAGATCTTCAATTCTTCCGGAGTAAGGACCGGCTCGATCCGCTCCATCATTTTGGACTGAGCGCCTGCTTTTACCAGGGCGCTGGCCTGTCTGTGAAGGCGGTTTACCGGGCAGTTGGCCTTTTTCACCAGGATGGTGCGTATCACAAGGTCATAGATACTGTCTCCGATATAAGCCAGCGTCAAAGGTGAATAGGTTCTTAAGTCCTTGTCCTCCAGGTGAAAAAGATGGTTCAGCTCTCTTATGCTCTCTGCCATTTTACACCTTCTCGTGTGTCTTTAAGAATGATGCCCTTTTTCAGAAGCTCCTCTCTGATCTCATCGGCTCTGGCAAAATTTTTCGCCTTTCTTGCTGCCTGGCGCTCTGCAATAAGATCCTCGATCTCCTGATCCAGGATTTCTTCTTTTTTCTCTGTGATGATCCCCATAATGCCGCAAAGTTCCTCTAATATGGAAAGAAGACCGGATGCAAAGGCTCCTGAACTTTCTTCCTTTACATGGGTATTGGAAAACTTCACCAATTCAAAAATAGCAGCAATGGCATCTGCCGTATTGAAATCATCATCCATCGCGTCCTCAAATTTGACCACATAGCCTTGTGCTTCTTCCAGGAGCTTTTCTTCTTCAGGAGAAACACGCTTCGGCTCAGCCTCCTTTTTGTCCCTTAAGCGGCCGGCCGCTTCCAGGATCCGATCCAGGGCGTTTTTAGACGATTCCATAAGATCTGCGCTGAAATTTAAGGGGCTCCGATAGTGGGCACTGAGCATAAAGAACCGCAGCACCTGCAGGTCATACTGCTGGCTGATCTCCCGTACCGTACGGAAATTTCCTAAAGATTTGGACATTTTTTTGTTGTCGATATTTAAAAAAGCATTGTGCATCCAGTATTTTGCAAAAATTTTGCCATTGCAGCACTCGCTTTGTGCGATCTCATTTTCGTGATGGGGAAAGATCAAATCTTCCCCGCCTGCATGGATATCGATCTGCTCTCCCAGATATTTTTTTGACATAACAGAGCACTCGATGTGCCACCCCGGGCGCCCCTCACACCAGGGAGACTCCCAGTAGGGTTCCCCCTCTTTTTTAGGTTTCCACAAAACGAAATCCAGTGCATCTTCCTTCTGATCTTCTCCGGATACCTTTAAGGAACGGAAGCCGGATTGAAGATCATCCAGGTTTTTGTGGGATAATTTTCCATACTCTTTAAAATTCTTTACCCGGAAATAAACAGTCCCATCCTCTGCCGCATAGGCATAGTCTTTCTCTATCAGGGTCTGGATCATTTGGATCATGCCGTCAATTTCTTCCGTAGCTTTCGGATGTGTGGTAGCGGGCAGGATATTCATTCCTTCCATATCCTTTTTGCATTCCGCAATGTATCGTTCCGAGATTTCCTGGGCACTTACCCCTTCTTCAATGGCTTTTTTAATGATCTTGTCATCCACATCGGTAAAATTTGATACGTAATTCACCTGATAACCTTTGTGTTCCAGATAACGGCGCACCGTATCAAAAACGATCATCGGGCGGGCATTGCCGATATGGATCAGATTATATACCGTTGGTCCGCAGACATACATCCGCACCTTTCCTTCTTCTAATGGCACGAACTCTTCTTTCCTGCGGGTCAGGGTGTTATATATTTTCATAATAACCTATCCTCCTTGTTTCGGTTCTATATTAAAAGGCAGACCGCATGAGAGGCGATTCCCTCTTCCCGGCCGGTAAAACCAAGCCGTTCTTCTGTTGTCGCCTTTATATTCAGGCAGTCCCCGGAGATTTCCAGGGCTGCCGCTATATTTTCTTTCATCTGGGGGATATGGGGAAGCATCTTGGGCCGCTGGGCAATGATCGTAGCATCAATATTTCCCACAGAATATCCCTGTTCTTTAATAAGTTTTCCCACCTTTTCCAAAAGAAGAAGGCTGGAAATCCCTTTATAAGCCGGATCGGTATCCGGGAAATGCCGGCCGATGTCTCCAAGGGCCGCCGCTCCCAAAAGGGCATCCATCACCGCATGGACCAGAACGTCCGCATCGGAATGGCCAAGCAGGCCCTTTTCAAAGGGGATCTTTACTCCGCCCAGGATCAGTTCTCTCTCCGGCACCAGTCTATGTACATCGTATCCCATTCCCACACGCATGGTCATTCTCCTTTTATTTTCAGCATTTTCCGGATCCGCATGAGACTCAGTCTTCGTCTCACATAAGGAGATAAACGAAGGCTCATGGGAATGATATCCTCGTTAAGGCCAATGTCGTATACGCTGGCTGTGCAGCCTGCTTTATTGAGCATATGGAGCATTTCCTCTTCATCCGGAAGTTCTTCAATGATATCGGCAATATCCTCCAGATGCTGTTCCAGAACTTTTGGCTTGACCTCTAAGAGGAGCTCCGGTTCATTTTCTTTTTGAATGCCCTCCAGAAGTCCTTTTTTTCCAAAGGTTTCCTCAAGGAGCCCTTCGTCTTTCTTTTCGTAGGAGATCACCTGGCAGCTTCCGCTGCGGATCGCCCGGGCGATCCGTTTATACTCCTTAAGGACAAGCATCGTTCCTACAGAGACTTTTTCTCCATGAAGCGCATCCAGATGTTCATTTATCACTTCCATCTCCCACAGATGGGACATATGGTGTTCCGCACAGGAGGCAGGACGGGAATTTCCCACCATCTGCATAGCAAGCCCGGAAAGGATCAGGGCGTACATCAACTTTTCGCAGCTTTCTTCGTCCCCCTGGGCAATGGCACGCAGGCTGGACCGCACGGTGCGCAGAGCCTTTTCTTCCAGTTCTACCACATAGTCGCAGTAGTATTCTCCGGTAAGCATATGGGCGATCTTCCAGTCAGCCAGGCAGATATATTTGCCGAACAGGTCGGACACGCCGGAGGCAGTGAGCCTTTTGGGGGCATGAGCAAAAATATTAGTGTCTGCAAAAACGGCAAGGGGTGCTGCGGCAGGCATGGTCTTTTTCAGGCCATTCCAGGTCATTGCAGCAACAGTAGATACGAATCCGTCCACACTTGCGGCAGTAGGCACGGAAACAAAAGGGATCTTATAGGCAAAAGCCACGTAGCGGCTGATATCATGTACGGTACCGGAACCCACAGCCAGTATCAGATCGATGTCTTCTTCCATGTTGTTTTCAACGATCTCTACCGCATAGTTATCCGCGTGAAGCCCCTCAGCTTCCAGTACCAGCACCTGGCATCTGTCAAAAATTTCTTCCATGAACTCTTGCGCAGCTTGAAATGTGTTCGTGTCACAGATGAGCAGCGGAGAGATATATTCTTTCAGATATCCTTCAGACATCTCTCTCTCCAGTTCTTCTACCGCACCTTCTTCTATCAGAATCTCTTTTACATCAATGTGGTGCTCTTTCCCACAACTACAAGGTCGGGCAAAATCATCCGTATCGACTCGCATAAGTTTATCTCCTCCTGACTTACCATAACTATAATCTAGATCTTGGGCAGTATGGCTCTTTCCTTACGTGCAGCTATACTGCTACAGTTTGCTATTATACATGATTTTCCCTGAAAAAGCAATGGTCTCCCCATAAGAGAAAAACGCCTTCCGGAATCTCTTCCGAAAGGCGTCCTTTTTTCCATATCCCATCACTTCTCAATGGCTGCGATCACTTCTACCTCACACAGCACATTCTTGGGAAGGGTCTTCACCGCTACACAAGAGCGTGCCGGTTTGTTTACAAAATACTTCCCGTAAATTTCATTAAACGCAGCGAAGTCGCCCATGTCTGCAAGGAAACAAGTGGTCTTTACTGCATTGGCAAAACTTGTTCCTGCCTCGGTAAGGACTGCGTCCAGGTTTTTCATCACCTGTTCCGCCTGTGCCTGGATGGTATCTCCTGCGATCTCCCCTGTAGCAGGATCTACAGGAATCTGGCCGGAAGTAAATAAAATGTCATTTAGGATGATCGCCTGAGAATATGGGCCGATAGCTGCAGGCGCTTTCTCTGTGTATACTACTTTCATGGAAACCTCTCCCTTCTTGCGCGTACTGTATTTTCTTTCATTCTATATCAAAAAATTATTAGGGTCAAGCAATTTTTTTGTATGCCGGTTAAAACCCTTAATAATTCAGATACGTATAAGTAAGCCTGGAAATTTCCCGGATATGGTCGATGGCCGTATCTTCATCCGGGCAGTCCTCAGACAGCACGCACAGGATATAGTTGGTCTTTTCTCCGTAAACAATGGCAATGTCGTGCTGGCTCACATCGGTTTCTCCGGTTTTGTTGGCTACCTTTATGCCGCTTTGGAGGCCTTCGGGGATTTTCCAGGTATTCTCCTGGTTCAGCAGCATATGCAGCATTGCCTGAGAAGCCTCGGGGCTTACACAGTCTCCCCGGTAAATGCTCTCCAGAAGCTTCCCGCATTCCTTTGCCGTAGTCATGTTCCTTCCGCCAAGGCCCACGGAAGCAGACGGAGAAGGATGCAGCGTATGCTGTACCGTGGTTTCCTTGTAGCCCTCTTCTTCCAAAAACTCGTTAACTGCCCGGGCTCCCTCCCGGAAGTCATAAGATTCTGTCTGGAGGCGCACCAGCTCATTGGTGGATTCGTTGTCGCTGACGGTGATCATATTCCACATTAGGTCATTGACCTCCACAGCCACCTCTTCACTGTCTGCAGGCCGGTTCATACGCTTGCCTTCACAGGCCAGGACCGTATCCATATTGGCATAGGTCTGGGCCAGGACAAAGGTTTTGATCAAACTGGCCGAATACATAGGGGTATCGTTATACACCAGCTGTTCCCCTGTCTCCAGATCCTTCACATATACGCTCCATTCCCCCTCATAACCGGAAAGGAGCTCCGAAAGCCGGGGCTTCAGCGTTTTCAGGCTCAGATTCTCAAGGTCCTCTACCAGGCCGTTTTCATCTACCGAAAAACCTTCCGGGGTGGTGCCCGCTTCCTGGCTCAAAGCCCCATTGGGACCGCCAAAATAATAATCCCCTTCAAATTCCCTGCCGTTGGACGTCATGGAAACCCAATGAATGCCCGGTTCTGTCACCAGTTTTCCATATTCGTCAAAAAAATAGTATCCATCAAAGGTGACCGATCCCATGTCCAGATGGTCCATATAGCGGATCTGCGGGGCTGCGGTGAGCTTTCCTAAATTGCCCACCATATAATAGCCATCGAATTCTGCCGACCAGGGCATTTCTTCTCCCTGATCCGGAACCGATATCTGAGAGAGCTCTTCTACATGAGGTCCGGCGGCTATAAATTCTCCCTGATCTCCGTGATAATAATAACCGTCAAATACCGAACCATCGATGACAAGATGATCAAAATAATGTACCGCCGGAGAAGTATCCCGGGATCCGTCTGCATTAAGGCAGTAAAATTTATCACTTTTCAAAAGGTATGTGCCGCTCCCGTCCCCGATGGGGCGGATCTGCGCTTCCTCTGTCACAGACAGGAGACTGTCCGATCCTGCCTTTGTACATACGGGAAAGGACAGACATGACAAAAGGGCTGCAGAGCACAAAAATAACGTTTTTATTTGCGATTTTATATCATACATATACTTTTTCCTTTCTAACCAGAAAAAGTATACCTGTTTTTTTCTTTCCGCGCAATTCTTTTTGACAAAATTCACAGTTATTCCACAGTTACCGATTTTGCCAGGTTTCTGGGCTTATCCACATCCAAGCCTCTGCCCAGAGATACATAGTAGGCAAACAGCTGCAGGGGAATGATCGCCAAAGAATTGGCGAAGTATGCATTGGTTTTGGGGATATAGATCACATAATCCGCTGTCTTTTCGATTTCTTCGTGTCCCTCATTGGTAACTGCCATAACAAACGCACCCCGGGTCTTTACCTCTACGATATTGCTGATCGTTTTGGAATAAACCTTTTCCTGAGTTGCCAGGGCTACCACCAGGGTTCCCTCCTCCACAAGAGAAATGGTTCCGTGTTTTAATTCTCCTGCAGCATAGGCTTCCGAGTGGATATAAGAAATTTCTTTTAGTTTCAGAGAGCCCTCCAGAGAGATCGCATAGTCGATCCCCCGGCCGATAAAGAACATATGATCCGCAGCCAGATAACGATTGGCAAATCTTTGGATCTTTTCTTTCATACCCAAAAGCTGTTCGATCTGCTCCGGGATCTTTTCCAGATCTTTTTGGAGTTCTGCAAACTCTTCCTGGGTAATGGTCTCTCTTACTTTTGCAAATTTCATGGCAAGAAGGTACAAGGCGGCAAGCTGGGCACTATACGCCTTTGTAGTAGCCACAGAAATCTCCGGGCCAGCCCAGGTATACATTACATTGTCTGCCTCTCTGGCGATGGAACTTCCCACTACGTTTACAATGCCAAGTACCCGTACCCCGTGGTTTCTTGCCTCCCGAAGGGCAGCCAGCGAATCTGCCGTCTCTCCGGACTGGCTGATGATGATGGCCAGTGTTCCCTCCTCATAAATGGGATTCCGATAGCGGAATTCACTTGCCAGATCCACTTCCACAGGGATCCGGGCCATTCCCTCCAGGATATACTTTCCGGTCACGCCTGCATGGTAGGCGGAACCGCAGGCTATGATGATGATCTTACGGGTGTGTCTGATCTCCTCGTCTGTCATACCCAGCTCCTCGATCACCACTTCCCCGTTTTTTAACCGGGGACTGATCGTATCTCGGACTGCTTTCGGCTGTTCGTAGATCTCCTTCAGCATGAAATGCTCATAGCCGCCTTTTTCTGCGGCATCGATGTCCCAGTCGATGGTCACGGGTTCTTTTACAAGGGCTTCTCCGTCTATATTATAAAAACGGATATTTTCCTTGGAAAGGCAGACGATTTCCTCATTCTCCATATAATAAACGCTTCTTGTGTACTTCAGGATAGCCGGCACATCAGAAGCGATCAGATTTCCCATACTGCTCTGCCCCACGATAAGGGGGCTGTCCTTGCGGGCCGCGTAAATATGATGGGGATGATCTTTGAACATGATCCCAAGGGCGTAGGAGCCTTCTACACGGCGCATGACTTTTTCAATGGCTGCCACCGGGTTTCCATCATAATATTCCGTAAGAAGATGGACAAGAACTTCTGTATCGGTCTCTGATACAAATTCATAGCCTTTTCTCTCCAGCTTCTTTTTCAGCTTAGAATAGTTTTCAATGATCCCGTTATGAACTACTACAATGGAATGTTCCTTGTTAAAATGGGGATGGGCATTGGTATCCGAAGGGCTGCCGTGTGTCGCCCACCTGGTATGGCCGATGCCGGATATACCCGGCATGGTCTTTCCGCCCTCTGTCAGTTCATCCAGAACCTTAAGGCGTCCCATAACCTTTTCCATGATGATCCTGCTGCCATCAAACACAGCGATACCCGCAGAATCATATCCCCGGTATTCCAGCTTGGAAAGCCCGTCCAGCAAGATCGGCGCTGCCTGTTTGTCTCCTATATATCCAACAATTCCGCACATGTTGCTACCTCCTAATGGTGTTTTGCACAATCAGCTCGTTTCTTTGACTTTTTAACGAAGTCCAGTATACAGGATATATTTCTTCTGTCAAGATTTTCAGCAAAGTTTTCTTTGGAATTGCCACATTTAGCCTTTTCCCTGCCAGAAGTTTTCCAGAAAAGATTTTACCGTTTTCAGAGAACAATTTTTCCGGTCCTCCCACTCTGCCGGGAACAGTCCTGCATATTCTCCTCTGGCAAACCGGTCGTCCAAAAGAAGGATCACCCCTACGTCTTCCCTGGTGCGGATCACCCGGCCGGATGCCTGAAGGACTTTATTCATTCCCGGATAACGGTAAGCATAAGCAAAGCCCTGTTCCCCTTTCCCGTCATAATACTGTTTCAGGATTTCTCTTTCATAGCTGACCTGAGGCAGGCCGGTCCCAATTATAGCCGCTCCGATCAGCCGCTCCCCGCTAAGATCGATCCCCTCGGAAAAAATCCCTCCCATAACGCAAAACCCCAAGAGGGAATCCTTCCGTTCCCGGAATTCCTCCAAAAAGCGCTCCCGTTCCATTTCCGGCATAGAAGCCCTCTGGCGGATACTCTCCACCCAGGGAACGGAAAACTCCGCCTCATAGATTTCATATACTTCATCCATCAGCTTATAAGAGGGAAAAAAAGCCATATAATTTCCTTTTTTTCCGGATACCATATGAGCGATATATTCCGCGATCTTTCGGTATTCCGGATAGCCTCTTCGATTATAGCGGCTGCTCACATCGGTTCCGGTAAGGATACAGCGGTTTTCTCTGGAAAAAGGAGAAGGTACATAAATCCCATAATCATCGGTTTTGGTACTTAGAAGCCTTCTGTAATAAGAAAGCGGCAGAAGGGTTGCCGAAAAGAATACCGCGCTTCTTCCCATTTCCAGATATTGTTCCAGATTGTGGGCCGGATTTACACAATAGAGTTTCAAAAAAAATCCTGCCTCCTCATCATCCGCTGCGTATACCACATAGTTTTCATCTACAAGCTCTGCGATATTCAAAAAATTTCTTACTGAAAAATAAAAGTCGAGAAGCTCCTCTGGAAGCTCTCTGTGTGCCGGGTCCTCTAAAAGCTTTTCCAGCTCCCCCATCACCTGAAGAAGGCTAAGAGTAAGCATCCCTGGGTTTTCCAGAACCATATACCCATCACACTGTTTTTTCAGGGCAAGAAGCTGCCGGTTCACTTTTTCCAGACTTCTAAAAAGAGGCGTATACTTGGGTTTTGCCAATTTTTTGATCCTTTGCACCTCATCTTTATATAAAGCGGCGCTGTACATCTCTCTTCCTCTTTCCACCAGATTATGAGCCTCGTCTATAAGGAATATATAGTTTCCCGAAGGGCCCTCCGAGAAGAAGCGTTTAAGATGCACATTCGGGTCGAACACATAATTATAGTCACAGATAACCGCATCTGTCCACACTGCCAGATCCAGGCTCATTTCAAAGGGACAGACCTGCCATTTTTCTGCCTGGGCGCAGATGGTATCCCGATCGTAAGTCTGCTCACGGATCCATAAATCATACACCGCATCATTGACCCGGTCAAAATGTCCCTTGGCATAAGGACAGGTCTGGGGGCTGCATTGGGGTTTATCCAGGATGCACAGTTTCTCCTTAGCTGTAAGGGTGATCACCTTAAATAACAGGCCTTTTTTCTTGAGGATCGCAAAGGCTTCCCCGGCAACCGTCCTGGTGATGGTCTTTGCAGTCAGGTAAAAGATCGTATCTCCCTTTTCTTCTCCCACCGCACGCACAGCAGGAAAAATCGTGGACATGGTCTTTCCCACTCCGGTAGGGGCCTGGATAAAAATCTGTTTTTTTTCGGACAGGGTGTGGTATACACTGGATACCATTTTTTTCTGTCCTTCTCGGTAGGCAAAAGGAAAATCCAGGTGTTCCATAGATGCATTTCTTTTCTTTTTCCACTGGCCGGCATAAGATACCCATTTATGATATTCGTCCAAAAGCTTCTGGTACCAGATGGAAAGCTCTGCAAGGGAATACCTCTGGCAAAAACGGCGGATCTCCTCTGTATCCAGATTCACATAGGTCATCTCCACGGTAAGTTCCGTGAAGCCTTCTTGTTCTCCATAGATAAAGGCGTAGCACATAGCCTGGGACAAATGGACCGGGACGGGTCCTTCCATGGAGGAAAGATTTCCATAAGTTCCCTTGATCTCCTCAATGACAGCCTGATCTTTTTCTTTCTGGATCCCGTCTGCTCTTCCCTCTACAAGGATGAACAGATCCTCGTACTCGGTCTCTCTTTTTAAAGACACCTCCGCCTGGTATCCGGAGCCCCTTTGTTTCTGCAGTTTTCTGTGGATCCGGCTTCCCTTCTGCATTGCCTCCCGATCCATACCGCCTCTTGTACTATCTAGATCGCCGCTTCTTAATATAAATTCTACCAGATTCCTCACGGAAATCCGTATGACCGGCTTGTCCATCTGCTTTCCCGTCCTTTTCCTTATATTTTAAAAAGGTGTGTACCCAGAGGAACACACCTTGTAAAAATATGCTTTCTTATGACACCGCAAACTTGGCAATGGTTTTATTAAACTCCGGATCGCTTCCGTAACACTTAACGGTCAGGACTTTGGTAAGATCCATACTGAGT
>DXBU01000123.1 GCA_019116385.1 Candidatus Blautia faecigallinarum | reverse complement strand
ATTTTACTATATCAACTATCGTTTTATGAGCATAACCAGGAAAGAAAGTGAGTCGATTTGGGTACTAAAATAAAAAAAGTATTGAAAAAGATCCAGCTGAAGAGGACCACCGTCCTGATCCTGGCCTTTATCCTGATGGCCTTTATCCTCATTCGTGAGCTGTTTGACCTTCAAATCATCCAGGGACAGGATTATATCAGTAATTTCCAGACCAGGACAACAAAAACCCGTGTTCTCAAAAGCACAAGAGGAAATATTTTTGACCGGAACGGAGAACTTCTCGCCTATAATATTTTGTCCTATTCGGTTACCTTTGAAGACAACGGAACCTATGCAACCACCAAAGAAAGAAATCTCACCCTTAACGGCATTGCCTATAAAGTATTGAAGATCCTGGAGGAAAACGGGGACTCCCTGACTCACGATTTTCACATAGTGGTAGATGAGAACGGCCAATATGTCTTTGATGTGGGAGAAGGGTTTACCCTAAGCCGTTTCCGGGCGGATATTTACGGGCATGCCCTGATCGATGATCTTACAGAAGAAGAGGCCAATGCCACTGCCCAGGAAATGATAGAACATCTAAGCGGCAGCAGCGGTTTTTCCATTGTGCTTTATGGAGAGAATGCCTATACCAAAGAGGAACTTGCTGCCCATGGAATGCCGGAGACCCTTTCTCCCCAGGAGGTTTTGGATATATCTATTATCCGTTATAAGCTGAACAACAACAGCTTTATGAAATATGTACCGGTCACCATTGCCACAAATGTCAGCGAAAAGTCTGTGGCGGCTATTGCAGAAAACAAGAGCCAGCTGCAGGGGATCGAAGTAGTTGAGGATTCTATCCGACGGTACATTGACGATGAAAGCATGGGTCCGATCCTGGGATATATCGGTCAGGCTTCCGCAGAAGAGCTGGAACGGCTCCGGGAAGAAAATCCAAACTATTCCAACGATGCCATTGTGGGAAAAGCCGGTATAGAACAGTACATGGAGCTGACCCTTCAGGGAACAGACGGTCAGGAAACCGTATCCGTAGATAATCTGGGCAAGGTACTGAAGATCGATGAGGATACCAGAATGGCTCCGGTGGCGGGAAATGACGTGCACCTTACCATAGATTCAGATTGGCAGAGTGCGATCTACCAGATCTTAAAACAGCGGGTAGCCGGTATCCTGATCTCCAGGATCACCAATTCCAAGACCTTTGATTATGAATCTGTTACCGATGCCAGCCAGCTGTATATCCCGATCTATGATGTCTATAATGCCCTGGTGTCCAACAGTGTCCTGGATATCAACGCTTTTAACGATGCGGACGCTTCGGAAATAGAAAAAAATTTATATGCCAAGTTTCAACAAAAGCAGCAGGAAGTTTTTGATACAATATCCAATAGGCTGACAGGAGACAATCCCCCTGCCTTTCAGGACGAAAACGAGCAGATGCAGGAATACCTGGATTATATCTGCAACGATCTTCTGCGGGATATGTTAGGGATCATCCGAAGGGATTCTGTGGATACCTCTGATCCTACTTATCAGGCATGGGCCGAGGATCAAAGTATCAGCCTTAAGGAATATCTCACTTATGCGGCAGGACAGAACTGGATCGATATTTCCAAGATTTCTCCTGAGGGAGAGTATCTGGATTCCGGCGAGGTTTACCAGGCCCTTACCGCTTACATAACCGACTACCTGAAGACAGACACCAGTTTTTCCAAGCTTTTGTATAAGTACATGCTCTTGGAGGACCGGATATCCGGGCAGGAACTTTGTCTTGCCTTGTACGAACAGGGAATCTTATCTAAAGATGACGGGGTATATGAGTCTCTGGCCTCCGGCAGTCTGACCGGATATGATTTCATGATCCACAAGATCTCCACCCTGGAGATCGAACCGGCTCAGCTCGCCCTAACGCCCTGTTCCGCTTCCGCAGTTGTAGTAGATGCAAATACGGGAGCTACCCTTGCCTGTGTATCCTATCCCGGCTACGACAATAACCGGCTTACCAACGATATGGATACGGACTATTATGCCAAGCTGGCACTGGATCAGTCCAGTCCCTTCTTTAATAAGGCTACCCAGCAGACCACTGCACCAGGTTCCACATTCAAGCCGCTTTCTGCCATCGCAGGCATGCTGGAGGGAGTTATTGACGACAGCACCTATATTGCCTGTACCGGCTCCTTCGATCTAGTGGAACCGCCCATTAACTGCTGGAATACCTATGGACATGGCAGCCTTGAGATCCGTACGGCTATTGAGCAGTCCTGTAACTATTATTTTAACATGGTTGGCTTTATGCTGGGGCGCACCGGCGACGAGGAGGACGATTTTTCCGAATCCAAAAGCCTTAATGTCCTGCAGAAATATGCCTCCCTTATTGGCCTTGACCGAAATACCGGAATCGAAATGACTGAGGCTGCCCCCCATGTTTCTGATTCCATGGCTGTTCCTTCTTATATCGGCCAGGGAACCAATTCCTTTACCACCAGCCAGCTGGCCCGCTATGCGGCAGTTTTGGCAAATTCCGGTACGGTGTATGAACTTACGCTTCTGGATCAGATAACGGATCCATCGGGAGAAG
Organism: Candidatus Blautia faecigallinarum; assembly: GCA_019116385.1. Taxonomy (GTDB): domain Bacteria; phylum Bacillota; class Clostridia; order Lachnospirales; family Lachnospiraceae; genus Blautia_A; species Blautia_A faecigallinarum. The sequence goes on along the minus strand of DXBU01000123.1, from coordinate 5,152 downwards.
TGGTAGAGGATTTTGAGCCGGAAGTTGATTCTGTGATCGATGTACCGGAAAATGTCTGGGAAGATATCCATAACGGAATGCGCCGGGTTGTACAGACCCATGCCCAGTTTAACGGCCTTGGGATCGATGTGGCCGGAAAAACCGGTACGGCAGAACTTGAGGTTACCCAGCCTAACCACGGTCTGTTTATCGGCTATGCACCGTCTACGGAACCGGAGTATGCCATTGCCATTCGTATTGAAAATGGATTTTCTTCCGGAAATGCTTGTCTGGCAGCAAATGATATTTTTAAATACATGTTTGAATTAGCGGATGAAGAGTCGATCTTGACCGGCGTTGCTTCCACAGATGTAAGTAATACCTCAAACGACTAAAATGCACAACAGAGAATACCAGAGCTTTGGAACATATTTTTAGGAGGAACAGATATCATGAGTGAAGTCATCGTCATTACATCCGGAAAAGGCGGCGTGGGGAAGACCACCACAGCAGCCAACATCGGCACTGGTCTTGCCATGCTGGGCAAAAAGGTGGTCGTTGTGGATACAGACATCGGCCTTAGGAATCTGGACGTGGTGCTGGGACTGGAAAACAGGATCGTGTACAATCTTGTGGATGTCATTGACGGAAGCTGCCGTCTGCGTCAGGCGCTGATCCGTGACAAGCGCCATCCCGAGCTTTTTCTTCTGCCTTCGGCACAGACGAAGGACAAAACCGCCGTCTCTCCGGAACAGATGATCAAGCTTACAGAGGACTTAAGAGAAGAATTTGACTATGTGCTTCTGGATTGTCCTGCCGGTATCGAACAGGGCTTCAAGAACGCCATCGCCGGGGCTGATAAGGCACTTGTTGTGACGACTCCTGAGGTTTCCGCGATCCGGGATGCAGACCGTATCATCGGCCTTTTGGAGGCCAATGAGATCCGGGATATCCATCTGATCATCAATCGCCTCCGGCCGGATATGATCGCCAGGGGAGATATGATGTCTGTGGAAGACGTAGTTGAGATCCTCGCAGTTGATCTGATCGGTACGATCCTGGATGATGAACAGATCGTAGTGGCCACCAACCAGGGGGAACCTATGTCTGGAAAAAATTCCCAGGCAGAAGAGGAATACCGCAATATCTGCCGGCGTCTCATAGGAGAAGAGGTTCCCTTCCAGGATATCCGCCAGAGAAAGGGCGTACTGGGACGGATCGGAAAAATGTTCAGGAAATAATGGAAATTTTGTAAGGAGGGTATAGGCTATGAAGTCTTTGCTTCGAAACAAAACGCGTTCCGCAGGCTATGCCCGTGAGAGGATGAAGCTGCTTCTGACCTCGGAACGGATCGAATGCTCTCCACAAATGATGAAAATGCTTCAAAATGATCTGATACATACTGTAAAAAAATATATCATGATCAAAGAAGATCAGGTAACCATTAACATGTCCCAGGAGCCGCCGGTCCTCCATGCAGACATACCTGTACTTAAGAAAAAGGAATGAGGAAATATGCTCAAACAATATAAACTCCGGTTTTACAATTTCAGACTTATTGTTTTTCTGCTGGCGATCAGCGCGATAGGGGTTCTCCTGGTGGGAACCGCCAGGTCGGATCTGCAGAGCCGGCAGATCATGGGAGTCGTCCTGGGTGCGATCATGATGCTGGTCTTATCCCTTTTTGATTATTCATGGATCCTGAATTTTCAATGGATCATGTATGGGGTCAACCTTGTGCTTTTGCTTGCGGTGCGCCTTTTCGGCTCCACTGCCAACGGCGCCGCAAGATGGCTGAACCTGGGATTTATCCAGTTCCAGCCAACGGAGCTGTCAAAGATCATTATCATCCTGTTCTTTGCAAAATTTTTTATGGATCACGAGGAGGATCTAAATACTTTTCGGACACTTGTAAAATCGGCTGTTCTGCTGATCATACCTTTGGCTTTGATCTATGCCCAGCCGGATATGAAAAATACGATCACGATCACGGTGATCTTTTGTATCCTTCTCTATATAGCAGGGCTCAGCTACAAGATCATCGGAGGCGCGATCCTGATCGCCGTGCCTCTGCTGGTGATCTTTCTTTCTATTGTTGTCCAGCCGGACCAGAAGCTGATCCCGGATTACCAAAGAAACCGTATCATGTCATTCTTGTATCCGGAAAACGAGGAATACAGCGATGATATCGAACAGCAAAATAACTCGAAAACTGCGATCGCCTCGGGAGAACTGATCGGCAAGCGCCTGAGCGGAGATGAAAGTACCGCTTCCGTAAATGACGGAAATTTTGTGGCGGAAAATCAGACGGACTTCATTTTTGCGGTTGCGGGAGAGGAGTATGGTTTTCTTGGCTGCGGAGCGATCATTTTGCTGCTTTTATGTATTTCCATAGAATGTATCCGGATGAGCCTTCACGCCAAGGATATGGCCGGGAAGATCATCTGTTGCGGCATGGGCAGTATCGTTGCCCTGCAAAGCTTTATCAATATCTGTGTGGCAACAGGGATCGCACCTAACACGGGAACACCCCTGCCTTTTGTCAGCTACGGGCTCACGTCCCTGGTCAGCCTTTTTATCGGGATGGGAATGGTCCTTAATGTAGGGCTGCAGAACAGCGCTTACAACAAAGAACTGCAGAAAGAAGAAGAACATAAAAATAAAATTTTTGAGATTTATAAGAAAGAGGAATACTTATGAGAAACGCATCTCCACATAGGAACGTATCCAGGCCTGCCGGGAACAGGACGGCCGCAGAGGCCCGCAGGATCCGTGCTGCGCGATTAAGGCGGAGAAGAAGACAAAGGATAAAAAAGACCATTATCCTGCTCCTGGTCCTGGTGTTTTTGGCGGCAGCAGGCTGTCTGGCTATTTTTATCGTAAAGGGAGGACTCTTTGCCAGGCCGGTGCAGGCATACAGCGCGTCCAGAGAATTTCAAAGCGCCCTTGCGGCTGTAGAAGGAAGGAAAGCACAGCCCTTTGCCCAGAACCTATGTGTAGTTGAAGGAGATGTCCCGCTAAATAATATTTCTTTGGAAGAGGACCAGGAAGGTCTTTTGATCAATCTGAACGAAAATCAGGTGATGTATTCCAAGGGTGCCTTTGATCGGGTATATCCGGCCAGCATCACAAAGATCATAACCGCCCTTCTTGCACTGCAGTACGGAAATTCCGATGAACTAGTCACGATAACGGAAGAAAATATCACCCTGGAGGAAGGTTCCCAGGTGTGCGGTTTCATGGAAGGGGATCAGGTATCGATGGATCAGCTGCTCCATGGCCTCTTGGTATATTCTGGAAATGACGCGGCTTCTGCCATTGCAGAGCATATAGGAGGATCTACCGAAGCTTTTGTAGAAATGATGAACCGCTATGCGGCCAAGCTTGGCTGTACAGGGACCCATTTTACCAATCCCCACGGACTGCAGGATGAGAATCATTATACCACGCCTTATGATATTTACCTGATGCTGAAAGAAACCCTGAATTATCCCGCATTTACAGAGATCACAGAGCTTTCTTCCTATACGCTGGAATATACTCGGGCAGACGGCACCGCTGTGGCTACGGAACTGGAAGCAACGGATCAATATCTTACCGGAGAATCCGTGCCCCCTAAGGATGTTACTATTTTGGGAGGAAAGACCGGTACCACCAGCACTGCGGGAAACTGTCTGGCTCTCCTTTGCCAGAATGCCTACGGCCAGCCCTTTGTTTCTATTGTAATGGGAGCAGAGAGTAAAGAAGTTTTGTATCAGCAGATGAATACGCTGCTGATGAACATTAATTCCGGGAATTCTTGATCCATTTCTGTTTGAAAGGAAATTCTATGAGGGTAGCAAAAGAATATATAGATACAGCCGGCAAAACGATTCTTGTAACTGGTTCACCTGGTTTTATCGGAGCCAATCTGGTGCTGCGCCTGCTGGGGGAGATGCCTTCGGGTAAAGTCCTCTCCTTTGATAATATGAATGCTTACTATGACCCTGCCCTGAAAGCGTACCGCCTTTCGCTGATCGAAGAGGCGTCAAAGCGCTCCGGGGCAGAACACACATTTATCAAGGGAGACCTCTCCAATAAAGCTTTGATAGAGGAGATCTTTCAAACTTATCACCCGGATATTGTGGTCCATCTTGCAGCACAGGCAGGCGTCCGCTGCAGCATCTCCGATCCGGACGCGTATATCACTTCCAATCTGGTCGGTTTTTATAATATTCTGGAAGCCTGCCGGCATTCTTATGACGAGGGCAGAAAAGGCGTAGAACATTTTGTCTATGCGTCCAGTTCTTCTGTTTACGGAGGAAATAAAAAAGTTCCTTTCAGCACAGAAGATCCGGTAGACAATCCGGTTTCCCTCTATGCGGCAACCAAAAAAAGCAATGAACTGATGGCCCATGCTTATGCCAAACTTTATAATATCCCCTGTACCGGGCTGCGCTTTTTTACTGTTTATGGACCGGCTGGCCGGCCAGACATGGCTTACTTTGGATTTGCTGATAAGCTCCTTAAGGGTGAAACCATCCAGATCTTCAATTATGGAAACTGCAAAAGAGATTTTACCTATATTGATGATATTGTGGAGGGAGTCTATCGCGTCATCCAGGGTGCGCCCAGGCGTTCTGTGGGAGAAGACGGACTTCCGGTACCGCCTTACGCGGTATACAACATCGGCGGCGGACAGCCGGAGAGTCTTATGGATTTTGTGACGATCCTGTCCGAAGAACTGATACGAGCCGGAGTGCTCCCAAAGGATTTTGACCTCCAGGCCCATTGGCAGCTGGTCCCTATGCAGCCAGGAGATGTTCCGGTAACCTATGCAGACAGCAGGGGACTGGAACGGGATTTTGGTTTTACACCCCGGATCCGTCTGCGGGAAGGGCTGCGTAAATTTGCTCAGTGGTATCAACGTTATTATGGTGTAAGCCTGCTTCCATGAGCAATGTACAATTTTCATCGAAACATCACCTTTTAGGAAAAACGAATGCATCTAAAATCATTTTCTATTAAGAAAAAATTTATTTTCATTATATTTTTTTTCATGCTTTTACCAACTTGTATTGTCTCTGTCTGGATGTATCATAAAATCAGTAATAGTTGGATCCAGAAGGAATACAGCATACAGGCGAATGAAATCGGGAATATGGTAAATATGTCAGAAAAATGGCTGCATGAG
>DXBU01000122.1 GCA_019116385.1 Candidatus Blautia faecigallinarum | reverse complement strand
AATAATGGGATCCATCGTGTCGTTTTCCGGCTGCAGGCGGCAGCAGTCTTTTTCTTTATAAAAGGTTTTGACAGTTGCGGAGTCATCTAGAAGGGCTACGATAATATCTCCGTTCTGGGCTGTATTCTGTTTTCTGACTAAAACCATGTCACCATCGTAAATCCCGGCATTGATCATGCTTTCGCCGCGGACTTTCAGCATAAAGGACTGTTCATTGGGCATATATTCTGAAGGAATGGGAAAATAAGTTTCAATATTTTCTACCGCAAGGATCGGCTGTCCGGCAGCGACGGTGCCAATGACGGGAACATTTACCACTTCTTTGCGTACCAGGTTAAAGTTGTCGTCAATGATTTCTATGGCTCGGGGTTTGGTGGCATCTCTTCGGATGTAGCCGTTTTTTTCCAGGGCTTCCAGATGAGAATGGACGGAAGAGGTGGACTTTAAGTGTACTGCCTCGCAGATTTCTCTTACAGCCGGGGGGAATCCTCTATTTAATATTTCATTTTTAATATAATCCAGGATTTCCTGCTGCTTGGGGCTGATTTTTCCGTACGCCATATAATTACCTCCCAAATAAATATTTTTGTTTATCATACCATATCTGTTCCGGAAAAGTAAACACATATTCGGAAAATATGTTCGCTTATTTTTTCCCTTGCAAATTGTTGGTGGTACACTTATAATAAACTTGACCCCATCTAACACAAAATAAAAAGGTGATTAGATATGAGATTCAAATTTTTAAGCAAATGCCTGACATGTCTGTCTGTGACATTTTTCGTGTCTCTGGCTTCTGTTTCTTCTGTGTCGGCAGGTACGGTCTATGAGTTGTATGAACTGGTTGAGGGCGCTCCTTCCGAGAGCGGCTATCTGCCTTCTTACGATCCGGCAGCTATGTTCGACATCGAAGAATCCGGACAAGAAAATGATTCTTCCCAAGTTTCTGATGAAACGTTAATTTCAGACGGAAATGTTCAAGAAATGCCCAACGCGCAGGCCGGTACAGACGCCTTTTCAGACGGCGGCAGCCCAGGAGATGCAGATATCTTTGACGATGGCGGGGCAGGGCAGACAGATCCTGGTCAAAATGTCCAAGTATTTTCAGATGACACTTCGGCGGATGACGATGTTTCTTTGTTTTCCGACCAGTCTGAAGATACAGATAACTCATCCATGTTTTATGCAGTATCTTCTTATCGGCTCAGCGATGAGGGAATCTCCACTGGAGTTAAAAATCAGGGGAATTTAAATGTATGCTGGGCATTCAGCACTTTGGAATCCATTGAAACCGGTATGATGAAGCGCGGACTTGCAGGTGCCGGCGTAGATCTTTCAGAGACGCATCTTGTATACAGCACGTTCCACGGAAAAAATTCCAACACGCTGGACGGTACCAGGGAAGAAACTTTTGTTCCCATCACCACCAGCGGTACGGTCACACGCTGGACCCAGGGAAGCGGAAACCATTTTTACAGTACCGCTACCCTTGCCCGGGGTTATGGTGTGGCAGAAAGCAGCGATTATCCGCTGTCTCTTTTGTTTGACGCGGATGTGATCGACGGAGAGGGAAGCACATCCAGTATTTTGGACAATCTGATCGATAAGAATGTTTCAAAAGCCCGGCTGAAAAACTGTTATTGGCTGCCAGAGGTCAATTATCAGCCTCTGCTGAACGGTCCGGTAGAATTTCGTCCGGAAAAGATAAAGATCATCAAGTATTTTATCAAGAATTTCGGCGGCGTGGAAGTAGGTGTGAAAGCAAACGGAACACCGGATCCTTATGATTCCGCCACCAATAGTATTTACAATCCGGATCCGGTCACCCCGGATCATTCTGTAACCCTGATCGGGTGGGATGATAACAAAGAGACCGCTGCAGATAAACCGGGTGCCTTCCTTATGCAGAACAGCTGGGGAAGCGGCAGGGGAGAAAACGGATTATTCTGGATCTCCTATTACGACCGCTCTTTGAAGCAGCCTTCCTTCTATGAAATGGAGGATGAACCGCTGGGCCAGGCCCAGGATGTGGTGATCAGCCAGTATGACGGAACCGGATATGCTTCGGTGATCAAACCGAAAAATCCCAGCAGTGACCTTCGGATTTCCGGTGCAAATGTTTTTACTTCTCCGGTAAATCAGTATCTTGATCAGGTAAGCTTTTACGCAGCTGCGTTTCCTCTTTCTTATGAGATTTCCGTTTACAGAAATGTGGATACTTCTCCGGATACAGGTGTGCTGGTATATAAACAGACAGGCAGTTTGTCCTATGCCGGCTACTTTACCATAGACCTTGCAAAATCTATCCCCATAGCTCAAGGGGAAAAGTTTGCGGTGGAGGTAAAGTTCGATGACCAAAACGGCTATGTCCCTCACGAAAGGGTATCCTCCAATTCCAGCAGCCGTATTTATACCGCAGATTACGGACAGAGTTATCTCTACGACGGGGAAAACTGGTCTGATATGATGGACTTGGATTATCACTGCAACATTTGCATCAAGGGGATCGGCACAGCTACAACGGATGCCATTGAACCCATCCAGACACAGCCTCCGAAACCGGTGATCTCTTCTGTAAAGATTTCCAACGGAAATCAGGCGGCAGTCAATGTAAAGGAAGATACAGCCCATGTAGACGGCTATGATTTTGTGATCGGGACTTCAAAAGACTTTCTGACTACCAAAGACTACGCTCAGGTGAAGAAAAACATCACCAACAGCCGTGTAACCTTTTCCTATATTCCCAAGGGAACATACTATGTAGCAGTCCATTCCTTCAAGCGGGATGGAGATGGAACGAAAATCTTCAGTTCCTGGTCAGACATATATACCCTGAAGATCCAGGGAACCACACCCGGAAAGGTTAAGATCCAAAACTGCCGCACCGGTAAAGGAACCTTGAATCTTTCCTACAGCAAGGCAGCCAATGCCTACCGATATGAATATGTTCTTTCCAAAAAGAGCTTCGGAAGTTCCACCTTTAATCCCTCGGCACGGATGAAGACCCTTACAGGCAGGCCTTATGAAAAGATCAGCTTGAAAAATATCCCCAAGGGCACCTATTACTTTGGGATACGGGCCTATACCCTGGGAGAGGGGAATACCAAAGTTTACGGTAAGTGGACCGTGAAGAAGGTCAATATCCAATAAAACAGGCAAAGCACCACCGGACAGGAAAAATGGACGGTGGTGTTTTCTTTTTATTTTGCCTTGTTTTTGACGTGAGAAAATGTTACAATAAACCAAATTGGTTATAAAAAGGAGGCATATATTTGCCTAAAACTCAAAAAAAACCCATTAGAACGCCTGGTTTTTTCGCAAAGGCAAAAAAAATCGTTGGGTTAAATATCGGAACGGTTATTTTTGCTGTTTTATTTTTATATATGCTGTTTAGTGCAGTTTTGTATTTAACCTCGGACAAAGTTGAATCCTATCAGGTTATTTCCGGCCCTTTATCCAGAAACGAAACCTATACCGGCCTTGCGATCCGGGAAGAACGGGTCTGCCAGGCCGATACAAACGGATATGTTACCTACTATGCCAGAGAAGGAAATAAGATCAATGCCAATGGCGCCGTATATGGGATCAGTACCACAAAAACACCTGAGG
>DXBU01000121.1 GCA_019116385.1 Candidatus Blautia faecigallinarum | reverse complement strand
GCGAGATCCTGGTAGAATATTTTCATAAGGTGTTCTGTGAGCGCTGCGGGATGGATCTGAAAATAGATCTGGATTATGAAGAAAGGGCAGAAAGCAAATACCGGAAGAATGCAGAACTCCAGATCCGGCAGGAAGTGGCAAATGTGGTGAAAAACGCCAAAAGCAAAGGAGCGGAAACTGCCGGAGAAGCGCAGGAAAAGGGAACAAATAAGAAGAAAAATACAGAAAAGAATGAAAACCAGAAGAAACAGAGCATAGATAGAAATCAGACGGAAAAATCCGGCCAGAGGGGAGGATACTCCAGCTTCCGCAAAGATACCAATCCGGATGTGCTTTACGGAAGAGATTTCGATGGAGAGGCCATCCCTCTAGAGGCGATCACCGGAGAAATGGGAGAGGTGATCATCCGCGGCCGGGTCATGGATGTAGAAACCAGGGAAATCCGAAACGAAAAGACCATCCTGATTTTTCCGGTCACAGATTTTACCGATTCTATCGTGGTCAAGATGTTCCTGCGCAACGAACAGGTGCCGGAAGTGACAGAAGGGGTAAAAAAAGGCGCTTTTCTCAAACTGCGGGGAGTAACCACCATTGATCGGTTTGACAGCGAGCTTACCATCGGTTCTGTAACCGGGATCAAGAAGATCGCGGACTTTACCAATTCCCGGACAGATACCAGCCCCCAGAAAAGAGTGGAACTTCACTGCCATACTAAGATGAGCGATATGGACGGGGTGACAGATGCAAAGGCTCTGGTCAAGCGCGCCTATGAATGGGGGCATAAAGCCATTGCTATCACCGACCACGGTGTGGTGCAGTCTTTCCCTGAGGCAAATCACTGTTTTGATGCCTGGGGCGGCTGCGTGCCCAAGGATTCCGACTTCAAGGTGCTGTACGGCATGGAGGCCTATCTGGTGGATGACTTGAAAGGAATGGTCACGAACGGAAAAGGCCAGACCATGGACGGGGAGTTTGTGGTGTTTGATATTGAGACAACGGGTTTTTCACCTTTGACCTGCAAGATCATTGAGATCGGCGCAGTACGGGTAGAAAAGGGAGAGATCACAGACCGTTTTTCCACATTTGTCAATCCCCAGGTGCCGATCCCTTTCCGGATCGAGCAGCTTACCGGCATCAATGACAGTATGGTGATGGAAGCACCCACGATCCAGGAGGTTCTGCCGGATTTTCTGGCTTTTTGCCAGGGAGCGGTCATGGTGGCCCATAACGCGGATTTCGATATGAGCTTTATCATGGAAAACTGCAGACAGCAGGGGCTTTCGGATGTGTTTACCTATGTAGATACGGTAGGAATGGCCCGGTTCCTTCTGCCTGCCCTTAACCGGTTCAAGCTGGATACGGTGGCCAAGGCCGTGGGTGTGCCCCTGCAAAACCATCACAGAGCCGTGGATGATGCCGCCTGTACAGCCGATATTTTTGTAAAATTTGTGAAGATGCTTGCCGACCGGGACATTTATGATGTAGATGAGCTGAACCGGCAGGGAGCCGTGTCTCCCGATACGGTGAAAAAGCTGCCCACCTATCACGCCATTATTCTTGCCAGAAATGAGACCGGACGGGTGAACCTTTATAAGCTGGTAAGCAAATCCCATCTGAAGTATTATCACCGCCGTCCCCGTGTGCCCAAAAGCGTGTTTTTAGAGCACAGAGACGGTCTGATCATCGGAAGTGCCTGCGAGGCGGGGGAGCTCTACCAGGCGCTCCTTCGGAACGCGCCGGAGCAGGAGATCGCCAGGCTGGTATCCTTTTATGATTATCTGGAGATCCAGCCTTTGGGGAACAACAAGTTTATGATCGCCGATGAAAAAAATGACATGGTCCACTCTATGGAAGACTTAAAGGAACTGAACCGGAAGATCGTTAAGCTGGGCGAACAGTTCCAAAAGCCTGTGGTGGCTACCTGTGACGTACATTTTATGGATCCGGAGGATGAGATCTACAGAAGGATCATCATGGCCGGAAGCGGCTTTTCCGATGCGGACGACCAGGCGCCTCTTTACCTTCGCACCACAGAAGAAATGCTGGAGGAATTTTCCTATCTGGGAAGCGAAAAGGCGGAGGAAGTGGTCATTACCAACACCAACAAGATCGCAGATATGATCGAAAAGATTTCTCCGATCCATCCGGATAAGTTCCCGCCGGTGATCGAAAATTCCGACCAGAATTTAAAGGATATTTGTTTTGATAAGGCCCATGAGATATATGGAGAGACGCTGCCCAAGATCGTAGAGGAACGCTTAAATAAAGAACTGAACTCCATTATTTCCAACGGCTATGCCGTTATGTACATCATTGCTCAGAAGCTGGTGTGGAAGTCCAACGAGGACGGCTATCTGGTAGGGTCCAGAGGATCGGTGGGATCTTCTCTGGCAGCCACCATGGCCGGGATCACAGAGGTAAACCCGCTTCCGCCCCACTATATCTGTCCGGAGTGTAAATACAGCGATTTTGATTCTCCGGAGGTAAAAAAATATGCCGGCATGGCAGGCTGCGATATGCCGGATAAAGTCTGCCCCCAATGCGGACATAAGATGAAAAAAGAAGGCTTTGATATTCCCTTTGAAACTTTTTTAGGCTTTAAAGGAGATAAGGAACCGGATATCGACCTGAATTTCTCCGGGGAATACCAGGGCCAGGCCCACCGTTATACAGAAGTGATCTTTGGGAAGGGCCAGACTTTTAAGGCCGGGACCATCGGTACCCTGGCGGAAAAGACCGCATTTGGCTATGTGAAAAATTATTTTGAGGAAAGAGGACAGCACAAGCGGTATTGCGAGATCAACCGCATCGTACAGGGCTGCACCGGGATCCGCAGGACCACCGGACAGCATCCAGGAGGGATCATTGTCCTTCCCAAAGGAGAAGAGATCGAGAAATTTACGCCGGTACAGCATCCGGCCAATGATGTGAACAGCGATATCATTACCACACATTTTGATTACCATTCCATCGATGGAAATCTTTTAAAGCTGGATATACTGGGACACGATGATCCCACCATGATCCGTATGCTGGAGGATCTTACAGGGATCAGCGCCAAAACGGTCCCCTTGGATGATAAAGCGGTCATGTCCCTATTTGCCGGGACAAAGGCCCTGAAAATAAGCCCCGAGGATATCGGCGGCTGTAAGCTGGGATGCCTGGGGATCCCGGAGTTTGGAACGGATTTTGCCATGCAGATGCTTATTGATACAAAGCCGAAATATTTTTCCGATCTGGTGCGGATCGCCGGACTTTCCCATGGAACGGATGTATGGCTTGGAAATGCCCAGGTGCTGATCCAGGAGGGAAAAGCCACTATTTCCACAGCCATCTGTACCCGTGACGACATCATGATCTATCTGATCGGAAAAGGAGTGGAAAGCGGCCTGGCCTTTACGATCATGGAAAGCGTGCGTAAGGGAAAAGGGCTGCGGGATGAGTGGATCGAGGAAATGAAGGCCCATGATGTGCCGGACTGGTATATCTGGTCCTGCAAGCTGATCAAATATATGTTCCCTAAGGCCCATGCGGCGGCATATGTTATGATGGCTTACCGCATCGCCTGGTATAAGGTGTTTAAGCCGCTGGCTTACTATGCTGCATTTTTCAGTATCCGTGCCACGTCTTTTTCTTATGAACTGATGTGCATGGGACGGGAGCGCCTGGAATATCATATGGCGGAAATCCGAAAAAAAGGAGATGCCGCATCTAAGAAGGAGCAGGATACCTTAAAAGATATGCGTATTGTCCAGGAAATGTATGCCAGAGGTTTTGATTTTGTTCCCATTGATCTGTATCAGGCCAAGGCACACAGATTTCAGATCATAGGAGATAAGCTTATGCCTGCCCTGGATACCATAGACGGTCTGGGAGACAAGGCTGCTGACGCAGTGGTGGAAGCAGCAAAAGAAGGGAAATTCTTGTCCAAGGATGACTTCCGGATGCGCACTAAGGTCAGCAAAACCGTCATTGACCTGATGGATGACCTGAAGCTTTTTGGAGACATCCCCAACTCCAATCAGATGTCTCTGTTTGACTTTACCGGCTGATAATAATAAAGGAAGAGGTGTCATATGAAAAAAGAAGAACTGCGCTATTTAATGCGCCTGGGAGAACTGTATCCTACCATTGGAAAAGCCTCCACGGAAATCATCAATCTCCAGTCGATCTTAAATCTGCCGAAAGGTACCGAACATTTTATGTCAGACCTTCATGGGGAATATGAGGCCTTTTCCCATGTACTGCGCAATGGTTCCGGGGCAGTGAGAAAAAAGATCGACGATGTGTTTGGCCACACACTAAGCAACAGCGACAAGCGCGCTCTGGCAACGCTGATCTATTATCCCAAGGAAAAGATGGAGATCGTCAGACGGACAGAGGAGGACATGGAAAACTGGTATAAGATCACCTTGTACCGTCTGATCGAGGTGTGCAAGACCACCGCTTCCAAATATACCCGGTCAAAAGTGCGCAAAGCCCTGCCTGCAGACTATGCGTATGTGATCGAGGAACTGATCACAGAAAAGGCGGAGGTGCTGGATAAGGAAGCGTATTATGATTCCATCGTGGACACCATTATAGAGATCGGAAGGGCAGAAAATTTTATCATAGCCCTGGCGGAACTGATCCAGAGACTGGTAGTAGATCATTTACATATCCTTGGAGACATTTATGACCGGGGCCCCGGCCCCCATTTTATCATGGACAGACTGATGGAATATCATTCTCTGGATATCCAATGGGGCAATCACGACGTGGTATGGATGGGAGCCGCCGCAGGACACAGGGCGTGTATCGCCACAGTGATCCGCAACAGCCTGCGCTACGGAAATCTGGATATCTTAGAGGACGGCTACGGGATCAATATGATGCCTCTGGCAACCTTTTCCATGGAAACATATAAAGAGGATCCCTGCACGATCTTTGAAATGAAAAATGCGGCCAATTATAATGTACTGGAAGAAGAACTGGGCAAAAAGATGCACAAAGCCATTACGGTGATCCAGTTCAAACTGGAAGGGCAGCTTTTGAAACGGAATCCGGAATTCCAGATGGAGGACCGCTGCCTGCTGCATCGGATCGATCCCCAAAAGGGAACCATCACCCTTCCGGATGGAAAGGAATGTCCTCTGCTGGATACCTATCTTCCAACGATAAACTGGGAGGAACCCTATGAACTGACAGCAGAAGAAGAGGAAGTCATGGACCGGCTTTCCTCCGCTTTCCGCCACTGCGAAAAGCTGCAGAACCATATCCGTCTGCTGCTGGACAAGGGAGGGCTTTATAAGGTTTATAACGGCAATCTGCTTTTCCACGGCAGCATCCCCTTAAATGAGGACGGCAGCTTTAAAGAGGTGCGCATTTACGGAAAAACTTATAAGGGCAAGGAACTGTACGATGTGCTGGAAGCCTATGTGAGAAGAGCCTTTTATTCTATGAACAAGATCGAACGGGAAAGAGGCCGGGATATCCTCTGGTATATCTGGGCGGGCCCCAATTCTCCTTTGTTCGGCAAGGATAAGATGAGCACCTTTGAACGGTATTTCATTGGGGACAAGGCCACCCATAAGGAGAAGAAAAATGCGTATTACCGTCTTCTGGAGAAGGAAGAGGTGGTGAATTCCATGCTGGAAGAATTCGGGCTGGATCCGGAGGAAGGCCACATTATAAACGGACATGTGCCGGTGCACCAAAGTGAAGGAGAAAGCCCTGTAAAGTGCAATGGAAAGGTTATCGTGATCGATGGAGGTTTTTCCAAGGCCTACCGTAAGGTTACCGGGATCGCCGGATATACCCTGATCTACAATTCCTACGGACTGACGCTTTCTGCCCATCAGCCCTTTACTTCCACGGAAGATGCTGTCCTTCAGGAAAATGATATCGTGTCAAAGCAGGTGGCAGTGCGGTATACCGCAAGGCGCAGACTGGTGGGAGACACAGATACCGGGACGGCTTTAAAAGAAAGGATCCACGAGCTGATCGAGCTTCTGGAAGCTTACCGAAAGGGCATTATCAAAGAGAAAAAATAAAAAGAGCTTTACTTATTTTTTTCAGTTTTATATAATGTAGCGTGTGTTTTAATTGAAAATGTTGAAAAGTTCAAGGAAAAAGGAGACAGAAAGTTTCAAGGAAAACTTTCCGGTCTGCCTGGATGACGCGCTGGCCGCGTCGGGAAAGGAGTTAAAATGGGTGGAATTTTTGGAGTAGCATCAAAGTCCAGCTGCGTGTTAGACTTGTTTTTCGGGATCGATTATCATTCTCATTTGGGTACGCGCAGGGGAGGTATGGCAGTTTACGATGAAAAGAAAGGCTTTGACAGAGCCATTCACAACATTGAAAATTCACCGTTCCGTACAAAGTTTGACCGGGATGTGGCAGAGCTTACAGGAAATCTTGGGATCGGCTGTATTTCTGACAACGAACCCCAGCCGCTGCTGGTCCGTTCCCATCTGGGAAATTTTGCGATCACTACAGTAGGCAAGATCAACAACATGGACGAACTGATCGCCCATTCTTTTAAAAACGGCTGTACCCATTTCCTGGAAATGAGCGGAGGAAGCGTCAATCCTACCGAAATGGTGGCTTCTCTGATCAACCAAAAACCCACTATGGTGGAGGGGATCCGTTATGCCCAGGAGATGATCGAAGGCTCTATGACCATGCTGATCCTGACGCCGAAAGGATTGTTTGCAGCTCGTGACCGATTGGGGAGAACGCCTCTGATCATAGGGAAAAAAGAAGACGCCTGCTGTGTGTCTTTTGAAAGCTTTGCCTATGTGAATCTGGGATACGAGGATCTGGCGGAACTGGGGCCTGGAGAAATTGCTTTCGTGACCCCGGAAGGAGTAGAAACTCTGAAAAAACCAGAGGATAAAATGCGTATCTGTTCCTTTTTGTGGGTATACTATGGATATCCTACTTCTACCTATGAAGGCGTGAACGTGGAAGAAATGCGCTACAAATGCGGGGACATGCTTGCTAAGAGAGATGCAGGAGAGGTACATCCGGATATTGTGGCAGGCGTGCCGGATTCCGGGATCGCCCATGCCATTGGGTACGCAAATCATTCCGGCGTTCCCTTTGCCCGGCCGTTTATTAAATACACCCCTACCTGGCCCCGGTCCTTTATGCCTACCCAGCAGAGCCAGAGAAATCTCATCGCCAGGATGAAGCTGATCCCTGTCCATAAACTGATCAAGGACAAGAGTCTTTTGATGATCGATGACTCCATTGTGCGGGGAACACAGCTTAGGGAGACAACGGAATTTTTATATCACAACGGCGCTAAGGAAGTGCATATCCGGCCAGCCTGCCCGCCCCTTCTGTTCGGATGTAAATATTTGAACTTTTCCCGTTCTAAATCCGAGATGGATCTGATCACCAGAAGGATCATCGCCAAAAGAGAAGGGGAAAACGTAGACGAAAAGACATTAAAAGACTATGCGGATCCGGATTCCGCAAACTACAAAGAAATGCTGGAGGAGATCCGCAAAGAACTGAATTTTACCAGCCTTAAGTATCACCGTCTGGACGATCTGGTAAAATCTATAGATATTTCTCCCTGCAAGCTCTGTACCTACTGCTGGAACGGAGAAGAATAAAAACAGCGGGGGAAAGAAGAAAGGGGTAAGTGCCCATGAATAGAAATCAGGATATACTAAAGATCATTCTGGTGGTCCTGACCGGGATCTTTCTCATGCTGGGAGCGGCAGTTCTGCTTTTGAACCTGCATCGGAGCAGCCAGAGAGAAGAACTGGAAAGAGAAAATGCCCAGGCAGCTTTGGATAAAGCATCTCAAAAAGAGACGCCCACCCCTTCCCCTGCCATTTCTCCCACGCCTACCGTGACGGTCACCCCCACGCCTACGGCGGTGCCTACGTCCGCCCCATCCTTTAGCCCTCCGGATTATCTGGGGCTATGGTACAGCAGGGACGGCCTGGTGACCGTTGATGTGTACAGCCTGAATCTTTCTTCTGTATCGTTCTTTTTCTGCCAGGCGTCAGACCGGGAAGGGACCCGAACAGCAGAGGCGGATGTGACTGCAGAAGTAGCTGGAAACGCGGCTCAGTTTACCTTTACGGATTCCTTTGGAAGTACTGCGTCCGGCAGCATGATCTTTGACAGTGACGGACTGTATGTGGATATTTCTGCGGTTTCCCCAGCTCAGGGAGTTTCGGTAAGCCCCAATGTAAGCGGACTGCTTACCAGAGAGGCTCCGGCCCCTACCTCTGCGCCCACGCCAACCCCTGCGCCCACACCGGATGCATCCCAGGAGGAAGAACCGTCAAAGACAGGAGATTATTTTTTCCCGGACAGTGACAGCCGCTACCTTACGGATGAGGAAGTATCCCAATATTCTTCCTCAGAACTAGAATTGGCTAAAAATGAGATTTATGCCCGTCACGGCAGAAAATTTGTGACCCAGAGGATTTCGGATTACTTTAACAGCAAGTCCTGGTATCATGGGACGATCGATCCAGAAGTCTTTGATTCCCAGCAGGATATATTTAATGAATATGAACTTGCTAATATATCCAAAATAGCCTGGTGGGAAGAGCAAAAACGGGAAGAAGGGAACTAAGCCTCCTTTACCGGCGTAGATAAAAAAACAGCCCCGGAACCATTTTTCCGAGGCTGTTTTTTCTTAAAAAGGTTCTTTTTTGTCTGTCCGGCCTACCAGGTAGTCAATACTGGTGTTGTAATAATTGGCCAGACGGATCAGCATTTCTACAGGAATATTGCGGGAGCCTGTCTCATAGTGGGAATAGGTCCTCTGGCTGATATGGAGGATCTCACCCAGCTTTCTCTGAGACAGATCCGCATCGATCCTCATGTCCTGGATCCTTGGATAGCGCATTGCTCTCACCTCTCTACTATTTTTTTACATTTTTGGCTTATAGAAAAAGTATAAAACAGAACGAAATGCACTATTGCATTTTGGAACAAAATGGAGTACAATAATTACTATCTATACGTAAAACTATCTTTTTTTCTAAACATTCTATATTCTATGTATTTTCCACAGAGAGCTTCCTTTTTTGCCCATAGACGGAAACCATCGGGGAGGCGTCCGTCAGACAGGAGGTAAAATATGTTTGCTAGTGTGCGATCTGCGGCGATCCTGGGAATGGAAGTATGTCCGATCCTGGTGGAAGCGGATGTAAGCGATGGCCTTCCATCCTTCACAATGGTGGGATTTCCCTCTGCCCAGGTGAAAGAGGCCCAGGACCGGGTACGGACTGCCCTGAAAAACAACGGGATCAGTCTGCCCCCAAAAAGGATCACTGTGAATTTCGCCCCGGCGGATATCCGCAAGGAAGGGGCCGGCTTTGACATGCCTGTAGCGGCCGCTGTTATGGCTGCAGCCGGGGTCTTAAACCCCAGCTTGCTGCAGCAGGTGATGATGGCAGGGGAAATTAGTTTAAACGGGGAGATCCATCCAGTAAAAGGGATCCTGCCCATGGTGATCCATGCCAGAGAAGAAAAATGCCGTTTTTGCATGATCCCCTATGAAAATCTTAAAGAAGGACGCCTGATCCGGGACATAAAAGTGATCGGCGTAAAAAATCTGAAAGAAATGATCCAATATCTCAAACATCCTGAAGAATTTTCCGATGATCTTAAAGAAAGAACCGGGACGGAACCTGTCTGCGGCGCGGATTTTCTGGACATATCCGGGCAGATCAGCGTCCGGCGGGCTGTGGAGATCGCGGTGAGCGGCTTTCATAATATCCTGCTGATCGGCCCGCCGGGAGCCGGAAAGACCATGATCGCCCGCCGGATCCCTACGATCATGCCGGACCTGACATTTGAAGAACAGCTGGAGCTTACAAGGATCTGCAGCATTGCCGGGCTTCTTTCCAAAGAGAATCCCCTGGTCACAGAGAGACCCTTTCGAAGCCCTCACCATACCTGCTCGCCCCAGGCCCTGGCGGGAGGCGGGAAAAATCCAAGGCCCGGGGAGATCACGCTGGCCCACAGAGGGGTTTTGTTTCTGGATGAAATGCCGGAATTTTCCAGACGCAGTCTGGAAATCCTCCGGCAGCCTTTAGAGGATAAGGTGATACGGATCGCAAGGACCACAGGAACCTATGAGTTCCCGGCCAATTTTATGCTGTGTGCGGCCATGAACCCTTGTCCCTGCGGGTTTTATCCGGATCTGGACCGATGCCGGTGTACCCCGGGAGAAGTGTCCCATTATTTGGGAAAAATAAGCCAGCCTCTTCTGGAGCGCATCGATCTTTGTGCGGAAGCCGCTCCCGTTGCTTTTGACCAGATCAGCAGCAGCCGGACGGGAGAAAGTTCACAAGCCATCAAAAAGCGGGTGGAGAAGGCGAGAGAGATACAAAAAATCCGTTTTTCACAGGAGAACATCGGATTTAACGGCGAAATGACAAAAAAGCATGTAGACAAATACTGCGAGATGAGCAAAGGTGCGCGAAAGCTGATGGAACAGGCTTTTAAGAAACTGAAGTTCTCTGCCAGATCCTATCACAGGATCCTGAAAGTGGCCAGGACGATCGCGGATATGGATGGTTCCGAGAAAATAGAAAGCCATCATGCCGGCGAGGCGATTTCCTACCGGGCCTTTGACAAAAAATATTGGAATTGAGTAATAAAAAATCAGAACAGGAGGTATTCTTTATGGAAGATAGTTATGGAAAGGAGATCCTTTGCATCGATAAAAACAGCGCGGAATATCCCAAAAGGATGAAAGAGTGTCCCCACATGCCGGAAAAAATTTATGTACTGGGCAGCCTGCCCAGAGATGACCGGCCGTCTGCGGCCATAGTGGGAGCGAGGATGTGCAGCCCCTATGGCCGGATGCAGAGCTTTCGCTACGCCAGGGAATTGAGCCGGGCCGGGGTACAGGTCATAAGCGGGATGGCTTATGGGATCGACACAGAGGCTCATTTGGGTGCGCTGGAAGGAAATGCCCATACTTTTGCTGTTTTAGGCTGTGGTGCAGATGTCTGTTATCCTGCCAGAAACAGAAGGCTCTATGAGCGGATCCAAAGAACCGGCGGAGGGATCCTGAGCGAATATCCCCAAGGAACGCCGCCGGACAGCTGGCACTTTCCTGCCCGCAACCGTATCATCAGTGCCCTTTCCGATGTGATACTGGTCGTGGAGGCAAAAGAAAAGAGCGGTGCCCTTATAACTGCCCAGCATGCCGCCGAACAGGGAAAAAGCGTATATGCCCTTCCGGGCTCTGTGCAGGAAGAAGTAAGTCTTGGATGCCATAAACTGATTTATGACGGCGCAGGGATCGCATACAGTCCCAAGGTCCTTCTGGAGGAGTGGGGGATTTCCGGAAGTGAGGGGGAAAAGAAGGAAAAAAAGAACTTAGTACTTGCAAGTGATTTGAAATTGGTGTATAGTTGTCTCGATTTACGACCAAAAAATTTAGAATCTATTATCAGCGAGACAGGTCTTTCTCCAAAGAAGATCAGCTGCCTTATCATGGAACTGGAACTTATGGGACTTGCCAGGGAAACAGGCAGACATTATTATGTGAAAGGAGAGGGACACTGCCGATAAAATAGAAACAGGAGAGGTAACATGGCGAAATATCTGGTAATCGTAGAGTCGCCTGCGAAAGTAAAAACAATAAAAAAATTTCTGGGGAGCAATTATGATGTGGAGGCATCCAATGGACATGTGCGGGATTTTCCCAAAAGCCAGTTCGGGATTGATGTGGAGCATGATTTTGAACCCAAATATATCACCATCCGGGGAAAGGGAGAGCTTTTAGCCAAGCTTAGAAAAGCGGCCAAGAAGGCAGATAAAATTTATCTGGCAACGGACCCTGACCGGGAAGGAGAGGCGATTTCCTGGCATTTGATGCAGACCCTGAAGGAAGACCCGGAAAAAATGCATAGGATCACCTTCAACGAAATCACAAAAACCGCTGTAAAATCGTCCATTAAGCAGGCGAGAGACATTAATATGGATCTGGTAGACGCCCAGCAGGCAAGGCGTATGCTGGACCGTATGGTGGGCTACACCATCAGCCCTCTTTTGTGGGTGAAGGTGAAAAGAGGCTTAAGCGCGGGCCGCGTGCAGTCCGCTGCACTGCGCATCATTTGTGACAGGGAGGAAGAGATCAACTCTTTTATCCCGGAAGAGTACTGGAGTTTGGAAGGAAGCTTCAAAGTAGAGGGAGAGAAAAAACCTCTGACCGCAAAGCTGTACGGAACAGACAAAAAACTGCTCATTTCCAATAAAGCCCAGATGGATGAGATCCTGGAAAAACTTTCCGGTGCAGAATATGAAATAGAAGAGGTAAAAAAAGGAGAACGGATAAAAAATCCGCCGCTTCCCTTTACTACAAGCACCCTTCAGCAGGAGGCGGCGAAGACGCTGAATTTTTCCACTCAGAAGACCATGCGTCTTGCCCAGCAGCTGTACGAAGGAATCGATATCAAGGGAAATGGTACGGTGGGTGTGATCACTTATCTTCGTACCGATTCTACCCGCATCTCCGATGAGGCCGATGCAGCCGCCAGAGAATATATCCGGGAGCAGTATGGGGAAGCCTATGTGTCAAAGTCTGAAAAAACAGTAAAAAAGGATACAAAGATCCAGGATGCCCACGAAGCCATCCGCCCTACGGATATGAACCGGACCCCTGCCCTTTTAAAGGAATCGCTGTCCAGGGATCAGTTCCGCCTTTACCAGCTGATCTGGAGACGGTTTGCCGCCAGCCGGATGTCTGCGGCCAGGTATGAAACGACCTCTGTAAAGATCCAGGCCGGAGAATTTGTGTTTACCGTAGCAGCATCCAAGGTGGTATTTGATGGATTTATGTCTGTCTATACCCAGGAAGAAGACACCAAAAAAGACAACGTCCTTTCCCAGAGCCTGGACAAGGGAATGAAGCTGAGCCTTCTGGAACTTAAGCCGGAGCAGCATTTTACCCAGCCGCCGGCTCATTATACAGAAGCCTCTCTGGTAAAGGCACTGGAAGAAAAAGGGATCGGACGCCCCAGTACCTATGCCCCCACGATCACCACGATCATCAGCCGCCGGTATGTGGCCAAGGAACAGAAGAACCTATATGTGACGGAACTGGGCGAGGTGGTCAATAATATTATGAAAAGCGCCTTCCCAAGTATCGTAGATGTTAACTTTACGGCTATGATGGAGGGGCTTCTGGACTGTGTAGAGGCAGGTACGGTGCAGTGGAAGACCGTTGTGCGGAATTTCTATCCGGATCTGAAGCGTGATGTGGACGCAGCCGAGAAAGAGCTGGAAAAGGTCGATATCCAGGATGAAGTGACCGATGTGATCTGTGAATCCTGCGGAAGGAACATGGTGATCAAATACGGTCCCCATGGAAGATTTCTTGCCTGCCCGGGATTCCCGGAGTGCCGGAATACCAAGCCCTACTACGAAAAGATCGGGGTTGCCTGCCCCAAATGCGGCAGGGACGTGGTATTAAAGAAAACCCAGAAGGGACGGAAATATTACGGCTGCGAAAACAATCCGGAATGCGATTTCATGTCCTGGCAGAAGCCTTCCTCCAAAAAATGTCCGGTCTGCGGAAGCTACATGGTGGAAAAAGGAAACAAACTTGCCTGCAGCCAGACAGCCTGCGGATATGTGGAGCAGAAGCCCAAAGAGGATGAGTAGACAGAATTATTTGAAAATACAGGTAAAATGCAGATGGCATTTTATCTGTATTTTTTTATCTAAAAAGAAAACCCGTGATATTTACGGAAAAAAATGACGGATGTCCGGACATTTTGTGTTATATGACCAATTTTATTTTCAGAAAAACTAAGTTAAAAGGAAAAATAGTAAAAAATCACTTGTAATTTTTACATAAAACGTGTAGTATAAATTTAGCAGTATTTTTTATACAAACGACTAAGAGGAAAGGAGGATAAGATGAGCGTTCAGTTGTTAGACAAAACCAGAAAAATCAATAAGCTTTTGCACAACAGCAATTCCAGCAAAGTGATATTTAATGATATCTGTCAAGTGCTGATGGAAACGTTAAGCTCCAATATTCTGGTTCTCAGCAAAAAAGGAAAAGTCTTAGGCGTGAGTCTGTGCCCTGGTGTGGAAGAAATCACAGAGTTAATTGAGGATAAGGTGGGCGGTTATGTAGACGCATTGCTAAATGAAAGATTTCTTGGTGTATTGTCTACGAAAGAAAACGTCAACCTTCAGACATTGGGATTTGAACATGTGTCCAGCAGTTATCAGGGGATCATCAATCCTATTGATATCGCCGGCGAACGTTTGGGAACGGTATTTATGTACCGCAGCGATCATCCATATGACATAGAAGACATCATTGTAAGCGAATATGGCACCACAGTAGTCGGATTGGAAATGATGCGTGCCGTACATGAAGAAAATGCAGAGGAAGACAGAAAACAGCAGGTTGTGAAATCTGCCTTCAATACACTGTCCTTCTCCGAACTGGAAGCGATCATCCATATTTTTGATGAACTGGATGGCGAAGAGGGAATCCTGGTAGCCAGCAAGATCGCTGACCGGGTGGGGATCACAAGGTCTGTAATCGTAAATGCGCTGCGCAAGTTTGAAAGCGCAGGTGTGATCGAATCCCGTTCTTCCGGTATGAAGGGTACCTACATTAAGGTCCTGAATGAAGTGATATTTGACGAGTTGGAAGAAATTAAAGCTCAGAGAAACAAAAAAGCCTAGAAGATCATAAGTCTGGCTGTCTCCTGCAGAGAAAGATGCAGGAGGCAGCTTTTTTTTCGGAAGGGGAAGAGATTTTCGGACAGGATCTTTAGAAAAAATATAAGAAAAATAATAAAGTAAGAAAATAAAAGAAAAAAAGAGATTAAAAGAGGATAAAAAAGAAAATACTATAAATAGTGTCCTTCATTAAGGTTGCAGAAAACAGACAGATTCAATAATATAGGTACAGTGATTAGCACTCAAAGAGATTGAGTGCTAGCAATAAGCAGGTAAAAATCAAAGGAGGCAATAGATCATGACATTAGTACCATTAGGCGACAGAGTTGTATTAAAACAGTTAGAAGCAGAGGAAACCACAAAATCCGGTATCGTACTTCCGGGCCAGGCTCAGGAAAAACCCCAGCAGGCAGAAGTTATCGCTGTTGGTCCTGGCGGAACAGTAGACGGAAAAGAAGTAAAGATGGAAGTAGCTGTGGGAGATAAAGTTATCTATTCCAAATACGCAGGCACAGAAGTGAAAATGGACGGTACAGAATACATTATCGTAAGACAGAATGACATTCTGGCGATCGTAAAATAAATAGAATACAGAAGACCAAAATAATTTTGAAATTTCCTTATATATTTTAATCTAGGAGGACTGAAAATCATGGCAAAAGAAATCAAATTCGGAGCAGAAGCAAGAGCCGCTTTGGAAAGCGGTGTGAACCAGCTTGCAGATACCGTAAGAGTAACATTAGGACCGAAAGGAAGAAACGTAGTACTTGACAAACCATACGGCGCACCTCTTATCACCAATGATGGTGTGACCATTGCCAAAGAGATCGAACTGGCAGACGGTTTTGAAAATATGGGCGCTCAGCTGATCAAAGAAGTGGCATCTAAGACCAACGATGTTGCCGGAGACGGAACCACAACGGCTACCGTACTGGCACAGGCTATGGTCCATGAGGGCATGAGAAACCTGGCAGCCGGCGCAAATCCCATCATCCTGAGAAAAGGTATGAAGAAGGCTACCGACAAGGCTGTTGAAGCCATTGCAGAGATGAGCCGCAAAGTCAGCGGCAAAAAGCAGATCGCCAATGTAGCTGCTATTTCTGCAAGCGATGAAACGGTAGGACAGCTGGTAGCAGACGCGATGGAAAAGGTTTCCAATGACGGCGTTATCACAGTAGAAGAGTCCAAGACCATGCACACAGAGCTGGATCTGGTAGAAGGTATGCAGTTTGACCGCGGTTATATTTCCGCTTATATGTCAACAGACATGGAAAAGATGGAAGCAAATCTGGAAGATCCCTATATCCTGATCACAGATAAGAAGATCAGCAACATCCAGGAAATCCTTCCTCTTCTTGAGCAGATCGTACAGGCAGGCGCTAAGCTCCTGATCATCGCTGAGGATGTAGAAGGCGAAGCTCTGACCACACTGATCGTTAATAAACTGAGAGGAACCTTCCAGGTTGTAGCGGTAAAGGCTCCGGGATACGGCGACAGAAGAAAAGAAATGCTCCAGGATATCGCTATCCTCACCGGCGGCCAGGTGATCTCCGAGGAACTGGGTCTGGATCTGAAAGAAACGACCATGCAGCAGCTGGGCCGTGCAAAATCTGTAAAGGTTTCCAAAGAAAATACCGTGATCGTAGACGGCTGCGGAAGCAAGGATGAGATCGCAAACCGCATCGCTCAGATCCGCGGACAGATCGAAGAGACAAAATCCGATTTCGATAGAGAAAAACTCCAGGAAAGACTTGCAAAACTTTCCGGCGGCGTAGCAGTGATCCGTGTAGGTGCAGCTACTGAGACTGAGATGAAGGAAGCGAAACTTCGTCTGGAAGACGCTCTGGCAGCTACAAGAGCAGCTGTAGAGGAAGGCATCATCGCAGGCGGCGGCTCCGCATATATCCATGCATCCAAGGAAGTTGCCAAGCTTGCAGATACCCTGGAAGGCGATGAGAAGACCGGCGCAAATATCATCCTGAAAGCTCTGGAGGCTCCGCTGTTCCACATTGCGGCAAATGCAGGTCTGGAAGGATCTGTGATCATCAATAAGGTTAAGGAATCTGAGGCTGGCATCGGCTTCGATGTATTAAATGAAAGATACGTAGATATGGTAAGCGAAGGTATCCTTGACCCGGCTAAGGTTACAAGAAGCGCACTTCAGAACGCAACAAGCGTAGCTTCTACCCTGCTGACAACAGAATCTGTAGTGGCGATCATCAAAGAAGAGACTCCCGCTGCAGCCGGCGCAAACCCAGGAATGGGCATGATGTAAAGAAGACACAAAAAGTTTAAAATTACAGGACCGGCGTCATAGACGCTGGTCCTGTTTTGTGTTATACTATACTTTAACATTAAAAATGAACAAAAAGATATGCAAGGAGAGACGATCATGAGCGATTTGTATTCAGAATTACTGGTGAAAAAAGACCGGACAGCCAAGGATGTTGCCATTAAATACGGACTGATCACTCTTACAGTCCTGTTTGCTGTGGCCGGTCTCTTTATTATGCCCCTTCTTTTGGTGGCTGCCCTTGGACTTGGGATTGCCTGCTATTTTATAGTCCCCAAGACAGACGTGGAGTTTGAATACCTGTTTGTAAACGGCGATATGGACATTGACATGGTCATGTCCAAGGCAAAGAGAAAGAGAGTAAAAAGCTTTAAACTTTCAGAGGCAGATCTGGTAGCCCCTGTGAATTCCCACCGGATGGATTACTACAATGGAAACCAGAGAATGAAAGTTCTTGATTACTCTTCCGGAAACCCGGAGCACAAGCGTTTTGCAGTGATCACAAGGGATGGCACAGATGCCTGCAAGATCATAATCGAGCCGGATGAACCCCTGGCACAGGCAATGAAAAATTCTGCCCCGAGCAAAGTATTTTTAGATTGACATAAATCTATGTTTTTGATACACTAGGGAACAAAATCAACCAATTACATAAAGACAAGGGAGGAAATGCAATGGGTACTATCATCGGTGAAGGAATTACTTTTGATGACGTTCTTCTGGTTCCGGCGTATTCGAATGTAATTCCAAATCAGGTAGATGTCACAACTTATTTAACTAAGAAGGTGAAGTTGAATATTCCCATGATGAGCGCGGGTATGGACACAGTTACCGAGCACCGCATGGCGATCGCTATGGCGAGACAGGGCGGGATCGGCATCATTCATAAGAACATGTCCATCGAGGCACAGGCTGACGAGGTAGACAAGGTAAAACGTTCAGAAAATGGCGTTATCACAGATCCGTTTTATTTATCAGCGGAGCATACCTTAAAGGATGCCAATGACCTGATGGGGAAATACCGTATTTCCGGTGTTCCGATCACAGAAGGAAGGAAGCTTGTAGGCATCATCACAAACCGCGACCTTAAGTTTGAGACAGACTATAACAAAAAGATCAAAGAATGCATGACTTCAGAAGGCCTGATCACTGCCAAGGAAGGGATCACTCTGGAGGAAGCAAAGAAGATTTTGGCAAAATCCCGCAAAGAAAAATTACCCATTGTAGATGACGACTTTAATTTAAAGGGCCTGATCACCATTAAGGATATCGAAAAGCAGATCAAGTATCCTCTGGCAGCCAAGGATTCCCAGGGCCGTCTGCTCTGCGGAGCGGCAGTAGGGATCACTGCAAATGTGCTGGCAAGAGTAGATGCGCTGGTCAATGCCAATGTAGATGTGATCGTTATTGACTCCGCACATGGACATTCCGAAAATATCCTTCGTGCGGTCCGTGAGATCAAAGCAGCATATCCGGACCTTCAGGTGATCGCAGGAAATGTTGCCACAGGGGATGCTACCAAGGCGCTGATCGAAGCTGGTGTAGATGCTGTCAAGGTAGGGATCGGCCCTGGTTCTATCTGTACCACGCGAGTGGTCGCCGGTATTGGTGTTCCCCAGATCACCGCGGTCATGGACTGCTATCAGGTGGCTGACCGCTATGGGATCCCGATCATTGCCGATGGAGGCATCAAGTATTCCGGAGATATCACCAAGGCGATCGCAGCCGGCGCTAATGTCTGCATGATGGGAAGCATCTTTGCCGGATGTGATGAAAGCCCGGGAACCTTTGAATTATACCAGGGAAGAAAATATAAAGTTTATCGAGGCATGGGTTCCATTGCTGCAATGGAAAACGGCAGCAAGGACCGCTATTTCCAGGAAGATGCAAAGAAGCTGGTTCCGGAAGGCGTAGAAGGACGTGTGGCATATAAAGGCCATGTGGAGGATACGGTGTTCCAGCTGATCGGCGGACTTCGCTCAGGCATGGGATACTGCGGCGCACATACCATAGAAGACCTGAAGAAAAACGGCAAGTTTATCAAGATCTCCGCAGCATCACTGAAGGAATCCCATCCTCACGATATTCATATCACCAAAGAAGCGCCAAACTATAGTGTAGATGAATAATACCAAAAATCATAAAAAAAATTTAAAGAAAAAAAGAAAAACTGCAAGACCTGCCCCTTCGCGCAGGTCTTCTGCAGTCAAAAAAAGAAAAGCCAGAATAAGGAATATGCTTATTCTGGCTGCCTGTATTGTGACGGTTTTTCTGATACTTTTTATGGGAATGGCAGCGCTTCGAAGCGCCCAGGAAAGGGAGGCAAGAGAAAAGGCGATCCTTGCAGAAAACAACAGCGGTCCTGCCCAGTGGCAGAAGGAGGGGGCTCCATACATAGATGTACAGCTTTTGACGCCTAATGAATATTCACGGCCGCAGATCGCCTTAAATGAGGTAAAATATATTGCCATCCACTATACGGCGAATCCGGGGGCAACAGCCATGGACAACCGAAACTATTTCGAAAATCTGGCAGAGACTCATTCTACAAAGGTGAGCAGCCATTTTGTAGTAGGGATCGAGGGAGAAGTGGTACAGTGTATCCCCACGGCAGAGATCTCTTATGCCACCAATGAAAGAAATGTGGATACCCTTTCCATTGAATGCTGCCATATGGATGAAACAGGTGATTTTGAGCAGGCGACCTATGCGTCCGTAGTGAAACTGACAGCATGGCTGTGTACCCGTTTTGGTCTGACGGAAGAGAATGTGATCCGCCATTATGATGTGACGGGGAAGAACTGCCCCAAATATTATGTGGAGCATCCAGAAGCCTGGGAACAGATGAAGGAGGATATCGCGGCTCAGATCCAGGAGGATTATATTCTCCAGGAAAATCTTTAGAACGAAAATTCACCCTTGAAAAAGTAAGAAAATTATTGTAGTATGATTTTAACAGCTGCATGACTGGCGGAAGTAGGAGTACCTACAGGGAGTGCAGCAGGAAAGATGCCGACCGCCTGGGCAGCCTGGAAAACGAACCGGCTTCCCAGGCTTTTTTTGTCCCTGAGAAAAAGAGAAGAAAAGGAGGCAGTTTTATGGAAATGTTATCATTGGAAAAGGAATTAAGAGAAAATTCCTATCCGGGCAGAGGGATCGTCATCGGACGCTCGGAAGACGGAAAGAATGCAGTGGCCGCATATTTTATCATGGGCAGGAGCGAGAACAGCAGAAACCGTATTTTTGTGGAAGAAGGAGAAGGGATCCGTACACAGGCCTTTGATCCTTCCAAACTTACTGATCCCAGCCTGATCATCTATGCACCTGTGAGAGTCCTGGGAAATAAGACCATTGTCACCAATGGAGACCAGACCGACACGATCTATGAAGGAATGGACAAACAGCTGACCTTTGAGCAGGCGCTGCGAAGCAGAGAGTTTGAGCCGGACGGGCCCAATTATACACCGCGTATCTCCGGTATCATGCATATTGAGAACGGCAGATACAATTACGCCATGTCTATCCTCAAAAGCAATAACGGAAGTCCGGACGCCTGCAATCGCTTTACTTTTGCTTACGAGAACGCCCAGGCCGGAGAGGGGCACTTTATCCATACCTATAAAGGCGACGGAAATCCCCTGCCAAGCTTTGAGGGAGAACCGAAACTGGTGGCGATACCAAATGATATCGATGCTTTTACCGACCTGCTCTGGAACAGCCTGAATGAAGACAATAAGGTATCTTTGTTTGTCAGATATATTGACATTGCCTCCGGTGCCTATGAAACCAGGATCGTGAATAAAAACCAGTAAGGATCAGATAAAATTTGTATAAAAATGGAGGAGTTTATCGTGAAAGAATTGGAATTAAAATATGGATGCAATCCCAACCAGAAGCCTTCCAAGATCTATCTTGCAGATGGAGGCGACCTGCCTATTAAGGTATTATGCGGAAAACCGGGATATATTAATTTTTTGGACGCCTTTAATGGCTGGCAGCTGGTGCGGGATTTGAAAAAGGCTACCGGACTTCCGGCAGCAACCTCCTTTAAACATGTATCCCCGGCAGGCGCTTCCGTAGGCCTTCCTCTTACCGAGACACTGGCAAAGATCTACTGGGTAGACGATATGGACTGGAAGAATTTTTCTCCTCTTGCCTGCGCTTATGCAAGAGCCAGAGGAGCAGACAGAATGTCTTCCTTTGGTGATTTTATCTCTTTGTCTGATGTTTGTGACAAGGATACGGCTCTTCTGATCAAGAGAGAGGTTTCCGACGGTGTGATCGCTCCCGGCTATACAGAAGAAGCCCTGGAGATCTTAAAGGAGAAGAAAAAGGGTAACTACAATGTGATCCAGATCGATCCGGATTATGTTCCGGCTCCCCTGGAGCACAAAGAAGTTTACGGCGTTACCTTTGAGCAGGGCCGCCAGGAATTGGCCATTGATGACAATCTGATCTCCAACATTGTCACAAATAATAAAGAACTTACAGAAGAGGCGAAGAGAGATCTGAAGATCTCCCTGATCGTGCTGAAGTACACCCAGTCAAATTCTGTGTGCTTTGTAAAAGACGGACAGGCTATCGGCGTAGGCGCCGGCCAGCAGTCTCGTGTACACTGCACCAGACTGGCCGGACAGAAGGCGGACAATTGGTTTTTGCGCCAGTGCCCGAAGGTGCTGGGGCTGCCCTTTAAGGATACGATTACCCGTGCAGAAAGAGACAATGCCATTGACGTGTATATCGGCGAGGAATATATGGATGTGCTGGCAGATGGAGCGTGGGAAAAGATCTTTACGGAAAAACCGGAGGTATTTACCCGGGAAGAGAAACGGGCATGGCTGGATCAGATGACGGATGTGACCCTTGGTTCCGATGCCTTCTTCCCCTTCAGCGATAATATTGAGCGTGCCCATAAGAGCGGTGTGAAATATGTGGCAGAACCAGGCGGCTCTGTAAGAGATGATGCGGTGATCGAGACTTGCAATAAGTATGGCATGGTGATGGCGTTTACGGGAATCCGTTTGTTCCATCATTGATGCGGGAATCAGGCTTGGGAGCCTGCATTCGGATAAAAAAGCATCCTCCGGATCTTTAATAGAGATCCGGAGGATGTTTTTTCCTATCATTATTCATTTTGAAAAAGAAAAAACTCTTGCAAAATGCAAGAGTCAGAAGAGCGATAGACGGGGCTCGAACCCGCGGTCTCGACCTTGGCAAGGTCGCGCGTTACCAACTACGCCACTATCGCATATAAAATTTTGTTTAAGAACTTTTATCCGTTCCTCAAGACAAATGTTATTTTACTATATGCGGGAGGATTTGTCAAATGGTTTTTTGAGTTTTTGGGTACTATTTTCATCTTTGTGGTTTCTTCTGGATATAAAGGGAAATACCTTACACCTCAAAAGGGAAAAAATACCCAAAGGGTCAAAATAATGCCTGAATGGTATAGCACAAACAGGGGTATTTATGATAAAATTGCAGAGTTGAAAGACGTGTGGATTTTGATGCGTCAAAGGTGGAGATTGCTTTAATAAGTCCAATAGTTCCAATGGAGATTAAATCATCCAGATCCTCATCTGCACCCTGATATTTTTTTACCACATGGGCAACAAGACGAAGATTTCGTTCAATCAGGATATTTTTTGCTTCCAAGTCGCCCCCCTGGTAACGTTGAAGATAGAGTTTTTCTTCGGCTGACGTCAAAGGTTTTTGAAATGTCTTCAAATCTTCACCTCAAAGGGGATTTCTTTATAGT
>DXBU01000120.1 GCA_019116385.1 Candidatus Blautia faecigallinarum | reverse complement strand
GATCCTGACCAACACGGATCTTCTGAAAATCAAAAACATGAAGCACGAAGGTTTCAAAGTGGAAGTGCTTCCGATTACTTATTATAAGAATACCAGCCTGGAACGGGCCATCGACCGGCTCTTTGTGGAGGTGGACAAGGCCTTCCGCGAGGGCGCCAATATCCTGGTGCTTTCCGACCGGGGAGTGGATGAAAACCATATGCCCATCCCGTCCCTGCTTGCTGTGGCGGCGGTACATCAGCATCTGGTGAAAACCAAGAAGAGTACGTCGCTGGCCATCATCCTGGAATCCGGGGAGCCAAGGGAGGTCCATCACTTTGCGGCCCTTCTGGGATACGGAGCGAGCGCCATCAATCCTTATCTTGCCCAGGAGACGATCCGGGAGCTGATCGAGAATCATATGCTGGATAAGGACTACTACGCGGCAGTAGACGATTATAACCATGCCGTTATAAGCGGTATTGTAAAGATCGCGTCAAAAATGGGGATCTCTACGATCCAGTCCTACCAGGGATCACAGATCTTTGAAGCGGTGGGAATCTCACAGGAAGTGATCGATAAATATTTTACAGGGACCGTCAGCCGTGTGGGCGGCATTACCATAGAAGACATTGAAGATACGGTAGACAGGCTGCATTCAGAAGCATTTGACCCTCTGGGCCTTGACACGGACCTGACGCTGGACAGTGTAGGCGCCCATAAGATGCGCAGCCAGGGGGAAGAGCACCGGTATAATCCGGGGACCATCCATCTTCTGCAGCAGTCCACCAGAACCGGAAACTATGAAATGTTTAAGGAGTATACCAGACTGGTAGATCAGGAAAACCACGGGAACCTGAGGGGGCTTCTGGAATTTGCCTATCCGGAAGAACCGGTGCCCCTTGAAGAAGTGGAAAGTGTGGATGAGATCGTAAAGCGCTTCAAGACCGGCGCTATGTCCTACGGTTCCATATCACAGGAAGCCCATGAGACACTGGCCGTTGCCATGAACCGCCTTCACGGCAAGTCCAATACCGGCGAGGGAGGGGAAAGCCCCGAGCGGATCGATTCCGCCGGAAGCAGCCGGGACCGCTGTTCCGCCATCAAACAGGTGGCAAGCGGACGTTTTGGCGTTACCAGCCGTTATCTGGTATCTGCCCGTGAGATCCAGATCAAGATGGCTCAGGGGGCAAAACCGGGGGAGGGCGGACACCTTCCGGCCAAGAAGGTATATCCCTGGATCGCAAAGACCCGCCATTCCACACCGGGCGTCAGCCTGATCTCGCCGCCGCCCCACCACGATATTTATTCCATAGAGGATCTGGCGGAGCTGATCTATGATCTGAAAAATGCCAATAAATATGCGGATATTTCCGTAAAGCTGGTCTCCGAGGCCGGAGTGGGAACGGTGGCCGCCGGAGTAGCGAAAGCAGGCGCCCAGACGATCCTGATCTCCGGATACGACGGAGGTACCGGCGCGGCGCCCAGAAGCTCCATCCACAATGCCGGGCTTCCCTGGGAGCTGGGACTTGCCGAGACCCATCAGACCCTGCTTGAGAACGGACTGAGGAACCGGGTTCGCATCGAGACCGACGGCAAGCTTATGAGCGGCAGAGACGTGGCCGTGGCGGCCCTTTTGGGAGCGGAGGAATTCGGCTTTGCCACAGCGCCGCTTGTTACCATGGGCTGTGTGATGATGCGTGTGTGCAATCTGGATACCTGTCCCGTGGGCGTTGCCACCCAGAATCCGGAGCTTCGGAAAAGATTCCGTGGAAAACCGGAGTATGTGGAGAACTTTATGCGTTTTATCGCCCAGGAGCTGCGGGAATATATGGCCCGCCTGGGTGTGCGCACAGTGGACGAGATGGTGGGACACACAGAATATCTGAAGCCTTCTCCATACGTGGACGAACCCCACAAGGGCAAAGTGGATTTAAGCGCGGTCTTATACAATCCCTACAAGAATAAAAAGGCACGGGTGACCTTTGATCCCAGGGCAGAGTACAGCTTCGGCCTGGAAAAGACCCTGGATGAACGGGTGCTTTTGAAAAAATGCGCAAATGCCATTGCCGGAAAAGAAAAGACGGAACTGTCCGTGGAGGTGACCAATACGGACCGGGCCTTCGGGACGCTTCTGGGTGCGGAGATCACCAGACAGAATAAAGAGGGGCTTCCTGACGACACCATCGTGGTAAACTGCCAGGGAGCCGGCGGCCAGAGCTTCGGCGCGTTTATACCGAAAGGGCTTACCTTAAAGCTTACCGGCGACACCAACGATTATTTCGGCAAGGGACTTTCCGGCGGAAAGCTGATCGTAAAGGTTTCCCCAAAAGCCGCTTATAAGGCGGAAGAGAACATCATTGCCGGAAACGTGGCCCTTTACGGGGCGACCAGCGGAGAAGCCTATATCAACGGCGTTGCGGGAGAGCGGTTCGCGGTGCGCAATTCCGGAGCAAAGGCAGTGGTAGAAGGCGTGGGCGAGCATGGCTGCGAGTATATGACCGGCGGCCGTGTGGTCGTTCTCGGGAAGACCGGGAAAAACTTTGCCGCCGGTATGAGCGGCGGGATCGCCTATGTGCTGGATATGGAAAATACCCTCTATAAGAACCTGAATAAGACGATGCTTTCCATAGAAAAGGTGGAAAACAAATATGATAAAAAGGAACTCCGGGACATGATCGAGGCCCACGTAAAGGCTACGGGCTCTGCCCTTGGAGCAAGGATCCTTAAGGATTTTGACCAGTATCTGCCGTGCTTTAAGAAACTGATCCCGTATGAATATAAAAAGATGATCACACTGAGCGCAAAGCTGGAGGAAAAAGGACTGACCAGCGACGAGGCGCAGATGGAAGCCTTTTACGAGAGCATCGGCGTAAAGCATTAAGGAGGAGGAACACATGGGAAAACCAACAGGATTTTTAGAATATAAAAGAGAGACGGCAAAGGTCCTGCCGCCGAAAGTCCGGATCACAGATTTCAATGAGTTCCGGATCCCTTTAAGCAGAGAAAAACAGAAGATACAGGGCGCGCGGTGCATGGCCTGCGGCGTACCCTTCTGCCAGTCAGGCATGATGATCGGAGGGATGGCGTCCGGCTGTCCCCTCCACAATCTGGTGCCGGAGACCAACGATCTTGTATATACAGGAAACTGGAAACAGGCCTATCTGAGACTTTCCAAGACCCACAGCTTTCCGGAGTTTACCTGCCGGGTCTGCCCGGCGCTGTGCGAAGCGGCATGTACCTGCAATCTGGACGGCGAACCGGTGGCGACCAAGGAAAATGAAAGAGCCATCATAGAGACCGCCTTTGAAAAGGGCTGGGTGCAGCCCCGGATCCCCAGGGTACGGACGGGAAAAAAGGTGGCGGTGGTAGGCAGCGGTCCTTCCGGCCTGGCGGCAGCCCAGCAGCTAAACCGCAGAGGCCACAGTGTGACGGTGTTTGAACGCAGCGACCGTCCGGGCGGGCTCCTGCGCTACGGCATCCCAAATATGAAGCTGGATAAATCCATCGTGGACCGAAGGATCCGGCTGATGGAGAAAGAAGGAGTGACCTTTGTCACCAGCACCAATGTGGGGGTGGATATCCCGGCCCGGGATCTTTTGAAAGAATACGACCGGGTGATCCTTGCCTGCGGCGCATCAAATCCCAGAGACATCAAGGTTCCGGGAAGAGACGCAAAGGGGATCTATTTCGCGGTGGATTTTCTGGGAAAGGTGACAAAGCAGCTTCTGGACAGCGGATTTGAAAAAGTACCTTATGAGCTTGCCAGAGGAAAACACGTACTGGTCATCGGAGGCGGAGACACCGGAAACGACTGTGTGGGAACGGCTGTACGCCTTGGCGCGGCATCTGTCACCCAGCTTGAGATGATGCCAAAGCCGCCCGCTGAACGGACGCCGTCCAATCCCTGGCCGGAATGGCCGAAGGTGCTGAAGACCGATTACGGCCAGGAGGAAGCCATCGCCGTATACGGCCATGACCCGAGAGTCTACCAGACCACGGTGACAGAATTTATCAAGGATAAGAAAGGCAATGTCTCCAAGGCAAAGATCATAAAGCTGAAAAGCGAAAAGGACGAGAAGACCGGGCGGATGAATATGGTTCCCGTGGAGGGGAGCGAAGAAGTGATCGAAGCCCAGTTGGTTTTGATCGCCGCCGGTTTCCTGGGAAGCGAAAAATATGTGACAGATGCTTTTAAAGTAGCGGTAAACGGACGCACGAACGTGGAAACGGAAAGGGGAAAATATGAGACCTGTGTTCCCGGCGTATTTACCGCAGGAGATATGCATAGGGGACAGTCTTTGGTGGTATGGGCCATCCGGGAAGGAAGAGAAGCGGCGAAAGCCGTGGATGAATCCCTGATGGGATACTCAAATCTGTAACAAACAGGAGAAAAGGATATTTTTCCGGTTGACAAGGGATTTTTTGATTGCTATAATACCTCCATGAACAAAGGCGTTCTTTCGGTGAGCAGATGCAGCGGAAGTGCGCCTTTTATCTTTTTAAGGATCGATGAAGGACAGGGAAGGACGGACGAGGTCCTTCCTGGAAAAAGGAGAGAAGATTATGGGGAATTATACCAGAGAAGAAATATTAGAGATGGTCCGGGATGAGGACGTGGAATTTATCCGCCTTCAGTTTACCGACATGTTCGGCACACTGAAAAATATCGCAGTGACAGCCCGGGAACTTCCAAGGGCCCTGAAGAATCAGTGCATGGTGGACGGCAGCCAGATCGCCGGCGTCCGGGAAGGAAAGGTGACGGATATGTATCTTTATCCGGATCCGGATACCTTTACCATTCTTCCCTGGAGGCCTCAGCAGGGAAAGGTGGCCAGGATGCTGTGCGATCTGTACCGCCCTGACGGAAAGCCTTATATCAGCAGTTCCCGGTATATCCTGAAAAAGGTCACAGAGGAAGCCGGAGAGAAGGGCTATACCTGTTATGTGGATCCGGAATGTGAATTTTTCCTGTTCCATTCAGACGACAATGGAATCCCTACCACGGTAACCCATGAACAGGCAGGATATCTGGATATGAGCCCGCTGGATCTGGGGGAAAACGCCAGAAGAGATATGGTGCTGAGCCTGGAGGATATGGGGATCGAAGTGGAATCCTCCCATCATGAGACCGCTCCCGCCCAGCATGAGATCGACTTCCGCTATGGAGAGATCCGGGAGATGGCGGACCGGATCATGACCTTTAAGATGGCGGTCCGTTCCATTGCCAAAAGGCACGGGCTCCACGCCACCTTTATGCCCAAGCCCAGATCCGAGGTGAACGGCTCCGGAATGCACATCCATTTTTCCTTATACAAAAACGGAAGGAATATTTTTGAAAAAGAAGGGACGCCGGGAGAACTGAGCGAAGAGGCTTTTTATTTCGTTGGAGGGCTTCTTTCCCACAGCCGGGAAATGGCTCTGATCACCAATCCCCTTGTGAATTCCTATAAAAGGCTGGTTCCCGGATTTGAAGCGCCTACGGAGCTTACCTGGTCCAGGTGCAACCAGAATTCCCTGGTGAAGGTCCAGGTGCTTAAGGGGGAGGAGGCGCGCATCGAGCTGAGGAGCCCGGACGCTGCGGCGAATCCCTATCTGGTGTTTGCGGTCTGCCTGGCCGCAGGGCTGGACGGCATAGAGAAAAAGACCGTTCCGGCAAAATCCTCCGGCTGTTTTGAAGACGGCGGAGAAAAGGCGGAGAATCTTCCGGAAAATCTGAAGGAGGCCATCGAGCTTTTCGAGAAGAGCCAGTGGGTAAAGGAAATATTGGGCAAAGAATTCTGTGAGAAATATGTGCTGGCGAAAAAGGCGGAATGGCTCCGCTATTCTACCTTGGTCACAGACTGGGAGATCAGGGAATACCTGTACCGTGTCTGAAAAAAATTAAAAGCGTGCAGACAAATAAGAGTCCGGGGCGGGACCGCAAAAGAGGAGTGGTAAAATGAGCAGTATCGTGATCGCATTGCCGAAAATTGAAGACGCCAAAAAGATCCGTACCATCCTTGCGAACCACGGCTTTGCGGTGACGGCAGTGTGCGGGACTGCCTCCCGGGCGCTGAGCGAGATCTCCCAGCTTGACCGGGGGATCCTGATCTGCGGGTACCGCCTGCCGGATATGTATTATTATGATATGATGGAATGTATGCCGAAAGAGTTTGAACTTCTCCTTCTGGTCTCCCAGAAAACGGCTGTGAACGTTCCGTCTTCCGTGCTTTCCGTGAGGATGCCGGTGAAAGTCGGCGACCTTATCAATACAGTGAATATGATCCTGATCCAGCAGGAGCGGCAGCGGAAAAAAGAGAAGAAAAAGCCAAAGCCCCGCTCCTGGAAGGAACAGAATTATATCTCCAATGCAAAAATGCTCCTTATGCAGAGAAATCATTTAAGCGAGGAGGAGGCGTACCGGTATATCCAGAAATGCAGCATGGATTCCGGCACCAATATGGTGGAAACCGCGCAGATGCTGCTGATGCTGATCTATGATGAAGTATAAATGCCTTATGGCTTTAAAATAAATATTGAATTTCGGTCACAAAGGCGTGATCAGAATATCCCATCCTGGCATATCTGGATCTATCGGGTATGCCGGGATTTTTTATTTCATAGGAAATTTTTAAACAGGCGGGGACAACCGTCTTAAGGAGGATGAGGAAATGAAGTTTTTAGATGGAAGCTGGAAAAAGGATACCTGTGCCTGGGAAGAACTTCTGAAGGAGGAAAACCTGGGAAAAACAGTGTCCATTGAGGGCGCTGTCCACAGCATCCGGGATATGGGAGAGATCGTTTTTCTGATCCTGAGAAAAAAAGAAGGGATCTTTCAGGCTGTCTGTGAACAGAATGGGGACGCCCCGTCCCTTGAAGGATTCCGGGAAGGAATGTTCCTGCGGGCCACAGGCGTGCTTACGAAAGAGGACAGGGCCCCTCATGGAAGAGAACTGCGCCTGACCGGGACAGACGTACTGTCAAAGCCGGATAAGCCACTGCCTCTTGCCATAGATAAGTGGAAGCTGGACACATCCCTGGAGGCAAAGCTGAATATGCGCCCCATTGCCCTCCGGAATATCCGGGAACGGGCCAGGTTCAAGATCCAGGAGGGACTCGTGCGGGCCTTCCGGGATTATCTTTATCAGGAAGGTTTTACAGAGATCCATACGCCGAAAATCGGAGCCAGAGGCGCGGAGGGCGGCGCCAATATGTTTAAGCTGTCCTATTTCCATAAGCCTGCGGTCCTGGCCCAGAGCCCGCAGTTCTATAAGCAGATGATGGTAGGCGTGTTTGACCGGGTATTTGAGACCGGTCCGGTATTCCGGGCGGAAAAGCACAATACAAAGCGCCATTTGAACGAATACACCAGCCTTGACTTTGAAATGGGGTATATTGACAGCTTTGAAGAGATCATGGATATGGAAACCGGTTTTCTCAAGTATGCGCTAAAGCTTCTGAAGAACGACTACGGAAAGGAGCTATCCATCCTGAAGATCGATCTTCCCGATGCAGAGAAGATCCCGGCCGTACGGTTTGACGAAGCCAAAGAACTGGCGGCGCAGAAGTATCAGAGGAGGATCCGCAATCCCTATGACCTTGAGCCGGAGGAGGAAAGCCTCATTGGAAGATACTTTAAAGAAGAATACGATGCGGATTTTGTTTTTGTCACCCATTATCCCTCCAAAAAAAGACCTTTTTATGCCATGGATGATCCAAAGGATCCTCGTTTTACTCTAAGCTTTGATCTTTTGTTCCACGGCCTTGAGGTGACCACAGGAGGACAGCGTATCCACGATTACCGGATGCTTATGGAAAAGATCCACGCAAGAGGCATGGAAACAGAAGGAATGGAACAGTATCTGGATGCTTTTCGATACGGCATGCCGCCCCACGGAGGGCTGGGGATCGGGCTGGAGCGTCTTACCATGCAGCTCCTGGGAGAGGACAACGTCCGGGAAGCCTGTCTGTTCCCAAGGGATATGAACCGTCTGGAACCATAAAAGGACAAGGGAGGAAACATCATGGCAAAAGAGATCAACGAAGAGACAATGGAAAACGTCTGTATCCTGGCAAAGCTGTCCCTTGAAGGGGCGGAGCGGGAAAAGGCAAGAGAAGAGATGCAGAAAATGTTGGATTACGTGGAAAAGCTGAAGGAACTGGACACCGACGGCGTAGAACCCTTATCCCATATCTTTGAAGAGGAAAATGTGTTCCGGGAGGACGTGGTCGTAAATGGGGACGAGAGAGAAGCGATCCTTTATAACGCGCCAAAGGCAAAAGAAGGACAGTTCCAGGTCCCAAGGACGATCGGATAGGAGGCAGCAGCATGGATTTTGATACGATGACTGCCCTTGAGGCAGCGGAAAAAATAAAGCAGCGTCAGATCAGCACCACAGACCTGGTAAAGCAGGTGTTCGATCAGATCGAGAAAAAGGAAGGAAAGGTACACGCCTACCTGGATCTATATAAGAAGGATGCATTTGCCAGGGCAAAAGAGGTACAGAAAGGGATCGAAGAGGGCAGATACAGAGGCCCTCTGGCGGGGATCCCCATTGCGGTCAAGGACAATATCTGCGTGAAGGGAAAGAAGACCACCTGCGCGTCAAAGATCCTGGGAAATTTCGTTCCCCAGTATAACGCGGAGGTCATCCACCGGATCCTGGATGCCGGCATGATCCTTATCGGAAAGACCAATATGGATGAATTCGCCATGGGAAGCACCACAGAGACCTCCGCCTACGGGCCTACGAAAAATCCCTGGAACCTTTCCCATGTACCGGGAGGCTCCTCGGGAGGTTCCTGCGCGGCGGTGGCGGCGGGAGAAGCCTGGCTGGCCCTGGGATCCGACACAGGAGGTTCCATCCGCCAGCCAAGCTCTTTCTGCGGAGTGACGGGGATCAAGCCGACCTACGGCACAGTTTCCCGCTACGGCCTGGTGGCTTACGCTTCTTCCCTGGATCAGATCGGTCCTGTGGGTAAGGACACAGCGGACTGTGCGGCTCTTCTGGAGATCCTTTCCGGAAAAGATGAAAAAGACGGAACCTCCTTAAACAGAAGGGATACCGGCTTTTCCGAAGAACTTTCCGATACGGTCATGGGAGTGAAGTTCGGGGTTCCTCTGGAATACCTTTCCGAAGGGCTCTCCGAACCGGTAAAGAAGGCATTTATGGACGCCATAAAGCTGCTGACGGCCCACGGGGCTATTGTGGATTTCTTCTCTATGAAGACCACGGAATATGTGATCCCGGCCTACTATATCATAGCCTGCGCTGAGGCAAGCTCCAATCTGGAACGGTTCGACGGGGTGAAATACGGGTTCCGGGCCAGAGATTACGAGGGACTCCACGATATGTATAAAAAAACAAGGACAGAAGGCTTCGGAGAAGAGGTGAAACGCCGGATCCTCCTGGGTTCTTTTGTGCTGAGCGCAGGCTACTATGACGCCTATTATCTGAAGGCCCTGCGCACCAAAGCCCTGATCAAAAAAGAATTTGACCAGGCGTTTTCTGATTATGATATCCTTCTGGCTCCAGCAGCCCCCTACACGGCTCCGAGGATCGGAGAAAGCCTGAAGGACCCGCTGTCCATGTATCTGGGCGACATTTATACGGTGGCGGTGAACCTGTGCGGGCTTCCCGGGATCACGGTCCCCTGCGCACTTGACGTTAAGGGTCTGCCTGTGGGAATCCAGATGATCGGAAACTGCTTTCAGGAGAAAAAGATCCTGAGGGCTGCTTCCGCTTTTGAGAAATTCAGGGGAGCGTTTCCCCGGCCGGAAATGGGAGGTGCATGTTTATGAAAACCTATGAGACAGTGATCGGCCTTGAGGTACATGTGGAGCTTGCGACGAAGACCAAGATCTTCTGCGGCTGTTCCACAGCCTTCGGAGGCGCGCCAAATACCCACACCTGTCCGGTCTGTACCGGAATGCCGGGATCTCTGCCGGTCCTGAATAAACAGGTGGTAGAATATGCCCTGAAAGCCGGCGTTGCCGCCAACTGTAAGATCCACCGGTACTGTAAATTCGACAGGAAAAACTATTTTTACCCGGATAATCCGCAGAATTATCAGATCTCTCAGCTTTATCTGCCCATCTGCTATGAGGGATCTGTTGAGATAGAAACCTCCGCAGGAAAGAGAAAGGTCCGGATCCATGAAATGCATATGGAGGAGGACGCAGGCAAGCTGATCCATGACGAGTGGGAGGACTGCTCTCTGGTGGACTATAACCGGAGCGGCGTGCCTTTGATCGAGATCGTATCAGAACCGGATATGAGAAGCGCTGAGGAAGTGATCGCTTATCTGGAAAAGCTGCGTTTTATGATGCAGTACCTGGGAATTTCCGACTGTAAGCTCCAGGAAGGCTCCATGCGGGCGGACGTCAATCTCTCGGTACGGGAAGCAGGCACAAAGGAGCTTGGGACCAGGACAGAAATGAAAAACCTGAATTCCTTTAAAGCCATCGCCAGGGCCATTGAAGGAGAGCGGGAACGGCAGATCGAACTTCTTGAGGAAGGAAAACCTGTGATCCAGGAGACCCGGCGCTGGGACGACAACAAGGAATATTCTTATGCGATGCGCTCCAAAGAGGACGCAAAGGATTACCGTTATTTTCCGGACCCGGATATCCCTCCGGTTCATATCAGCGACGAATGGATCCGGAGGATCCGTGAAGAACAGCCCCAGCTTCGTGAAGAAAAAATGGACTGGTATCAGAAGAAACTTGGCCTTTCTTCCTATGATGCAGGGATCCTGACGGAATCCAGGCATCTGGCGGAGCTGTTTGAAGAAGTGTCCGCTTTGTACGGCGACCCGAAAAAAACAGCCAACTGGTTTATGGGAGAGGTGCTCCGTCTGGTAAAGGACAAAGGAATGGAACCGGAAGAGGTACGCTTTACACCGTCTCATATGGCGGAACTGCTGCGTATGGTGGATAAAAAAGAAGTGAGCCCCCAGAATGCCAGAAAGGTATTTGAGGAAATTTTTCAGAAGGATATAAATCCGGTCTTGTATATTGAAGAAAATGGCCTTAAAATCATAGAGGACGTCAAAATCCTTACGGATACGCTCCAAAAGGTCCTTGAGGAAAATCCGGGTCCCCTGGAAGAGCTTCTTTCCGGAAAGGAGAAGGTCTTCGGATTCTTTGTAGGCCAGATGATGCGGGAGCTGAAGGGCAAGGCAAGCCCGGAGGCGGTAAGAAAGGCCCTGGCCGAGGAGATCGCAAAACGAAAGTCAGAAACAGTCCCCATGGACTGAAAAAATAAAATTGGATGAGGAGAATGACTATGGTAACAGTAAACAAAAACTATCTGAAACTGCCGGGAAGCTATCTGTTTTCCAACATCGCGAAGAAAGTAGCCGCTTATCAGGAGGCACATCCCTCCGACCGGATCATCCGCCTGGGGATCGGCGACGTGACCCAGCCGCTGGCGCCGGCTATCATTGATGCCCTTCATAAGGCGGTGGATGAAATGGCTCATGGAGAAACCTTCCACGGTTATGCGCCGGATCTGGGCTATGGATTCTTAAGGACGGCCATCGCGGAAAATGATTATAAGAGCAGAGGCTGTGACATCCATGCAGATGAGATTTTTGTTTCTGACGGAGCAAAGAGTGATTCCGGAAATATCCAGGAAATCTTCGGACTGGACAACAAGGTGGCCGTGTGCGACCCGGTGTATCCGGTCTATGTGGACACCAACGTGATGGCAGGACGTACCGGGGAATATGATCCGGAAAAAGAGAACTTCAACGGGATGATCTATATGCCCTGCAGGGAAGAAAACGGCTTTCTCCCGGAATTTCCCGGTGAGACACCGGATCTGATCTATCTGTGCTTCCCAAATAATCCTACAGGCTCCGCCATCAAGAAGGAGCAGCTTCAGGAATGGGTGGATTACGCAAATAAAGTGGGCGCGGTGATCATCTACGACGCCGCCTATGAGGCTTATATCACAGAAGAGGATGTGCCTCACAGCATCTATGAATGTGAAGGGGCCAGGACCTGCGCCATTGAGATCCGCAGCTTTTCCAAGAACGCGGGCTTTACCGGCGTGCGTCTGGGCTTCACGGTGGTTCCGAAAGATCTGGAAAGAGACGGCGTGAAGCTTCACGGCCTCTGGGCAAGACGCCACGGCACCAAATTCAACGGTGCTCCATATATTGTACAAAGAGCCGGAGAAGCTGTTTATTCTCCGGAAGGAAAGGCACAGTTGAAAGAACAGGTGGCATATTATATGCGAAACGCAAAAACGATTTATGACGGACTGAAGAATGCCGGATACAGTGTCTCCGGAGGCGTGAACGCTCCCTACATCTGGCTGAAAACGCCGGGCGGGATGAGCTCCTGGGAGTTCTTTGACTACCTTTTGGAAAAGGCAAAAGTGGTAGGCACGCCGGGATCCGGATTCGGAGCACAGGGCGAGGGATATTTCCGCCTTACCGCCTTCGGTACCTATGAGAATACGGTGGAAGCCATCAAGAGGATCGCAGCGCTGTAAAAACAGATCCCTGTGAGACGATCCCGCTTTGGCGGATCGGGAAAAAGATACAGGGCTTTCGGAGAAAAGAGGATTTCTTTTTAAATCTCCGAAAGCCCTGTTTTTTATACGTTTTCCAAAAGCCTCTGCATGATCTGCGGGATACTTTTCTGGTCCATTTCTTTTAAATAAGCGGCAACAGCAGCTTTCAGCCCTCCGACTTCTGTCAGATCTCTGCCGCTCCAGAATTCCCTGCGGGAAAGTACCGCCTCTGCCACATGGTCAGGATCTTTTGTCTCCCACACACAGGACATAAATTCAAGAACAGAAGCATCGTCCCGAACGGGGTAAGGGGAGCCGTCCTTGCGGATTCCCCAAAATGCGCCGTCTTTCTTTTCACACTGATAAAATCTGATAAATGCAGCCAATGAAAAGGTAAGACATTCCGGGAGTATGCCTTTTGTGTCCGCATAATCAAGGAGAGAGGGCAGGCAGCGGGCGTTGAACTTGGAGCAGGAATTCAGGGCGATATCCAGAAGCTTATGTTTGATATAGGGATTGGAGAACCGGTCGTTCACCGCACGGGCAAAGGACTTCAGATCCTCTTCGGGCAGATCCAGCGTGGGTATGACCTCATCGTAGATGACCTTGTTCATGAAGGCACGGATGGTATCGTCTTTCATAAAATCCCCTACGGTATCATAACCGGCCAGATAGGCGGCGAGGACCGTGGAAGTGTGGGCGCCGTTTAAAATGCGGACCTTACGCTTTTTATAGGGGCTGACGTCATCGGTCCAGATCACATGAGCATCGGTTTTGTGGACCGGGAATCTTTCCGCCCATTTTTTGTCCCCTTCAATGACCCAGAGGTTAAAAAGCTCACAGGTATCCAGAAGCTGATCCTGATAGCCAAGCCTCTTTTCAAAAGCGTCCGCCTCTTCCCGGGGATAACCGGTCACGATCCGGTCCACCAGAGTGCTGGCAAAGGCATTTGCCTTT
This sequence comes from Candidatus Blautia faecigallinarum, assembly GCA_019116385.1. Lineage (GTDB taxonomy): Bacteria > Bacillota > Clostridia > Lachnospirales > Lachnospiraceae > Blautia_A > Blautia_A faecigallinarum. The sequence goes on along the minus strand of DXBU01000120.1, from coordinate 6,252 downwards.
TCCACCCAGGAGAGGAAGCTGTCCTCAAGCCCCCATTCCTTGGCGTACCGGAGGACGAGCCGCTTTAATTCTGCTCCGTTATTGTCGATCAGTTCCACAGGGAGAAAGAGAAGGCCCTTTTTCGGATCCCCGTGGAAGGCCTGGTATCTTTCGTAGAGAAAGGCCGTTATCTTTGCCGGAAAGGAGACAGGCGGCCGGTCTGAGAGACAGTCGCCCTTATGATAGGCGATCCCTGCTTCGGTTGTATTCGAAACGACCACTTCCAGCTCTTCCCTTCGCGCCAGCTCTAAAAGAGCGTCATAATCCTCATAGGGATTGATGCACCGTGAGACAGAGTTGATGACCTCGATATTTTCTGCCGGCTTCCCGTTTTCGGAGCCCCGCATGGCCAGGGTGTAGAGACCGTCCTGGCGGTTGATCACATCGCAAAGACCTTCGGGAATGGGCTGACAGAGAACGATACTGCCCTGATAGGCCCCGCTGCGGTTCGCTTTATCCACCATCCAGTCCACAAACGCCCGGAGAAAATTCCCCTCGCCGAACTGGAGGATTTTTTCCGGATAATTTCCATAAACCTTCTTTATTGTTTTATTAATTGATTTCATTGTCGAATCCTCATTATATATTATGGTCAGGAGCTTTTGCCGCCCCCATATCCTGTTATAGTGTTACGCCCTGTTTGAAAATGGCCATATCGTGGAAACCTGCCAGCTCTGTTTTCACCGGGCTGCCGGAAGCAACGGACAGGACATATTCAAACAACTGACCGCCAAGCTCTGTTATCGTGCCGTGGTCTGTGAGTGTTCCGCAGTCAAAGTCGATCCAGTTTGGTTTCTTTTCCCTCAGAGGCGAATTCGATGCGATCTTGACCGTGGGAACAGGAGAGGCAAAAGGAGTTCCGCGGCCGGTGGTAAACAGAATGATATGTGCGCCTGAAGCCGCAAGGGCGGTGGAAGATACAAGATCATTGCCGGGAGCGTTCAAAAGATTCAGCCCTTTTTCCCGGATCCGCTGGCCATAAGCCAGCACGGCCCTTACAGGTGCTGTGCCGGATTTTTGAACGCAGCCCATGGATTTGTCTTCCAGTGTGGAGATGCCCCCATCCTTGTTGCCGGGAGAGGGATTCTCATAGACCGTCTGCCCGTGGCTCCTGAAATAGGCTTTAAAATCGTTGATCAGACGGACGGTCTGCCCAAAAACGTCTTCGTTTATACAACGGTCCATAAGCTGTGTCTCCGCGCCGAACATTTCCGGTACTTCGGTCAGGATCGTGGCGCCGCCTCTGGAAATGAGCAGATCGGAAAAAACTCCCACCACAGGGTTGGCGGTAATGCCGGAAAGCCCGTCGCTTCCCCCGCATTTCAGGCCAACGGTCAGCTCGCTGCAGGAGACCGGCTCCCGGCGGAAGGTCCCGGCATAAGAGGAGAGCTCTTTTAAGAGACGGAGTCCCTCTGCGATCTCATCCTCGGATTCCTGGCACACAAGAAATTTCACGCGGTTTGGATCATATGGACCGAGATAATTTTTCAGGACCTGGATGCTGCTGTTTTCACATCCGAGCCCGAGAACAAGTACGCCTCCTGCATTGGGATGGAGGATCAGATCCGCCAGGATCTTCCGTGTGTTTTCCTGGTCTTCCCCCATCTGGGAGCATCCGTACGGATGAGGAAATGCGGCCACGGCGTCGATGGTACCTGCGGCCAGCGGCTGTGCGAGCTGTTCCAGCCGGGAGGCGATGCTGTTGACACAACCCACCGTGGGGATGATCCACAGCTCGTTGCGGACAGCAGCCTTGCCGTCCGTCCGGCGGTAGCCCTGAAAGAAGCGTTCTTCACCGGCGGGGAGTCCGGACGCCTGGGGAGCATAGGTATAAGTGAGCTGTTCTCCCAGAGCGGTGTGCATATTATGGGTATGGACCCAGGCTCCCGGAGGGATATCCGTACCGGCTGTTCCCACGGAAGCACCGTATTTGATGATCTGCCCTGCGGCCGGGATCCGGGATACCGCAAATTTGTGGCCCTGGGGGATATCTTCGGCAAGAGAAAAAGTACGCCCCTCCAGATCGATCACCGTTCCGGCAGAGAGAGGGCATAAGGCGACCGCTACATTATCTTTTGGGTGGATCTTAAGATAAGATTTCATAGCATGCTCCTTTCTTGTGTAAGCGCTTACATATAAGGTACCTCTTTTTTGAAATGCAGTCAAGGAGAATATAAAAATGACAAGAAAATATTGATTATGTTATATTTCATGTATATAATAAAATATGTAAGCGGTTACTTAAAACGGAGAAAGCCAGAAGGGCGCTTGCATCGCGGCATAAACGCAGTATGTGTATCAGGAGGAAAAGATGAATATATACGATATAGCGAAACTGGCGGGCGTTTCCACTGCTACAGTCTCAAGAGTAGTGAACGGCAGCTCGAAGGTCAGTGAACACACCCGGCAGAAGGTCCTTAAGGTCATGGAAGAAAACCATTATACGCCCAATGTGTTCGCCCGGGGACTGGGACTGGATTCCATGCAGATCATCGGCATCATATGCCCGGACGTCTCCGACAATTATATGGCCCGGGCGGTATCTTTTCTGGTGCGCAGGCTTAAGGAGTACGGCTACGACTGTATTTTGTACTGCAGCGGCAGCGGACAGAAACAAAAGGAAGAGGCGGTAGAGCTGATCATGAGGAAACGGATCGACGCGCTGGTTTTGGTCGGATCCTCCTATGCGGGCAGCGGGACAGAGGAAGACAACACCGAATATGTCAGAAACGCAGCGGAGAAGGTGCCGGTATTTCTGATAAACGGAAAGATCAAAGGCGATAACATTTATTCCGTTTATAATAAAGATGAAGAAGCTGCCTTCCAGGCGGTTTCCGCCCTGATCGAATCCGGAAGGAAACGGATCCTGTTCCTGACAGACGCCGGGACCTGCAGCGCTATGCAAAAGATGGCAGGATATGAGCGGGCGCTAAAGGAGCACGGGCTTCCCATACTGGGAGAGCTGAAGCTTCATATGGATAATCGGATCCATCTGGTGCGGGATATCCTTCTGGCCAGGAAGAAGCCGGAGTATGACAGTGTATTCGCCACAGAGGACGGCCTTGCGGTAGGAGCGGTAAAATGCGCCAACGCTAAAGGCCTGGAGATCCCATCTGATCTGAGTGTGATCGGATATAATAATTCCGAGTATTCTGTATGCTGCGAACCAGAGCTGACCACCGTTGACAATAAGGTGGAAAGGCTGTGTGAGATCACAGCAGACAATATCATGAAGGTGTTAAAAGGAGAAAGCGTCCTGGGGGAGATCCCGGTGGACTGTGTGCTGGTCAGACGGTGTACAACGGACTTCTGACTTACGGAATGAAATAATTGCCGGGGCAGATCCGGAGAAAGGATGAAAACAAAGATGAAGGAATTTATGGATAAGGACTTTTTGCTCACTACAGATACGGCCAGAGAGCTGTTTCATGGCTATGGGGAAAATATGCCTGTTCTGGATTATCACTGCCACATCGACCCGAAGGAGATCGCCCAGGACAGAAGCTTTGACAATATCACTCAGGTATGGCTGGGAGGAGACCATTATAAATGGCGCCTGATGCGTTCCAACGGTGTGGAAGAAAGGTACATTACCGGAGACGCGCCCGACCGGGAGAAGTTCCAGAAGTGGGCGGAGACGCTGGAGAGAGGGATCGGCAATCCTTTGTATCACTGGAGCCACCTGGAACTTAAGAGATATTTCGGATACCAGGGCGTGCTGAACGGAAGCACAGCGGAGGAGGTCTGGGATCTGTGCAACAGAAAACTGGCGGATCCTTCCATGAGCGTCAGAAATCTGATCCGGCGCGGGGGAGTAAAGCTGATCTGTACCACGGACGATCCGGCGGACACACTGGAGTGGCATCAAAAAATAAAAGAGGATCCATCCTTTGAGGTGCAGGTGCTTCCGGCATGGAGACCGGATAAAGCGGCCAATATCGAGAAGGCTGATTTTGCGGATTATCTGGAACGTCTCGGAAAAGCCGCAGGAATGAAAATAAGAACCTTTTCTGATATAAAAGAGGCATTGGTAAAACGGATGGACTTTTTCGATAAAATGGGATGCAGGGCGTCGGATCATGGACTGGAATATGTTATGTACCTGCCGGCCCCGGAGGACGAGATCGAGAGGATCGTTGCCAGGAGACTGGAGGGAGACAGGATCACAAAAGAAGACGAGCTGAAATATAAAACAGCCTTTCTGCTTTTTGAAGCCGGAGAGTACAGCCGGCGGGGATGGGTCATGCAGATCCACTATGGATGCAAACGGGACAACAACAGCAAAATGTATGAGAAGATCGGAGCAGATACCGGATACGACTGCATCAACAATTATGCTCCTTCCGCACAGACGGCGGATTTCCTGAACGCACTGGATAAAAACGGAGAACTGCCCAAAACGATCCTATACAGTCTGAACCCCAATGACGATGAGGTGATCGGATCCCTGATCGGATGCTTCCAGGACTCCGGCGCGGCCGGGAAGATCCAGCAGGGCTCGGCCTGGTGGTTTAACGACCATAAAACAGGAATGCTCAAACAACTGACATCTCTTGCAAACCTTGGCTGTCTGGGCAATTTTGTAGGGATGCTGACCGATTCCAGGAGCTTCCTTTCTTATGTGCGCCACGAGTATTTCCGCAGGATCCTGTGTGAACTTCTGGGAAGCTGGGTTGAAAACGGAGAGTATCCAAAAGATATGGAAGTGCTGGGAAGGATCGTTAAGGATATTTCTTATAATAATGCGGTCCGCTACTTCGGCTTTGCGCTGGATCCTGTTTTATGATTTCGCTTTTACAGATGAGTAAAAATCGCTGCGCCTGTCTTTACCGGGCTGCAGCGATTTTTGCATGCTGGCGGCATTACTGCCTGTCATTGCCTGACCTTAAAAGGGCCTCAAGCTCTTTAATACGTGCGTCTTTTTCGGCTAAAGCCTTGTCTTTTTCAGCCAGAGCTTTTTCACTTTCGGCCAGAGCCTGTTCACTTTCAGCCAGAGCCCTTTCATTTTTAGCCAACGTTTGTTTCTGCTGGTCGATCGTTTCCTGCATTTCATCGATCATGTACAGCGTTGTGTTTTTGTCCAGCTCTCGTAATTCTTTAGAAAAAATATCCATAATATTCTCCGTATTTCTGCAAATCTGGTAAACATGTTCATACAGGGCTTTGAAATCCGGATAGCGGCTGATCAAAGCAAGGATATCCTCCGGTTCACAGCAGCTAAAGAAAGCAAGCCATGCGTCCAATCTGTTCTGGATACCTTTATTGTGCAGGTTTTCTTTAAAAATGTCAAGGGGGATGAAGAATAAAACGCCAAGCGCAGTACGCTGCGGAGCACGGAACAATCCGCAGGCATCTGAGTTGGGGGCTTTTGCCCCCAACATCATATCATGTAAAATGTATCCTGTCAGACAAATTTATTCATAATCCCGCAGCCGTTCCGCAATAGACCGGACACCCGACAGCCTTCTATAGGATAAAAGAGGCGCCGCCGCGCAGATCCCCATTACCAGCAGGACCGCACCCAGGAGCGGAATGACAGGCAGCCGGAAGGAAATTCCCATATAATTCATGGACTGAAAACATAGATAAGTGATCAAAGAGCCGGCTGTCAGCGTAAGAAGCACCGAAAAAATGCCGTATAAAAGCCCTTCCCGGATCAGCAGACCCTTTAGCTGCTTTGAGGACATCCCAATACTCTCCATTATGGAAAAGGTCAGCTTGCGCTGCTGTATCCCGCTTGAGATGGTATTTACGTAATTTAAAACCCCTACCAATAAAAGCAGTAAAGAGAGGATCGTTCCGATTTCCATCATGTTCCCCTGGGATTCCTGGATCGTCCGCATGGCTTCATACTGGGATTCCGTGTGCAGATCATTGGAATAGGGACTGTCATTTACAAGAGCGGTGATTTTTTTCTCCAGCTCCTCATCATATTTTTGGTCATAGTGGATATAGACATTTAAGAGGATTGGCCTGGAAGCCAGTTTATTCAAATAATCCTGACTTACGATCAGCGAAGGGCCGATATCTCTTCCACTGTAAAGGGTATCATAAGATACTGCTCCAACGGTAATTTCATACTTCCGGTCCTGATAAATAAAAGACACCGGCTGGTTTAAATATTCCCGGGGGATTTCAGAGCCTTCATACTGTACAACGCAGACCTTTCCCTCCAGAAAATCCTGCTTATCAATAGGTGTAATAAGCGACTGG
>DXBU01000119.1 GCA_019116385.1 Candidatus Blautia faecigallinarum | reverse complement strand
CAAAAGAAATTCATTCAATTCATAGTATAAATGTTACAATGAAAAGGATGAAAAAAAGAAAGGAAAAGGTGATTCCAGTGGGAAGATAAGAAAAAATCCATCAATATGAGAAAAGTGATAGAAACCGTATTTCCTGCAAGAAAGACCTGATACATAATAAATAGTAAAAAAATTTCCTACAAAAAACTCTTATAAAAAGAGTAAAAAAGGAGCTCTGTATCATAGGTATATAGAAACGGTTGCTCATATTGAATACCTATCACGAACCTGATACAAAGAATTTAATAAATGTGTAAAGAAACATTTATTAAAAAGTATAACTCCTTATTTTAGAGTATCGTCTGGAAGAAGAGTTCCAGAGAAACTTGAAGATAAATAAGAAAGATACTTTGAAATCCATATCAGCAACATTAGGATATGAATTGAAGCTTTGCATCAGAAGAATATCTTCTTACAAAAGATATTGAATTTAGGAAGAAATACACTAGGAACTTTTTCACAAAAGTATTTGATCTGCCATTATAAATAGATTCACATCCGTGAAGAAAATAGAAGAAGAACAGATGAAAATAATAGATCGGCAGTTAGGGATTTAAAAAGTTAAGTTCAGAATTGTTGAAAACCAAAGAAAAAGTGTATCCGTTATTTCTCCAAAAATAGAATTATAACCCGTGAATTATAATTCAAAAATCTATAAACTTTCTAAATAAATCGAATGATACTTAAATCATATCGTTTATGAGCAGGAAATAAGAAAAGATATGTTGTACATATAGAACCGATAAAAAAACTGAATAAAGAGAATTGGTTACCCATCAAAGAATGGAAAAAAGACCAGTTAAGAAGAAAAAGAAGAACGAAAGGATAAAAAAATTGAATAAAGAAGATTGTTGAGACGGTCATCATTTTTGAAAATAAGTAAAAAGTGATGACCGTCTTTTCGCGTTCCTTGGGGCTGCAGTTGCGTATAAACATTTTTTAGAGTATACTCTCCTTTAAAGCAAAGGAGATTTTTTTATGTGGATGGGAAAAACAGAAGATCTGATCTTATATGAAGACAAAGAAATTCTTGTATGCAGAAAGCCGGCCGGCCTTGGGGTACAAAGTGCCGGAGTGGGAAAAACCGATATGGAAAGCTGCCTGAAAAATTATCTGGCAGAAAAAACGCCTGGGAAGGTTCCTTTTTTGGGTATTATCCATCGCCTGGATCAGCCGGTGGAAGGGGTTCTGGTCTTTGCCAAAACACCGGAAGCAGCCAAAGAACTGAACCGGCAGCTGACAGAAAACCGGATGGGGAAACATTACCTGGCGGTGACAGAAGGAACGCCCCCTGCAGAAGAAGGGGTGCTGGAAGACTGGCTTAAAAAGGACGGAAAGACCAATACCTCCTTTGTGACAGCCCCTGGCACGAAAGGGGGAAAAAGAGCAGAACTTTTTTATAAAGTCGCAAAACATATTCCAGGAGAAGACGGGGGAAGAGACCAATACCTTTTGGCCGTGACCTTGAAAACCGGACGGCATCATCAGATCCGGGTACAGATGGCCCATGCCGGTATGCCGCTGGTGGGAGATAGAAAATATAATCCCCAGGAAAAATCCGGCGTTTCTTTAGGCCTGTGTGCCTGTGCCCTGGATTTTTTTCATCCCCGAAGGGGAGAAAAAATGCATTTTTCGGTGGAACCGGAGGGCAGCGCTTTTAAAAGGTTTGGCAAAGACGGGGAAGAATAAAGTATAATTTATGAAAAATCAGCCATGCTAAGAAAAAAAGCATGGTGAGCAGATTGGACATAGAATGGAAAAGACGCCTGATGATCCTGGGGATCCTGGCAGGTGTATTCTTGGGATATCGGTATTTGCTGCCGGTGGTGTTCCCGTTTTTGGCTGCCTGGATCTTGGCGGCATGGATCTACCCGGCAGCGGTTAAGATAGAGAAGAAGCTGAAAATAAAACGGACCGTGGCGGGAAGTGTGGTTTTGACCGGGATTTTCGCCTTGGCAGGGGGACTGCTGTACTGGGGAGCGGCAGAGATATTTTCCCAGATTAAATCGGCAGTTTCCCAGTATTCTGCCTGGGAGGCGCAGCTGGGAGGGTTTGTAGAAAATTGCTGTCAGATGCTGGAGGACTTTACGGGAATTAAGGCTGTCCAGAGCAGACGGTATGTGCTGACACAGGTGGAAAATATCCAGGCGCAGATGACAGCGGCAGTAAGCCCAGAGACCCTCGTGAAGATTTTTGCAGGCATAAAAGGCGCGCTGGTAGCGCTTTCCGGGTTAGTGGTCATTTTTATATCCACAATTCTGATCCTGGGGGATATGGAAAACCTCAGGAAAAAAATCTGGGACTATCCTTGGCTGGTAGGGACCCGGCGGGTGGTCCGCAGGCTGCAGAAGACAACGGTCACTTACCTGAAAGCCCAGGGGATCATTATGCTTCTGGTGGCGGCTGTCTGCGCCCTGGGTTTTTGGATCCTGAAAAGTCCTTACTTTCTTATTCTGGGGATCCTGCTGGGAGCCTTGGACGCACTTCCTTTGATCGGAACCGGAATGTTTCTTTATCCGGCGGCAGTTGTTCTTTTTATAAAGGGGAATACTTTTGCTGCCGCAGGCTGTGTGCTTTTAGACGTGATAACAAGCCTTCTGAGGGAATTTCTGGAGCCCAGGCTTTTGGGAGGAAAACTGGGAATTTCGCCCATTTCGGTTCTGGCGGCGGTTTATATCGGAGTTTTTCTCTTTGGAGCCTGGGGCGTGATCCTGGGGCCGCTGGCCTTCTCGACGGTATACGAGATCGGAAGAGAATGGGATATCTGGGACTAAATCAAATATGAAAAAATTATGAAAACTATAGACGCGGCGAAGAAAAAGTGTATAATGTAAAAAAAGTAGCATGTTTATGTTAATTTTACGTAATATAAAGGAGAAAGAGCAATGAAAAAGGCTGCAGTTGCGGCGGCAGGTTTTTTGTTGACTGCTGTTTTGCTGACCGGATGCCAGCAGGAAAAGGTTAAGGAACTTATCGAACCTCTTATTGCGGACGTGCAGACAGAGGAGGAATCAGAAACAGCACAGGAGACAGAAGAGGAAGAGCTTTCCTACGAAATCGACACCTCGATCCCCATTCAGACCGGAGCCAGGGTAGCGGTGGTCAGCAAGAGCACAGACGGAGAGTTCTGGAATCTCATCCGTAAAGGAATGGAAGATGCGGTAAATGCCGTAAATACAGCCTACGGTTTTGAAAAGGACCAGCAGATCGCAATGACCTTTGAAGGCCCGGGCAATGAACTGGATGTGGAAACCCAGATCAATATTCTGGACGCGGTGATCGCAGAAAATCCCGATGTGGTGTGCTTGTCTGCAAGTGATATGGATTCCTGCCAGGCACAGCTGGAGGCGGCCAGGGAAAATGGGATCCCGGTAGTCATGTTTGACTCCAATGTAAGCGAGACGGATCTGATCCGTGCATACCGGGGATCCAGAAATACCTATATCGGAGAAATGGCAGCCTACCGTTTAAGCACAGCCATTGGAAAAATGGGCAAAGTGGCAGTCTTTTCCGCACAGGAAAAGACCCAGAGCGCCAAGGACCGGGTAGATGGATTCTTGGACATGATCAGTAATTATACGGATATCGAGGTTGTAGAAGTCATTTATCAGGATCAGGTAGAAGATATGGAAGCGGCCATGCAGGAGGTACTGGAAAAAAATCCGGTCCTGGACGGTGTATTCTGTACCAATGCAGATGTGGCGGAAATATATCTGAACATGGATAATAAAGGAAGTTCCGAAGGCAATATCGCCATGGTAGGCGTGGACGCCACTGCCAGACAGCAGGAGGCGATCAAGGATGGGGAAGAGATCGGCGTGGTTTCCCAGGATCCCTATGCCATGGGCTACGAGACCATGTGGACCGCTTTGAAGGCCACGGCCCCAAGAAAGCTCGCCCAGATCCAAAAGGCAGTTCTTCTGGATCCCATTTGGATCGATGAAACGAACATAGACAGCCCGGAAGTGAGCAATTATTTATACACACAGTAAGAACCTTACATAGTTTACCCTCTGGGAGGGGCTTTGAACAAAAAAGCATAAAAAGCAGGATATGCAGCAGAAAAGGCAGCGTATATCCTGCTTTTTTTCTGGGAAGATAAGACGGGAGAGAGGAAAAAATAGGCATATTCTCACTTTACCACATAAATGCGTTGACATGACAAGCAATCAGGAGTTACAATTAGATACTAGTAGGATTGTAAGGAGGTAACTTATGAAGAAGCTAATGACAGGCGATGAAGCGATCGCCAGAGGCGCATACGAAGCGGGTGTTTCCTATGCTTCCGCTTATCCGGGAACGCCAAGCACAGAAATTCTGGAAAATCTTTCTACATATAAAGAAATCTACGCAGAGTGGGCCCCCAACGAAAAGGTAGCTATGGAATCCGCCATCGGTGCCTCAGTGGCAGGCCTGCGCAGCATGGTATCCATGAAGCATGTGGGCATGAATGTGGCTGCAGACCCGATGTTTACCTGGGCCTATATGGGCGTGAACGGAGGAAATGTGATCATTACGGCAGATGAGCCGGGTATGTATTCTTCCCAGAATGAACAGGACAACAGAAACTATGCCAAAGCGGCAAAAATCGCTATGCTGGAACCTTCCGACAGCCAGGAGTGCATCGACATGGTCAAGGCGGCCTATGAGCTGGGAGAAGAATATGACACACCTTTCATTATCCGTATGACCACACGTGTCTGTCACTCAAAGTCCATTGTAGAATTATCTGACAGAGCAGATATCCCGGCGAAATCCTGGGAGAAAAATCCGGCGAAATACGTATGCCTTCCGGCCATTGCCAGAAACCTGCGGGTAAAACTGGAAGAGAGAATGAAAAAATTAACCGCATACAGCGAGACCTCTCCCTTTAACCGGATGGAAATGGGAGACACCAAAGTAGGCGTTATCGCCTCCGGTATCTGCTACTATTATGCAAAAGAAGTATTCGGGGAGAATGCCTCCTATCTGAAGCTGGGATTTACCAATCCCCTTCCGGCGGGGCTGATCCGGGAATTTTGTTCAAAGGTGGACAAGGTATATATTCTTGAGGAAAATGACCCCTATATCGAAGAATTTGTAAAACAGCAGGGATGCGCCTGCATTGGAAAGGAACTTTTCCCGGCTTATGGAGAATTGACGCCGGATGTGATCCGCTCCTGCGTTACCGGCGAGGCGCCAAAGGTGATCGACTTTGACCGGACAAAACTGATCGGCCGGGCCCCCAGTTTCTGTGCCGGCTGTCCTCACAGAGGACTGTTCTACCGCCTTGGAAAGCGCAAGGACATTATGATCAGCGGAGATATCGGCTGCTATACGCTGGCTGCAGGCAAGCCTTATAATGCCATGGATTCTACCGTATGTATGGGAGCCAGCATCAGCCTTGGCCATGGTGCCCAGAAGGCGTTCAATGCCCAGGGCACAGGCCGCAGAGTAGTGACGGTGCTTGGCGATTCTACCTTCTTCCATACAGGTGTGAATTCCCTGATCAATACGGTTTATAATAACAGCAATACAGTAAATATTATCCTGGACAACCGTATCACCGGTATGACCGGCCACCAGGACAATCCGGGGACCGGCTTCAACGCCAAAGGCGAAGAAGCGCCGATGATCAATATCGAAGCCCTTGTACGGGCGATCGGCGTAAAGCATGTTTATGTGATCGATCCGAACAACTTAAAAGAGGTGGACGATACCTTGGATACCTGCCTGGCCCTTGACGAGCCTTCTGTGATCATCACAAGATGGCCATGTGCTCTGAAAAAATTCTCCCAGGCAGACAAAGAAGAATTCCAGCCTCTGTTTGTGACTAAGAACAAGGTGGATCCGGAGAAATGTATTGGCTGCAGGCTTTGCCTGAAGGCAGGCTGCCCGGCTATGTCTTATGATAAAGAAAACAAAAAGGTGATCATCAATCGTGCACAGTGTGTTGGCTGTGATGTCTGCACCCAGATCTGCCCGAAGGATGCCATCGTAAAGGAGGATTAATGCCATGACAAAAAGCATTTTATTAGTAGGTGTGGGCGGTCAGGGTACCATCCTTGCCAGCAAGATTTTGACAAACGGCCTGATGGAAGCAGGCTATGATGTAAAGATGAGTGAGATCCACGGCATGTCCCAGAGAGGAGGAAGCGTTTCCTCCCAGGTGCGCTATGGAGATAAAGTTATGTCTCCGGTCATCGAAAAAGGAAAAGCGGATATTGTGGTTTCCTTCGAAAAAATGGAGGCGCTGCGTGCTTTAGATTATCTGAAGGAAGACGGCACCCTTGTGGTGAACAACGAAGAGATCCCTTCCATGTCTGTGATCACCGGAGAAGAGAATTATCCGGACGATGTTTTGGAAGAGATTGAAAAGCATGTGAAGGCCAAGGTAGTAGACGCCACAAAGCTGGCGAGAGATCTGGGCAATGAGAAAGCGGCAAACATTATTCTTCTGGGAACCATCATCAAGGCCATGGGGCTGGAGCACATCCATTGGGAGCAGATCCTGGAAGCAAATATCAAGCCCCAGTACCTGGAACTGAACAAAAAGGCACTGAAAGTGGGAATGGATGCAGTTGCCTGACCGCTTTTCAAGGAAAATCGAGGAGTGAACAACATGATAGCAGAAAAAATGAAACCTTATGTGCAGAATAATTCCGCCATCCGCATGATGTTTGAGGAAGGAAACCGCCTGAGAGAAAAATACGGGGCGGACAAAGTATTCGATTTCAGCCTGGGAAATCCCAGCGTTCCGGCACCGGACTGTGTACGCCAGGCGATCATTGACCTGGTGAATGAAGAAGAGCCTACCGTTCTTCACGGCTACATGAGCAATGCCGGTTTTGAGGATGTGCGCCAGAAGATCGCAGAGTCTTTAAACCGCCGTTTCGGCACCGCTTTTGCCGCCAAAAACCTGATCATGACTGTTGGCGCGGCAAGCGGCTTAAATGTGATCTTAAAGACGATCCTGGATCCGGGAGATGAAGTGATCGTCTTTGCTCCCTATTTTCTGGAATATGGCGCTTATGTGAGAAATTATGACGGGGTTCTTGTGGAGATCACCCCGGATACCTCTACGTTCCAGCCAAATCTGGGGGAACTGGAAGAGAAGATCACCTCAAAGACCAAAGCTGTGATCGTAAATACACCTCATAATCCCACCGGTGTGGTTTATTCTGAGGATACCATTAAAAAACTGGCGGCCATCCTGGAGAAAAAGCAGGAGGAATTGGGAAGCACGATCTATCTGATCTCCGATGAACCATATAGAGAGCTTGCCTACGACGGGGTAATGGTCCCCTATCTGACCAAGTATTATAAGAACACAGTGGTAGGCTATTCCTACAGCAAATCCCTGTCGCTTCCCGGAGAACGTATCGGCTATCTGGTGATCCCGGATGAACTTAAGGACAGCGAGACGGTGACCACGGCGGCTACTATCGCCAACCGCATCCTGGGAAGTGTCAATGCGCCTTCCCTGATGCAGAAAGTGATCGGAAAATGCGTGGATGCGGAAGTGGATGTGGCTTCCTACGACAAAAATCGTATCGCCCTTTACGAAGGACTGAAAGAATGCGGCTTTTCGTGTATCAAACCCCAGGGCGCTTTTTACCTGTTTGTGAAGTCTCCAGTAGCAGATGAAAAGGAATTCTGCGAAGCAGGAAAGAAATATAATATCCTGATGGTTCCCGGCAGCTCCTTTGCCTGCCCGGGATATGTACGCCTGGCTTATTGTGTTTCCTACGAGACCATTATCAATTCCCTTCCAGAATTTAAAAAACTGGCTAAGGAATATGGCTTATAATCAGTTATAAAAAAAGATAGAAAAAGTACCGTTTTCTCGCTGGAGAGGACGGTATTTTTTTATTTTTAAATGTTAAAAAATTATCAAAATAATGATTGACAAATGATTAACGAAGGCATATAATAGGCCCATGAGATTGATAAATAATTAACGTTAATCAATTAACAATCCGGAAGCGAAACAAACAAATTTATCATCGATACTGTAGGAGGATTCACAATGGCTAATACAGAACAAAACATCCCAACCATCGTAGACACTCCAGAAGCTCTGGAACAGAAAATGGCCGCCATGAAGGGCGCCCAGAAAATTTTTGCCTCTTATACACAAGAACAGGTAGATAAGATTTTTAAAGCCGCCGCCGCTGCTGCGGACAAAATGCGGATTCCCCTTGCAAAGATGGCAGTCAAAGAGACTGGCATGGGTGTAGTGGAAGACAAGGTGATCAAAAATCATTACGCGGCAGAATATATCTATAATGCCTATAAAGACACCAAAACCTGCGGAGTGATCGAAGAGGACCCGATATATGGGATCAAAAAGATCGCAGAGCCGGTAGGATTGATCGCAGCGGTCATTCCTACCACGAACCCTACTTCAACAGCGATCTTTAAGACCTTGATAGCGCTAAAGACCCGCAATGCCATTATCATAAGCCCTCATCCACGTGCAAAGAATTGTACCATTGAAGCGGCCAGGATCGTACTGGAAGCGGCTGTGCAGGCGGGAGCTCCCAAAGGGATCATCGGCTGGATCGATGTGCCCAGCCTGGAACTTACCAATATGGTCATGGCAGAGGCGGATCTGATCCTGGCTACCGGCGGCCCTGGTATGGTAAAGGCTGCTTATTCCTCCGGAAAGCCGGCTCTTGGAGTGGGTGCCGGAAACACACCGGTGATCATAGATGACACAGCGGATATCCGCCTGGCTGTAAATTCCATCATCCATTCCAAAACCTTTGACAATGGCATGATCTGTGCCTCCGAGCAGTCGGTGACGGTTCTTGAAAAGGTTTATCAGCAGGTAAAAGATGAATTTGCTTACAGAGGCTGCTATTTCCTGAAAGAAGAGGAACTGGATAAAGTCCGGAAGACCATTATGATCAATGGTGCTTTAAATGCCAGGATCGTAGGCCAGAAGGCGGCAGTGATCGCAGAGATGGCAGGGATCACTGTACCTGCTTCCACCAAGATCCTTATCGGAGAAGTAGAATCGGTGGATATCAGTGAGGAATTTGCTCATGAAAAGCTTTCGCCGGTGCTGGCTATGTATAAGGCACGTACGTTTGAAGAAGCACTGGAAAAGGCGGAGCAGCTGGTGGCAGACGGTGGCTACGGACATACCTCTTCTCTTTATATAGATACCAGAGAAAAGGAGAAGATCGACCAGTTTGCCCAAGCCATGAAAACTTGCCGTATTTTGCTCAACACCCCCTCTTCCCACGGAGGGATCGGGGATTTATATAACTTCAAATTAGCGCCGTCCCTGACTCTGGGATGCGGCTCCTGGGGCGGGAATTCTGTTTCCGAAAACGTAGGAGTCAAGCATCTGATCAACATAAAGACTCTTGCGGAGAGGAGAGAAAATATGCTTTGGATGAGAACTCCTGAGAAAGTTTACTTTAAGAAAGGCTGTACCCCGGTGGCTCTGGATGAGCTTGGCAGAGGAATGGGCAAAAAGCGCTGTTTTCTTGTTACAGATTCTTTCCTTTATAAAAATGGGTATACGAAAAATATCGAACGTAAGCTGGATGAAATGGGAATGGTCCACACCTGCTTTTCCGAAGTAGAACCGGATCCTTCCCTGGCAAGCGCCAGAGCCGGAGCGGAGGCTATGAGGACCTTTGAACCGGACTGCATCCTGGCTTTTGGAGGCGGATCGGCAATGGACGCGGCAAAGATCATGTGGGTGCTTTATGAAAATCCGGAAGTGGATTTTGACGATATGGCCATGGACTTTATGGACATCCGAAAGAGGATCTACACCTTCCCGAAGATGGGGAAAAAGGCCTATTTCGTGGCTGTTCCCACCTCCTCCGGAACCGGGTCTGAGGTAACGCCCTTTGCCATTATCACAGATAAGGAAACCGGGATCAAATGGCCTCTGGCGGATTATGAACTGATGCCCAATATGGCCATTGTAGATACGGATAATATGATGAGCGCACCTAAAGGTCTTACCTGCGCATCGGGCATTGATGTCATGACCCATGCCATTGAGGCTTATGTTTCCGTAATGGCCTCCGATTATACCGACAGCCTTGCCCTGCAGGCCATTAAGCTGGTATTTGAGTATCTGCCCCGCGCTTACCGGGATGGAAATGATGTGGAGGCCCGTGACCATATGGCGAACGCTTCCTGCATGGCAGGTATGGCCTTTGCCAATGCCTTCCTGGGAGTTAACCATTCCCTGGCCCATAAGCTGGGCGCCTTCCATCATCTGCCCCATGGCATCGCCAATGCGTTGGTGCTTACAGAGGTTATGCGTTATAACAGCGCGGAAGTGCCTGCAAAAATGGGAACCTTCCCCCAGTATCAGTACCCGCACACCCTGGCCCGCTATGCCCAGATCGGACGGTTCGTGGGACTTTCCGGAAAGGACGATCAGGAAGTATTCGAAAAGCTCCTGGAGAAACTGGAGCAGCTGAAAAAGGATATCGAGATCAAACCAACTATAAGGGATTATAATGTGGATGAAACTTATTTCCTGGAAACTTTGGATGAAATGACCGAGCAGGCGTTTAACGACCAGTGTACCGGCGCAAATCCCCGCTATCCTCTTATGGAAGAATTAAAAGAAATTTACCTGAAGGCATATTATGGAAGCGAAAATGCAGAATAAATAAGATCGGGAGGCTATTATGAATTTAAAGAACAAAAAGGTTTTTTTGACACGTCCCTATAAGGTGGTTTATCAAGATGGCGACCGGATCATCAAGGTCTTTACAAAGGAGCATGGAAAAGCCAATGTATTTAATGAGGCTCTCTGCCAGGCGAGGGTAGAGGAAAGCGGCCTTGACATCCCCAAAGTCCTGGAAGTGAGCCAGATTGACGGGGAATGGGCACTGGCTATAGAGTATGTAGAGGGGCAGACCCTTGCAGAACTTATGAAAAAAGAACCGGAAAATCTGGAACATTATATGGAGCAATTTGTGGATCTGCAGCTTTCCATGCACGCGAAAACCGCGCCGCGGCTTACCCTGCAGAAGGAGAAATTTGCCCGCAAGATCGCTAGTCTTAAAGACACGGTAAATGCAACGATCCGTTATGAACTGTGCACCCGGCTGGACTCCATGCCGGTACATACAAAGCTCTGCCACGGAGACTTTAATCCGGAAAATGTGATCGTAAGAGAAGACGGATCCATGACCATTGTAGACTGGGCCCACGCCACCCAGGGAAACGCCAGCGGAGACGCGGCGATCACCTATTTGGAATTTGCGGTGAAGGATGAGAAGATGGCGAAAATGTACCTGGATGTATTTTGCAGGAAGAGCGATACAGCGAAACAATATGTGCAGAAGTGGCTGCCCATCGCGGCTGCAGTGCGGATGACGAAAGGGGTGGAAGAAGAGAGAGAGTTTTTGATGAAATGTATTGATGTGATTGATTTTCAGTGAGAGGGGCGTTGAGGGGACGCCGTTTGGAAGGGTGCATCCCTCTGGCGGGCTGTGCTGCGTTTGGGGATTTCCGGGGCGCTCGCCGATTATCAGCTGCTTTGTGCAAACTCGCTTTGCTCAGACACGCACAAAGCAGCTGAAGCGGCGCCCCGGAAATCCTCCAAGCCTCGCAAGGCCCGCCAGAGGGATGCACCCTTCCAAACGGCTGACGCATCAAGACGCCTGGGAGCAGCCTTGTGAGAGTGTGACGGTGCTGGACTGCCGATTGTGACTTTGCTTTCTGAAAAAAATCAGCCAGGAAGGAGAGAGACATGCTCTATCGCTTCTTAAAAGATCACCTTCCAGAAAAAGAAAAACGCATTCCACCGTTTCTTGAAAAATCAGCCGCAAGGGAGGGACACGTGGATGGCGGGCCTTGCGAGGCTTGGAGGATTTCTTTTGGGCCGTTTCGGGCGCTTTGTGCGTGTCTGAGCGAAGCGAGTTTGTACAAAGCGCCCGATAATCGGCGAGCCCGGAAGAAATCCCCAAACGCAGCACAGCCCGCCATCCACGTGTCCCTCCCTTGCGGCGTCCCTCTTCAACAAAAAACCGTCTGCCATCCCTCTATTCGGGAAACCAGACGGTTTTTAACTTCATAGAACTCTTGAAGCAGCATTTCCTCTCTCTATTTGCGGAAAGCCGCTCTTTTTCTTTCCCGAGGGTCCAGTATCCTCTTGCGGATACGGAGACTCTTCGGCGTCACTTCCAGCAGCTCATCCTGGTCGATGAATTCGATGGCCTGTTCCAGGCTCAGCACCTTGGGCGGGGTGAGCTTTAGGGCTTCATCGGCAGAGGAAGACCGGGTATTGGTCAGATGCTTGGTCTTGCATACATTCAGTTCGATATCTTCCGCTTTTCCATTTTGACCGATAACCATACCTCCATATACTTTTGTGCCCGGCCCAATGAAGAGGGTGCCTCGCTCCTGTGCGGAGAAAAGTCCATAGGTAACGGCCTCTCCAGATTCGAAGGCGATCAGGGATCCCTGCTTTCGGTAGGGGAAGTCTCCTTTATAAGGCGCATAGCCGTCGAACATGGTGTTCAGGATACCGGTTCCCTTGGTGGAGGTGAGGAACTCTCCCCGGAATCCGATCAGGCCTCTGGAAGGAATGTGGAATTCCAAGCGGACAGAGCCGTCGCTGGCGGTGCTCATGCCCTGAAGTTCTCCTTTTCTTTCGGAAAGCTTCTGGATAACAGTGCCGGAGAACTCTTCTGGCACATCAATATAGGCAATCTCCATAGGTTCCAGCTTTTTGCCCCGGTCGTCGAAGTGGTACAGCACTTCGGGCTTGCTTACGGCAAATTCGTATCCTTCACGGCGCATGTTTTCGATAAGAACGGATAAGTGCAGTTCTCCTCTTCCGGAAACTTTAAAGCATTCGGTGGTATCGGTATCTTCCACGCGAAGGCTGACATCGGTATTTAATTCCCGGTACAGTCTGTCCCGGAGATGACGGGAGGTGACGTATTTTCCCTCCTGACCGGCAAGGGGACTGTCGTTTACCAGGAAATTCATGGCGATGGTAGGCTCGGAGATCTTCTGGAAGGGGATGGCTTCAGGATTGTCTCCGGAACACAGGGTGTCACCGATGTGGATCTCGGAGATACCGGAGATCGCTACAATGGAACCTACGGAAGCTTCTTTCACTTCTACTTTATCCAGTCCGTCAAATTCATATAGTTTGCTGATCTTTACTTTCTGGCGCTTGTTGATGTCGTGGTGGTTTAAAAGGGTAAGCTCCTGGTTTACGGAAATTTTTCCGTTTTCTACTTTTCCCACGCCGATCCGGCCTACGTATTCATTGTAGTCGATGGTGCTGATAAGCACCTGGGTGTCGGCGTCCGGATCGCCCTGGGGAGCCGGGATGTATTTCAGGATGGTTTCAAAAAGGGGCGCCATGTTTTCCGGCGTGTCTTTTAAATCCAGTACCGCGTGGCCGGTCTTGGCGGAAGCATAAAGGAAGGGACAGTCAAGCTGCTCATCGGAGGCATCCAGATCCATCAGAAGTTCCAGGACCTCATCGATCACTTCGTTGGGGCGGGCTTCCGGACGGTCGATCTTGTTGATGCATACGATCACATGGAGATCCAGCTCCAGCGCTTTTTTCAGAACAAATTTTGTCTGGGGCATGGCGCCTTCAAAGGCGTCTACAAGAAGGATCACGCCGTCTACCATCTTAAGGACACGTTCTACCTCTCCGCCGAAGTCTGCATGGCCGGGGGTGTCAATGATATTGATTTTTACTCCTTTATAATGTACGGCGGTATTTTTGGACAAAATGGTGATGCCTCGTTCCCGCTCGATATCGTTGGAGTCCATAACGCGCTCCTGTACCTCCTGGTTTTCCCGGAAAACGCCGCTTTGCTTCAGCAGCTGGTCTACCAGAGTGGTCTTGCCGTGGTCTACATGGGCAATAATGGCTACGTTGCGTACATCTTCACGTTTCATCTTCATAAAGATCAAAATCCTTTCTTAATATTCATTCTTTTTTTCTCTATTTTGCTTAAGGTCTCTTACTTGTTGATTTTACGGGGACAGCAAGCCCCGATTTTCAAGTTTACCACATTTTGGGCAGATTACAAGGTGTTCAAAAAAATTTTTCATTTTCCGGTTCTAAAGAAAGGGGCCTGTACATAGACATAGTATAGACGAAATACCCAAAGAGGAAGGAGAACAATCATTATGGCAGATAAGATCATTGAAAACAACCAGGTGTCGATCATGGGGAAGATCGATACCCCTTTTACCTTCAGCCACCAGGTTTTTGGGGAAGGCTTCTATACGATGGAATTATTGGTTAAGCGTTTAAGCGATTCCCAGGACAGGATCCCGGTGATGGTTTCGGAACGCCTGGTGGACGTTTCCCAGGATTATGTAGGGGAATACATAGAAATTCACGGACAGTTCCGCTCCTACAACCGCCACGAAGAAAAACACAACCGTTTGGTACTGTCTGTGTTTGCCAGGGAATTGAAATTTGTAGAAGACGAGGATGAGAACGCTCCGGTGAACCAGATCTTTCTGGACGGCTATATCTGTAAGCCGCCGGTATACAGAAAAACACCCCTTGGCAGAGAGATCGCGGATCTTTTGCTGGCGGTGAACCGGCCCTATGGGAAATCCGATTATATTCCCTGCATCTGCTGGGGGAGAAATGCCCGGTATGCCTCTGCCTTTTCGGTGGGAGGACATGTCCTGATCTGGGGGAGGATCCAGAGCAGGGAATATGTAAAAAGAACAGGAGAAAATGAGACTGAAAAAAGGACGGCTTATGAGGTTTCTGTAAGCAAATTAGAATATATTGAGTGACACAATACCGATAATAATTATACAAAATAGACAAATACTTGCATTTCTTTGCAATCTGAGGTAAGATAGACATAATTCGAGAAACATGATGAACGAGCTCAATTTCATTAACCATACGAGGAATTATTATGGAAAAAGAATCAACAGAAATCTACTGCGGGAACGGAGTAGGAAAGACCACTTTGGCTTTGGGCCAGAGTATGAAAGCGTCCGTGCAGGGGAAAAGTGTTATCATGATCCAGTTTCTTAAGGGGAAAGAAAAACGTGAGCTGGATTTTCTGGAAGAACTGGATAACCTGGACATTAAGATCTTCCGCTTTGAAAGATTTGAGACCTGCTACAAAGACCTGAATGAACAGGAAAAGGACGAAGAAAAACGCAATATCATAAACGGCCTGAA
>DXBU01000118.1 GCA_019116385.1 Candidatus Blautia faecigallinarum | reverse complement strand
GGATAATGATTACTGCACTATGCTTGCTTATTGGTGCTTTGTCCTATTCTAAGCTGCCCACAGAAATTCCGGTACAATGGAGTAAAGGAGCAGCAACATCCCTGGTTAATAAAAACTGGATTTTTATTTGTCCGGTTATATGTATCTTGATCCGTTATTTATTAAAACCTTTTATTTATGTGAAATTGCAGATGAACAATTATTATGGAGAAATTATAACAGAGTATCTGATAAATTATATGTGTTTTATTGTGTTGTCAGTAGAAATTTTTTCCATACTTTTTACTTTCGGAGTGGTAAAAAGTGTTGTTGTACTGTTATTTGTGAACACGGCGGTTTTTATTGGTTTGTTAGTAGTTGGTTTGGTGAAAATGGATTTGAGAGGAAAAGAAATGCTGATTTAACTCAGCTTTTAATATTCATTGTTGCCCTTGTCGGTCTTGTTTACGAGATTTTCAAGGATAGACGAAAATAGCCGCCAACTACTGCGAATAGTGGCGGCTGTCCTCATTAAGAGGATTTAGCGAAAGTCATTTATAAGGGTAGGCCGCTTCTCTGGCTTTCCCTTTTTCTATTTCAAATATAGCACATCTGGCAACAGGATGCAAGCCCTTAAAATTGGGTATAAGAGAGCGGTAACAGTCACAGATTTTTCACAAAAAAATTAGCACTCACCTCTTGACAGTGCTAACAATGCGTGCTATAGTACAACTAGAACAAAGGAAGGGAGATAAAAGAAAAAGAAAATCCCGACCGGTTCCATTACAAACCACATTGCGGAACACCGCAATGGTAACATAAAAGTGTATGATATCAGGAAAGGAGAAATGACTTATGATGATGCCTAGTATTTTTGGAGAAAACTTATTTGATGATTGGATGGATTTCCCGTTTAACGATGATTTCTGGGGAAGAAAGAATCCGTTATACGGCAAGAATGCAAAGAACATGATGAAGACAGACATCCGTGAGCATGACAATGGCTATGAACTGGATGTAGACCTGCCGGGATTTAAGAAAGACGAGATCAAGGTAGAACTGGAAGACGGATATCTTACCATTTCCGCCGCCAAGGGCCTGGACAAAGACCAGCAGGATAAGAAAGGCAAATACATCCGCAGAGAACGTTACGCAGGCGCTATGCAGAGAAGCTTTTATGTAGGCGACGGCGTTACCCAGGAAGATGTAAAAGCAAAATTTGAAGACGGTATCCTGAGGCTGAGCATTCCAAAGAAAGATGTGCAGACAGTGGAGACCAAGAAGACCATTGCCATTGAAGGATGATCGTGAGAGATCCGGTCAGAAATATAATATAACGGCTGAGAAGTGTGATTGGTATCAGCAAAACTAAGATAGAGGAACTCTATGGGGATTGAAATATTATCCTCATAGAGTTTTTTTTATCTCATAGGAAACTGTGTTCCTATGAGATAAAAAAACGCTTCGCGAGGATCGCACTGCGGCGGATTGGCAGATGTCGCGAGGCGACCCGCCGCAGGCGGAGAATCCTACAAAGCAGGATTCTTTCTTGTGGAAATTACGTTCCTACGAAATTAAAAAATACCGGATTCCCGTGGAAGAGCACGGATGTCATAGAAAAAAACAGCACATATGATAAAATACTCAGCAGAACAAAACAGCCGGGAAATCTGTCCCTGCTGTCAGGATAAAGGAGGAAGGCTTGGCTATATGGCTGAAGAAAAATGTGCGGCCGCAAAAAAATGCGGGGGATGCCAGTATCAGGGGATACCTTACAAGAAACAACTGGAAAAGAAACAGCAGTATCTGGAAAAACTCTTAAAAAACTATGGAAAGATCCTTCCCATCATCGGGATGGAAAATCCTTATTATTATCGGAACAAAGTACACGCTGCCTTTGACAGAGACCGGAAAGGCAATGTGATCGCCGGGATCTACGAGGCTAATTCCCATCACGTGGTCCCGGTGGAAAAATGTCTGATCGAGGATGAAAAAAGCCAGGAGATCATCCGGACGATCCGGGATCTGGCAAAATCCTTCAGGATCAAAATATACGATGAGGATACCGGCTATGGCCTTCTGCGCCATGTGCTGGTCCGGCGGGGCTTTCAGAGCGGACAGATCCTGGTGGTGCTGGTCTTAAGCTCCCCCATCCTGCCCTCTAAAAATAATTTTGTAAAGGCGCTCCGGCAGATCCATCCGGAGATCACCACCATAGTCCTGAACGTGAATGACCGGCATACCAGCATGGTGCTGGGAGAGCGGGAGATCCCCCTTTACGGTCCGGGATATATCAAAGATACCCTGTGCGGCTGTACCTTCCGGATTTCCCCAAAATCTTTTTATCAGGTCAACCCTGTGCAGACGGAGATCCTTTATCAGACAGCTATCCGGTTCGCAGATCTAAAAGGTACAGAGACTGTTATCGACGCCTACTGCGGGATCGGGACCATAGGGCTTGTGGCGGCAAAGGATGCGGGGCGGGTGATCGGTGTGGAACTGAACCGGGATGCGGTCAGGGACGCAAGGGTCAATGCCAAAGAGAACGGCATCCGAAACGCAGATTTTTTCCAGGGAGACGCAGGAGATTTTATGGTATCCATGGCACAGAAGGGGGAAAAGGCAGAGGTAGTCTTTATGGATCCGCCCCGGGGCGGCAGCGATAAGAAATTTCTATCCTCTGCGGTGAAGCTGTCTCCTAAAAAGATCGTTTATATTTCCTGCAATCCGGAAACCCTGGCAAGAGACCTGAAATATCTTACCGGACACGGATACCGGATGGAGAAGGCGCAGGGGGTTGATATGTTTCCCTTTGCAGATGATGTGGAGACCGTATGCCTCTTGAGCAGCCGAAAATAAAATATCGGATCATCAACCGATAAGCCATTGATAGGTTGAGAAAAATCGTGTACAATAAAAAAGAGACCAGAAAAGAGGAAAGAAAATGAAGGCAATCCTAGTAACTATGACACCAGAGCATTTAAATATAGAAGCCCTGAAACAGGCCGGCCAGATTTTAAAAGACGGCGGCCTGGTGGCCTTTCCTACAGAAACGGTATACGGCCTGGGAGGAAACGCGCTGGATCCTAAGGCATCCATGAAGATCTATGCGGCAAAAGGACGTCCATCGGATAACCCTCTGATCGTACATATTGCGGATCTGGACAGCTTGCCTGCGATCGTAAAAAATATTCCCTCCAAGGCCAGTGCGCTGGCAGAAAAATACTGGCCGGGACCTTTGACCATGATTTTTCAGAAAACAGACCTTGTTCCCCTGGAGACCACAGGCGGCCTGGATAGCGTAGCAGTCCGTTTTCCCAGCGACCCTATCGCCCAAAGCCTCATCCGGTTTGCAGGAGGCTATGTGGCAGCCCCAAGCGCCAATACCTCCGGAAGGCCAAGTCCCACAATGGCAGAACATGTGGAGGAGGATCTGGGGGATGCGGTGGATATGATCATAGACGGCGGACCGGTGGGAATTGGCCTGGAGTCTACGATCGTAGATTTTACAGAAGAGATCCCCGTAGTGCTCCGGCCGGGATATATTTCCCTGGAAATGCTCAGAGAAACCCTGGGAGAGGTGCGCATGGACAGGGGACTTTTGATCACTGACAGTAAGGTACATCCCAAAGCTCCCGGCATGAAATACCGCCATTACGCGCCAAAAGCAGACCTCTCTATTGTGGAAGGCAGAGAAGAAGAGGTGATCGCAAGGATCAATCAGATGGCAGAAAAAGCCAGGGAAGAGGGAAAAACGGTAGGGATCATCGCAGCAGAAGAAACAGCAGAAAGATATCCTGTAGGCATAGTAAAGACCATTGGAAAAAGAAGCGAAGAGGAGACCATTGCCCGCCATCTCTACGAGGTGCTGCGGGAGTTTGATAAATGTCAGGTAAACGAAATTTATTCAGAAGCTTTTTATACCCCACGGATGGGACAGGCGATTATGAACCGGCTTTTAAAAGCCGCCGGACATAAAATTATTAAAACACAGGAGGAGCAAAAATGATAGCATTGGGATGTGACCATGGAGGTTATGAACTGAAACAGGAGATCAAAAAATATCTTGAGGAGAAAGAAATCCCCTATAAGGATTACGGATGTGACAGCCTGCAGTCCACAGACTATCCCATTTATGCCAAAAGAGTGGCCCATGCCATTTTGGACGGGGAATGTGAAAAGGGGATCCTGATCTGCGGGACAGGAATCGGAATTTCCATTACCGCAAATAAGTTCAAAGGAATCCGTGCAGCCCTTTGTTCTGACTGTTTTTCCGCAGAAGCGACCAGACTGCATAACGATGCCAATATCCTGGCCATGGGAGGCAGAGTGGTCGGCCCCGGTCTGGCAGTGAAGATCGTGGATACCTTTTTAAATACGCCCTTTTCCGGCGAGGAACGACATAAGAGAAGAATTGAACAGATGGAGACCGATTGACCCCATCGTGATGACCGAGAAGAAAGAAGCGGTGCTTCGGGTACAGTAAGGAGGTTGATTCATATGGAAAAAAAGAACAACAATCAAAAACGTGCAGACCATCTTTCCTGGGACGAATATTTTATGGGAGTCGCCATGCTTTCAGGGATGCGCTCCAAGGATCCCAATTCACAGGTGGGAGCCTGCATAGTAAGCAGGGACAACAAGATCCTCTCCATGGGATATAATGGTTTTCCCATTGGCTGCTCGGATGACGAGTTTCCATGGGCCAGAGAAGGAGATCCTCTGTATACCAAATATCTTTATGTAACCCATAGCGAACTGAATGCGATCCTCAACTACCGGGGCGGAAGCCTGGAAGGGGCCAAGCTTTACGTTTCTTTGTTCCCCTGCAACGAATGTGCAAAAGCGATCATACAGGCCGGGATCAAGACCGTGGTCTACGACAGCGACAAATATGCGGATACGCCATCTGTGATCGCCTCCAAAAGGATGCTGGATGCCGCAGGAGTGCGCTATTATAAATACAGCCGTACAGGACGGGAAATTACCATCAAAGTATAAGAAAAAGAAAAACCCATAGGAATCCGATTTGTTTACATACGGTTCTTATGGGTTTTTTTATAGAATACAATAATGCCTTTAAATTAACAAATTCTGCCGAAACTTTCAAAATTCATATCGATTGTTTCTAAATTAATTGACAATACTGCAAAATCTTGTATAATC
>DXBU01000002.1 GCA_019116385.1 Candidatus Blautia faecigallinarum | reverse complement strand
ATACATACCAGACCTGCCAGTATAGTCCATGGGTCACTCCCCGTGCGGGAGTGTGGATTGAAATCACCACAATAAAACCCTTATGCGTAGTCGAAAGAGTCACTCCCCGTGCGGGAGTGTGGATTGAAATTGCTTCTCCACAGCTCCCCGGCACTCTTCCACGGTCACTCCCCGTGCGGGAGTGTGGATTGAAATCTAATGTCGGATTAATATAAATGTTAGTTCCTCCGTCACTCCCCGTGCGGGAGTGTGGATTGAAATTAAAAATTCTCCATACATAAATGATAAAACATCAGTCACTCCCCGTGCGGGAGTGTGGATTGAAATGCCGCAGCAGACACATCTGTCAACCATCTGTTCACCGTCACTCCCCGTGCGGGAGTGACGGGGGAAATACATATGAGACGCCGCAAATTGAGTCGTTACTCAGAGTTACCTCCTCGTGGAAGTGTAGAGAAAAATATTAAAACAGGTGATTGTGTAAATGTATAATACCTATTGAAAAAAACAATCATAGTGATAATATTAGGTAAACAGAAATTTCTTCTTTAAAACCGATTTTCTATTTTGGATTTTATTCATGTGGAATAGATTTTTTGCCTAGGACAGATTTAAGACAGCTTATGAAATAGGCTGACCATTTATGGACTTGAGCACATTTTTGAACAATGACATCGATAACTATATATAGGGGCAGGAGGCCAAGATATGCGTACATTTCATTTAAAGGATAAACTACTCATAGGAATCACGTTGTTTTCCATGTTTTTCGGCGCGGGGAACCTAATCTTTCCGCCTTTTCTGGGAGCGCAGGCGGGAACGGGCACCTGGGTCGCGTTTGCCGGATTTGCGGTCAGCGCGGTGTGCCTGCCGATTCTGGGCGTGCTGGCGGTAACGAAGTCAGGCGGCCTGGAAAACCTGACCTCCAGAGTCCATCCTAAATTTTCCTTTATTTATATTTTGATCCTGTATCTTGCTATCGGGCCGTGCCTTGCGATTCCGAGGACTGCCAGCACCTCCTTTTCTATCGCAGTACAGCCCTTCTGGGAAAACGGAGAAAGCATTTGGGCGGCACAATTGGCTTATTCACTGATATTTTTCGTGCTGGCGGCTGTGATCGCCATGCATCCGGAGAAGCTGACGGAATATCTGGGAAAACGCCTTACGCCGATCCTGCTGACTTTGATCGCAGTGGTCTTTATCGCCACACTCGTGAGAGGTGCAGGCACTGCGGCAGAACCAGAAAGTCTATATCAGGATATGGCGGCGGCTCAGGGGTTCCTGGACGGATACCAGACCATGGATACCCTGGCGGCATTGAATTTCGGCATGATCGTGGCCATGAATATCCGTGAAAAGGGCGTTACAGAAGAAAAACAGGTGGTGAAGGAAACCATCTCTGCAGGATGGATCGCCGGTCTGGTGCTTCTGATCGTCTATAGTCTGCTGGCCTTTATCGGGAGAAGCTCCAGCGGGAGATTTCCGGGAGCGGCAAACGGGACGGAAACACTGACGGACATGGTGCAGTTCCTGTTCGGAAGGACCGGAATGATCCTTCTGGGTGTGATTTTTGTGATCGCCTGTTTTAATACCTGTGTGGGGCTGCTTTGCTGCTGCGGGAAGTATTTCACCTCGGTTTTTCCAAAGATCAGCTACCGGGGCTGGGTATATATTTTTGCGGTGATCTCCATGCTGATCGCAAATCTGGGGCTGGATGAGATCCTGAAGTTTTCAGTTCCGGTCTTAAATGCGATCTATCCCCTTGCGATCCTGCTGATCATTTTGGCCTGCCTGCATAAATATATTGCAGGCTATCCGGGGATCTATCCCTGGTCTGCCCTGTTCTGCGGGATCAGCAGTGTGCTCCTTGTGCTGGGCACGGAGGGGATTTCCATTCCTTTCGCTGCCGGCTTTATGGAAAAAATGCCCGGCTTTGAAGCGGGTCTGGGATGGCTTCTGCCAACAGCAGTGGGAGCGGGAATTGGCATTCTGACAGGAAGGCTCAGGAAAGCATCAGAAAAGAAATGATACAGTGTGAATGATCATGAGGAGGATACAAAATGTTTCAGGATAAAGTTGCCGTCGTTACAGGCGGCGCCCAGGGCATCGGAAAGTGTATCGCCCGGGAATTCGAGAAAAACGGCGCAAAGGTCTGTATCATTGATAAGCAGCCTAATGAATATTTTACAGGGGATCTTTCGGAGAAGGAGACTCTTTGCCGTTTTGTAGAAAAAGTAACGGGCCAGTATGGGAAAGTGGATTATCTGATCAATAATGCTCTTCCTTTGATGAAAGGGATCAGCGACTGTACCTATGAAGAATTTGAGTATGCCCTGAAGGTAGGCGTGACGGCGCCCTTTTATCTTACCAGGCTTTTTCTGCCTTATTTTGGGGAAGGAGCTGCGATCGTAAATATTTCTTCTTCCCGGGACCGTATGAGCCAGCCTCAGACAGAAAGCTATACGGCGGCCAAGGGCGGGATCGCCGCGCTGACCCATGCGCTGGCGGTGAGCCTTGCCGGAAAAGTGAGGGTCAATTCTATCTCTCCGGGCTGGATCGATACCGATTACACGGTATATGAAGGGGCGGACGCCCTGCAGCAGCCGGCCGGACGTGTGGGAAATCCTATGGATATCGCAAACATGGTCCTGTATCTCTGCTCAGATAAAGCCGGATTTATTACCGGGGAAAATATCTGCATTGACGGAGGGATGACCAGGCAGATGATCTACCATAATGACCATGGATGGACATTAAATCCGTCCGGTTTCTGAAAATGTCAATTTGCTTTTACTTATTTTTGTGTAATTATTAAGTGCAGACTATTGCTGAATGTATCGGTTCAGGATAGTCTGCTTTTTTGTGTCAGTAGGATAAGTCCTGCGCCAGAGGACGACAGAAAAAGAGGCAGATGCTACAATAAAAATATCTTCTTAAGAGGAAAAAAATAGGGAATATTTCATTATGTTTTTTGGGCAGAATATGAGACAATAAAAAGGAAGGACAAGCTGAAAACGTAGACTCTTTCTAAGGTTCTTCTATTTTTTCAAACAAATCTCCCACAGGACAATTTAAGATCGTACTTAATTTGTCGAGATTTTCAAATTTGATGGAGGAGGTTTCGTTATTAAGAAGCCTGGACAGATTTTGATAGCTCATATCCATCTGTTTATAAAGCCAGTACTTTGTATGCTGCTGTTCTTTCAGAATGTCTAAAATACGTAATCGGACCATGGAATCTCCTCCTTTTTGCTTATTATACAGGGAACATACTCCTTGATTAACTAATGTATAAGATATATAATGTATAAGTAAGATATTCATTATAAAAATGGAAAATTGGTATATTAAATGGAAAATAAAGGAATAGAAATTATAAAAATCTGTTGGGAGGGT
>DXBU01000015.1 GCA_019116385.1 Candidatus Blautia faecigallinarum | reverse complement strand
CGAGCCGACCAACCATCTTGATATCGCATCCAAGGAGATCCTGGAGGAAGCCCTGAACAGTTATACTGGTACGGTACTGTATGTCTCCCACGACCGGTATTTTATCAACCAGACAGCCACCAGGATCCTGGATCTTACGCATCAGTGTATTGTCAATTATATCGGGGATTATGACTATTACCTGGAAAAGCGGGAAGAACTTACTGAAAAATATGCTCCTGCCCCAAAGGAAGAGGAAGCTCTGGAAGCACCGTCAGAGGGCAAACTTACCTGGCAGCAGCAAAAAGAGGAACAGGCTCAGAAACGAAAACGGGAAAATGATCTAAGAAAGACGGAAGCCCGCATCGATCAGCTGGAAGCCCGTGACAAAGAAATTGATGAGACACTGATCCTTCCGGACGTGTGTACGGATGTAGCCAAGTGTACACAACTTAGCCGGGAAAAAGCTGAAATTCAAAAAGAACTGGAAATCCTCTACGAAAAATGGGAAGAGCTGGCCTGACGCCAGCTCTTCTTTTGCCGGGATCCCATTGGATCAAAGCAGCTTTTCTAATTTCTCTTTTACCGCAAGGATAAAATCGCGGCTGTTTAATATCTTAGGATTTTTAAGGGAAGTGATCAGAGCCAGATCCTTGGTCATTTTTCCGCTTTCGATGGTAGAAGTAGTCGCCTTCTCCAGCTTATCTGCAAACTCCACGAGCGCCTGATCTTCATCAAGCTCTCCCCTCTTTCTCAGCGCTCCTGTCCAGGCAAAGATCGTGGCCACGGAATTTGTAGAAGTCTCTTTCCCCTCCAAGTGCCTGTAGTAGTGCCGCTGAACGGTTCCGTGTGCCGCCTCGTATTCGTAATATCCATGAGGCGATACCAGCACAGAAGTCATCATAGCCAACGAACCAAAAGCAGAGGAGACCATATCGCTCATCACGTCTCCATCATAATTCTTGCATGCCCAGATAAAGCCTCCCTCAGCTTTCATTACCCGGGCTACGATATCATCGATCAGGCTGTAAAAATACGTAAGGTTTTCCGCCTGGAAGCGCTCTTTAAATTCCTCTTCGTAAATCCTGTTAAAGATTTCCTTAAATCTTCCATCGTAGGTTTTGGAAATGGTGTCCTTGCAGCCAAACCAAACGTCCTGTCTGATATCCAAGGCATAATTAAAGCAGCTTCTGGCAAAGCTTTCAATAGACGCATCCAGATTGTGCATGCCTAAAAGCACACCTGGCTTGTCAAAACGCTGGATCGTCTCAATGCGCTCTTCTCCGTCATCCCCGGTGAACACAAGCTTGGCCTCACCTGGTTTGTCAATATAAAATTCTGTATTTTTATAAATATCCCCATAGGCATGACGGGCAAGGGTGATCGGTTTTTTCCAGTTCTTTACACAGGGCTCGATCCCTTTTACCACGATAGGAGCACGGAACACCGTACCGTCCAAGAGCGCCCGGATCGTACCATTGGGACTTTTGTACATTTTTTTCAGGCTGTACTCTTTCATCCGCGCTTTATTAGGCGTGATAGTGGCACATTTTACCGCTACTTTATATTTCTTGGTCGCTTCTGCCGCGTCAATGGTAACCTGATCATCCGTCTCGTTTCTGTGTGCCAGGCCAAGATCATAATACTCTGTGTTTAGATCAATATAGGGAAGGAGCAGTTCCTCCTTGATGATCTGCCACAGTATTCTTGTCATTTCGTCGCCGTCCATCTCTACCAGCGGCGTCTGCATCTGAATCTTATCCATATTCTCCTCCTTTTAAAGTGTAATGCCAAGCTCTCCGGTAAATTTGTCCACCAATTCTTCAAGCTCAGTATCAGACATAACTGTCACACGGCCTTCCTCGTACTGCTCATCCACCCATGCCTTGATCCTGGAAACAAGCTCGCAGTTTTTATCCAGCTGTCTATCCCCTTTTAAGTGATAATGGGTATTCATCCAGTGGGCAATACCTGCCAGTCCGGAGGTGTTGCTTACCGCTACCTCTACTGGGCGGTTCAGGAACTTATCCGTGTCGAAAATATTATAAATCTCTTCGTTTTTCAAAAGACCGTCCGCATGGATGCCTGCTCTGGTCACATTAAAATTCTTACCTACAAAAGGCGTTCTTGGAGGGATCTTGTATCCGATCTCTTTTTCATAATACTCTGCAAGCTCGGTGATCACCGTTGTATCCATTCCGCCTAAGTTGCCTCGAAGCTGCGCATATTCAAAAACCATGGCCTCAAGAGGAGTATTTCCCGTTCTTTCGCCTATGCCGAACAGAGAAGTATTTACTCCACAGGCCCCGTAAAGCCAAGCTGTGGTGGAATTGCTCACTGCTTTATAGAAATCGTTGTGTCCGTGCCACTCAATAAGTTCCGAAGGCACTCCTGCATGAACCATAATACCATAGATGATCCCCGGCACAGAACGAGGGATCACCGCACCTGGATAATTCACCCCGTAGCCCATGGTGTCACAGCAGCGGACCTTTACCGGGATCCCATACTGCTGTCCCAGCTTCATCAGTTCCAGACAGAAGGGAATCACATACCCATAAATATCTGCTCTGGTAATATCCTCCAGGTGGCAGCGTACGGCCACTCCGATCTCCAGACACTCTTTCACAATACTAAGATAATGTTCCATGGCCTGGCTGCGGGTCATCTTCATTTTATAAAAAATATGGTAATCGGAACAGCTGACCAGGATTCCCGTCTCCTTCATACCCATATCCCGGACAAGTTCGAAGTCCTTCTTGCTTGCACGGATCCAGCTGGTAACTTCTGGGAACTTGTAACCTCTCTCCATACATTTTTCTACAGCATCCCTGTCTTTTTTGCTGTACAGGAAAAATTCCGATGCCCGGATCCTGCCTTCCGGCCCTCCAAGCTTATGAAGATAGTCGTAGATCCGTACGATCTGCTCTGTAGTATAAGGGGCACGGGACTGCTGTCCGTCCCGAAAAGTTGTATCAGTGATCCAAATTTCTTCCGGCATATGGTGGGGAACAATACGATCGTTAAAAGCGATCTTGGGCACCTCGGAATAAGGAAACAGGTTCCGGAAAACATTTGGGGTTTCCACATCCACAAGTGGATACATATGCTCTTCCAGTTGAAGAAGATTCGTATGTGAGTCCATTTTTACTCTTCTGTTCTGCATGATTTATCCTCTCCTTGTTTATTTCTGATGTCGGATCCTGTTCTGACATCATTTTAACATTCATTGTAGCGGAAAAGCTCTTCTGCGTCAACGCTTTTATGCGTTACCATATCGCTTTTATACAAAATGACAGAATTTTAAAGAGACAAAAGGCGTTTCCCGTTCAATCTACCCCAGCCCTGATGATTCTTGGGAAGCCCAAGATCATCACAGCTTTCCTTCAGCATCATTTTGATCTCTACATTGGTTAGAGAAGGGTATTTTTCCAGAAGACAGGCGATAGCTCCGGCCACTTTAGGTGTTGACATAGAAGTTCCGCTTTTTGCTGCATAGGAAAAATCAGAGCCCGGAGCACAGGAGATGATCCTGTTCCCGGGCGCCACAAGATCCGGTTTACACACACATTCAAAGGTTGGACCTCGTCCGGATACGCCGTCTTTTCCCAAAAGCATATCGCTGGAACCAACGGTAATAATCTTTTTGCTGCAGCCCGGAGCTGTCACGCTTCCCGGCGCAGGTCCTTGATTTCCTGCTGCCGCCACCACCGTCAGCCCTTCATCCCACAGCTTTTCCACCCCAAGGATCAAAGCAGAGTGTTCATCCCGGGTTTTATACGTGGTCCCTACAGAAATATTAACCACACGGATGTCATATCGATCCTTATTTTGCAAAATCCACCGGAAGGCTTTGATCACATCTTCTTTGTTCCCATTGCCAAAACGATCCAGTACTTTCAAGGCAATGATCCCGCAGCCTGGAGCCGCTCCTGTGTATTTTCCCTTAGATCCGGCTCCGCTGCCGGCCAGGATTCCTGCCACACAGGTACCGTGACCATTGTCATCATAAGGATACATTCTATGGGAAAGGAAATCACAAAATCCCAGGATCCTGCTGCCAAAATCTATATGGGGATAAATTCCGGTATCCAGCACCGCCACACCAATCCCTCTTCCGGTAAAGACTGTCTCATCCATTGATGCTTCCTCCATAAATGGGCTTTCTTTACCTTATTCGCGGACAGGTCTGTTGGTTTATCTCCCTGAGGTTTTATCTTTAACCTTACATTTCACTTTTGCTTTCATAAATTCCAGGAAAGAATCCGCATTTCCGACCTGAAAATCTGATTTTTTGACCCAGTAAGAAAGATCTCTGGCCTTTATATAAAAAGCATCTGACAAATTGACCAGTTCCTGGATCTCCACATATCCCACGGAAGTAAAAGTATCTCCCCATCCATACTGGAAGGTTTTCTCATAGAAGTAATAATTTGCTTTCAGAACACCGCCGGGTGTTTCTTTTAGGATCTTGTGCCTTTGATAATAGGGCATAAAGTAAAGGGCCAGCATACAGGCTGCCAAGATCACCAGGACAACTACATCCCCGATCCCCCCTGAAATAAGCGGAAATGAGGAAATACGGTCATCTTTCAAGGAAACCGCCCACATGACTGCGCCCAGGTAAAAAAGAAATACAAGCTCCGTGATCAAAAGCCCAATTACCCGTGACTTCCGATATGCCACCTTTTCCATTTTTAGAAGGTCGTCCTTTGCGTATATCGTATGTACTTTAAATTCTGTTTTTTTCATTGCATCCTCCGATCCTGTCTTCTGTTATTTTCCTGCTGTAGAGCCAGGAGATTTATTTATTATAGCATAATTTTTTCTTGTTTGGCGCATAAATTTCTTGATTATGACAATAATGTAAAATATCAATAAAGGAGGGAATCTTATGATCTTGTTTTTAATCCTGTTCTTTGCCCTTCAGATTCT
>DXBU01000117.1 GCA_019116385.1 Candidatus Blautia faecigallinarum | reverse complement strand
TCAATTCCCTCCTCATGGTGGATAATACCCTCTCCCGGTTCCACATCCTCGTCATTGATAATCTTCTCCATGATATTGACTAAGGTTACGTCCAGTTCATCCGGCTCCTGAATGCCTAAACTCACTGCCATACTGCCCTGGGCATCCGCTTCTACCAGAAGCACCTTTTTCCCGGCTCTTGCCAGACCAATACCTAAATTTACACACGTCGTTGTTTTTCCGACACCGCCCTTTTGGTTTGCGATTGCGATAATTCTGCACATATCTCTTACCTACCTTTCTTCCTCTTTCTTTTCTGTCTTTTCCACTTCCGCATAGGAGCGGAAATATCGGTTCGTCCCCTTATTAGAAAATATCTCCGATACGGAGAGAACCCGGATCTCCGGGTGGCTCTCCAGCAGACGTTTAAACCAGCGAATATCCTTCACGGTTCCCTGTAGCCTAATCTTCAGCATAAAACATCTCCTCCCAATCCACATAGAAGCAGTAATCCGGATAGCGGATTTTGATTGCTTCCCAAAAATATTTAGCGTCCCCTGTGCAGAATATATCGCTGACGGAATAAAGCCGTGTCTCTGTAATCTGTTCTTCCGTATCGTCATATTCATCCGTTGTAGGTGTTCCGTCTGTGTAAAGGTTAAACGCCAAACGGACAATCCGTTCACTGCCGCTGGTCTGCCAGCCTTCCTGCAGACACTCCGGCTTTATAAATCCCGTTTCAAAGTCATAGATCCGGTTTACGTTCCGTCTGGTATCTTCCGACAGTCCCAGGCAATAAATAAGCGTTTTGTGATACGAATCCTGATACGGGCATTTTGAAAGATAGGTATTGTAAAATTTTTCATGTTCCTTGTTTTTGAAAGTGATTTTTCTTTCCTGTTTTGCTCCTGTCGCTGTGTTCTTTGCCATTTGTTTTTCCTCCTGAATTTTACAATTTTGTATAAAAAATAGGGACACTCTGCTGCAAGTATCCCTATCTTCTATCAATGTATTGATAGCTCTATATTCACTTTCATAATCCAGGATTTTTTGTGTTCCCCGTACCGAGGTCTAAGGCAACCACAACGGTTACTTTGTTTACAAGTACCTTTTCCTTGTGATTTTCCTCTAATCTGTTGAAACTGAAAAAGTCAACAAAGTGCGTAAATTCAAGGATTTCTAGGTATGTTTCCTTTGTAGTCTTACCACAGTCTCCACATGCACCGTCATCCCAAACTGATCCACCGCACACACCCGTTTCAACTCATACCCCATCCCGCATAAATACTTCAGATCCCGGGCAAGTGTGGCGCTGTCGCAGCTTACGTATACCACGCGCTTAGGCTGCATCCTAAGGATTGTCTCCAGCAGTTTCTCATCGCAGCCCTTCCGGGGCGGATCCACCACGATCACGTCCGCGTACACGCCGTGTTCCTCGTACTCCCGGGGCAGCACTTCTTCCGCTTTGCCCACGAAAAATTCCACGTTCTCTATCCCATTGCGCGCGGCATTCCTTTTGGCGTCCTCAATAGCCTGGGGGACGATCTCCACGCCCCGGACAAAGCCCGCCTTCTGGGCCAGGAAAAGAGAGATCGTGCCGATCCCGCAGTACAGGTCCCACACATTTTCGCCGCCCTTCAGGTCCGCGTACTCCAGTGCCTTGGCGTATAGCTTCTGGGTCTGGATGGGATTCACCTGATAAAAGGAAAGGGGCGATATCTCATAGGAAATGTCTCCGATCTTATCTGTGATATAGCCCTGCCCCCACAAGATCCGCAGCTCTTCTCCCAGGATCACATTGTTTTTCTTCTCATTTACATTCAGTGTGATGCTGGTCATTCCGGGAATCTCCCGCAGCTTTTCCACCAGTGCTTCCTCTTTTGGAAGTTTTTTTCCGTTAACGATCAGACACACCATCAGCTCTCCGGTAAAAAAACCGTACCGGATCAGGATATGGCGCACCAGTCCTTTGCCTGTTTTCTCATCGTATGGCTCCGCACGGTTTTCCTCCATATAAGAAAGGACACGGTCCAGGACCTCCTTATTCTGGGGCACGCCCAGGGCGCAATCCCGGTTTTCTATGATCGTGTGGGTACGCCCTGCATAAAATCCTGTGATGATCCTGCCTTCTTTGTCCTTTCCTACCGGGAACTGGGCTTTGTTCCGGTAATGATACGGCTCCTCCATCCCGATGATCGGTTCCATGGGAAGAGCGCTAAAGCCGCCGATCCTCTCCAGATTTCCCCGCACCTTCTTTTCCTTGAAGGCAAGCTGCTTTTCATAGGAAAGCGCCTGAAGCTGGCATCCGCCGCACTGTCTGGCTATGGGGCATTTGGGCTCCACCCGGTAAGGCGAGGGCCTCAGTATTTCCATCAGCTTTCCATAGCCGTAATGCTTTTTTGCCTTGATGATCTTTGCCCTTA
Organism: Candidatus Blautia faecigallinarum; assembly: GCA_019116385.1. Taxonomy (GTDB): domain Bacteria; phylum Bacillota; class Clostridia; order Lachnospirales; family Lachnospiraceae; genus Blautia_A; species Blautia_A faecigallinarum. The sequence goes on along the minus strand of DXBU01000117.1, from coordinate 18,367 downwards.
CTCTGTCTCCAATGACCGCGTCTTTGACAAAGACGGTGAAGCCATCAGCCTTGCCGATACCTTCACCGTCTGTCCCGCAATCTTCGATTTCTAAAGTGACCATGTCATTTTTCCGAAATTCCATAAAGATCACAAATCTCCTGTTCTTCTTAAATTGGATTCAAACAGCCGGTTAAATCCCAGCCATTCCTTTTTGCCTTTGTCCGCCGCAAAGATCTCTGTAAGAGTTTCCATGCGGGCGTCTGTATTGTCCGCCAGGTTCAGCGCCACTGCCTCCGCAAGAGCCGGCTTCTTCGGGGAACCGTATTCCAGTTCTCCGTGGTGGGCAAGGATACAGTGGATCAGCTGGTTTTCCAGCGTTTCCGGAAATCCGGGGATTTCCCTGGCCAGATCATGGACCATCTGGGCTCCGATCACGATATGCCCCAGTAACTGTCCTTCGTCTGTATAATCATTCAACGGGAATGCAGATAACTCCCGGGTCTTTCCCACATCGTGGAGAAGAGCCGCCGTGATCAGAAGATCCCGTTTCAGGACCGGATAGGCGGAAGCCATATATTCGCAAAGGCGGGCAACGCTTAACGTATGCTCCATCAATCCGCCGATAAACCCATGATGCACGGTCTTTGCAGCGGAATGTCCTTCAAAGGCTTTCCGGAAAGTCTCGTCCTCCAGAAACAGTTTTTTCAATATAGCAGACAGATATGTATTCTGCACGCTGTCCACCATGGCGGTCAACTGGCTCCACATCATTTCCCTGCTGTTTCCGCTCACCGGCAGGTAATCGGAGGGATCGTACTCCCCTTCTCCGGCTTTCCGCACCCGCTTGATATTCAACTGCATAGCGCCGGCAAAGCTGGTCACATCCGCCATGATCTCTATGTAATCCAGGGCGTCAAATTCCTCGATGCCAAGGGAATTGGGATCCCAGATCTTTCCGTCGATACTTCCTGTTTTGTCCTGAAGGATAACGCTGTCGTAGGGCTTTCCGTTTTTGGTCACTGCCGACTGTCTTTGTTTGCACAGATAAATCCCGCTGATCCTGTCGCCTTCGTGTAATTCATTTATAAAATGCATGCTGGTTGCCTCTCTATCTTTCTTCTATTATCAGATCAAATTCCATTTCCACATAAGTTCCGTCAGATGCGCTTCTTCGAAGAAGTTCTACCGTAATGTTTTCTCCGCCGCTCATCTGGTGAAGCTTTGCGGAATATTCTGTCATGTTTTCCACACGCTCCCCGTCTAAGCCAGTAATGATGTCCCCGGTCTGTATCCCGGCGATCATCGCCGGGGAATCTGTTTCTGCGCTGTCCACATAGATTCCTGTGGAGACTCCCAGGTTTTCTGCCTGAACAGAAGAAATGGTGATCCCATGGATTCCCAGATAAGGGATCGGTTCGCCGTTGCACAGTGTCTCCAGCAAAGGCTGGATCTGGGCGATGGGCAGAGCCTTGATCATGTTGATGTCGTCTTCCTTGGAACGGCGGATGATCCCGATCACACTGCCTGAGGTGTCCAAAAGCACGCCGTCACTTTCCGGACTTCCCTGCATATCCGTGATCATCTGGCTATAGGCACAGTCCGCCGCCGAAATTTCTTCGGAAACCGAAGTGACCATCCCGTATACCACGCCGTCATATTCCCCCATGGGACTTCCAATGGCGATCACAGGCTTTCCCAAATAGGAACTGGCAGACGTTCCCAGCACTGCAACGGAAATTTCTTCCAACGTGTTTTCACTAAGCCTGACTTTCGGCACCCGCACTACCGACAGACCGATCCGCGCGTCCCCTTTGCACATTTCTGCAAGTGCATATGCACCGTTGGAAAAGGTGACCTGGATCTTATCTGCGTCTTTTAAATCTGTATATCCCGTGAGAATATAAAAATCTGTATCGCTTTCTAAAAAAACAATTCCTTCTTCTTCCCCATAATGGAGAAAAGAATGATCCAGCAGGTTTTCATCCCCACTGACTCCTGTCACATGGACAAGGGCCTGCATTGGTTCTTCTGCGATCTCCAGGACACGGCTGTATATTTCTTCGTATTCTTCCAGAACATCCGTACCGCTCTCTGAAGTACTGCCGGTTTCGTAGGAGACCGTTCCCGGTGTACTTTCTTCATTTTGCACGGAAGGCACAGACTGGGAATGCTCTGCCGTACCGGAAAGGTCTACGTCTACCCGTTTTTCCTGGGGAAAACCGAACCACTCCACCGCTGCGGGAAGAAAAGCCGCAAAAGCAAACGCCGCGCAGCACCCCAGTACTGCACCGCCTGCCGCAAGGCAAAAGGCTTTCTTTAAAATGCTTTTTGTATTTGATGGTTTTTCTTTAATAGTTTCTTTTATGAAATGATAGTTTTCTGATCCCGAAGCATTATCTCTTCTATCCTTCATAGTATTTCTCCTGTTTGAAACTGATAATCTGAAAGATATTTTAGCAAATAATTATGAACTTTTTATGAATAAAAAACACATTTTCCTTTTCAAGAACAGGCAAATCATGTAAAATAGGTTCAGACCTTCCCAGTGTCTGGGAAAGGCTGTCTATTGTTATAACAAGAACCATCTAGTTCAGACTACAGGAGAATTTATGAATCAAAAAGCATTAAAAGCATTGGAATATTTTAAAATAATCGAAAAACTTACCGACAAGGCTTCCTCTCCTCTGGGAAAGGAGCTGTGCCGGAAACTTTCACCGCTCACCGATATAGAAGAGATACGGCACATGCAGGTCCAGACGAAAGACGCCCTGAGCCGCCTTTTTCAAAAGGGAAATCTTTCCTTTGGAAGTGTCAAAGATATCCGCGGCTCTCTGAAGCGGCTGGAGATCGGAAGCTCTCTTGGGATTTCCGAAATCCTGTCCATCTGCAGCCTCCTGGAAAATACCAATCGAGTGAAAGCCTATTCCCGAAGCGAGCGCGGAGAAGGAAAAGACGACTCTCTCACTGGAATGTTTGACAGTCTGGAGCCTTTGACGCCCCTTGCCGGAGAAATACGCCGCTGCATTCTCTCTGAAGAAGAGATCAGCGATGATGCCAGTCCCGGTCTCCGCCAGATCAGACGGAGCATGAAAGCTGCCAATGACCGGATCCACACCCAGCTGAGCGCCTTGGTAAACGGCAGCGCCCGCAATTATCTCCAGGATGCGGTGATCACAATGCGGGACGGACGGTACTGTATCCCTGTAAAAGCAGAATACAAAAACCAGGTACCCGGCATGATCCACGATCAGTCTTCTACCGGCTCCACCCTTTTTATCGAGCCCATGGCAATCGTAAAGCTGAACAATGACATCCGGGAGCTGGAACTGAAAGAGCAAAAAGAAATCGAGGCTATCCTTGCTGCCTTAAGCGAGCAGATCGCCCAGTATACCGAAGCGATTTCCATGGATCTTACTTTAATGGTCCAGCTGGATTTCATTTTTGCCAGGGCTTCTCTTGCCATGGAAATGAATGGCAGCGAACCGATCTTTAATGAAGAGGGACGGATCCGTCTGAAAAGAGCACGGCATCCTCTCATTGACAAAAAACGTGTGGTTCCTATTGATATCCGGCTGGGAGATGACTTCGACCTGCTGATCGTCACCGGTCCCAATACCGGGGGCAAAACAGTCTCCCTGAAGACTGTAGGGCTTCTAACCCTGATGGGACAGTCAGGCCTTCATATCCCCGCCAATGACCGCAGCGAGCTGGCTGTATTCGAGGAAGTGTACGCAGATATTGGAGATGAACAGAGCATTGAGCAGTCCTTAAGTACCTTTTCCTCTCACATGACCAATATCGTTTCCTTTTTGAGCAAGGCAGACAGCCGTTCTCTGGTACTTTTTGATGAATTGGGCGCGGGAACTGACCCCACCGAGGGAGCCGCACTGGCCATCGCTATCCTTTCTTATCTTCATGAGCGAGGCGTGCGGACGATGGCTACCACCCATTACAGCGAGCTTAAGGTATATGCCCTTTCCACTCCGGGAGTGGAAAATGCCTCCTGCGAGTTCGACGTGGAAACTCTCCGGCCTACCTACCGGCTACTCATCGGCGTTCCCGGAAAAAGCAATGCTTTTGCCATTTCCTCAAAACTTGGTGTTCCCGACCACATCATCGAAAGGGCCAAAGAGCAGATCAACGAACAGGATGAATCTTTTGAGGATGTGCTTACCACACTGGAAAACAGCCGTATCACCATTGAAAACGAACAGCAGCAGGTACGCCAGTATAAAGAAGAGGTCCAACAGCTGAAAGAGCAGCTGGAAGAAAAGCAGGAAAAACTAAACACCCAAAAGGAGCGCATCCTACGGCAGGCAAATGAAGAGGCCCACAAGATCCTTTCAGAGGCCAAGGAATACGCAGACCAGACCATGAAGCTGTTCCACAAATTTCAAAAGGATCATGTGGATACCGCCGCAGTGGAGCGGGAACGGCAGAATCTCCGCCAGCGCATGGCTGACAGAGAGAAACATCTCACCTTAAAAACAGAAGCCCAAAAGCCCAAAAAAGAGCTTACTCCCAAGGATCTCCGGCTAGGAGACACCGTCCGTGTCTTGAGCATGAATCTGAAGGGCACTGTGAGCAGCCGTCCGGATTCCAAAGGAAATCTGTTCGTTCAGATGGGGATCATCCGTTCCAAGGTGCATATTTCCGATCTGGAACTCATCGATGAGCCGGTGATCACCGCTCCCTCCATGCAGCGCACCGGTGCAGGAAAGATCCGCATGTCAAAATCCTCCAGTATCTCCCAGGAGATCAATCTCCTTGGAAAGACTGTTGATGAGGCTATTGCAGAGCTGGACAAATACCTGGATGATGCCAGCCTCGCCCATCTAAAAACCGTCCGGATCGTACATGGAAAAGGCACAGGCGCTCTGCGGAAGGGCATCCACAATTATCTGCGGCATCAAAAACATGTGGCCTCCTTCCGTCTGGGAGAGTTCGGAGAAGGGGATGCAGGTGTCACCATTGCGGACCTTAAATAAAAGTGATTAAGAAAGCAGGGGATTTTTATGGTTACCAAACAAAAAATTTTGATCGTAGACGATGATAATAATATCGCGGAACTGATCGCTTTATATCTGACCAAAGAATGTTTCGAAACAAAAATCGTAAACGATGGGGAAGAGGCTCTTCGGGAATTTAATTCCTTTCATCCCCATCTGGTCCTTTTGGATCTGATGCTCCCGGGCATTGACGGCTATCAGGTCTGCCGGGAGATCCGGCATATTTCCGATGTTCCCATTATCATGCTCTCTGCCAAAGGAGAGACCTTTGACAAGGTATTGGGACTGGAGCTGGGCGCTGACGATTATATCATCAAGCCCTTTGATTCCAAGGAACTGGTCGCAAGAGTCCGGGCCGTCCTTCGCCGGTTCCAGCCCAAGCAGCCGGCACCGGTTTCCAATGAGAAATGTGTCAGCTACCCGGATCTTACCATCAATCTTACCAACTATTCCGTCACCTATATGGGACGGCAAGTGGATATGCCCCCAAAGGAGCTGGAACTTTTGTACTTTTTGGCCGCTTCTCCCAATCAGGTATTTACCCGGGAGCAGCTTTTGGATCATATCTGGGGCTATGAGTACATTGGCGATACCCGGACCGTAGACGTACATATCAAACGCCTTCGGGAAAAAATCAAAGATCATCCCCGTTGGTCCATATCTACGGTATGGGGGATCGGCTACAAGTTTGAGGTGAAAAGTGAATGAATAAAGCCCTCTACCTGAAATTTCTCGCCGGCTATCTGATCATTGCCGTGTTTGGCTTTTTTATCGTAACAGCAGGAGGATCCATTCTTGTGGAACAGCGTCTGGAGCATTCTATAAGCGAGGATCTTTACCAGGAGGCACATACCCTTGCGGAAAATGATATTGTAAAGAATGACATTTCCTCTTCCAGCGTGGAGGAAATCCGGGAAGCTCTTTCCCTGATCGCCAATTATAAAGGCACCAGTATCTGGGTGATCAACAGCGATGGAGAGATCATCTTGAGCACCAGGACCGATATTTCCCCTTCTGCCCCCATCTCCATTCAAGGGTTTGACGCTACCCAGTGGGGAGGAAATTATTATCAGATCGGAGATTTTTATGGATATTTTGATGATGTCCGTTTAAGTGTCATCGCCCCGATCACTTCGGAGATGACTACCCGGGGATATGTAGCCATCCATTACCCTATTTCCAGTTTATACGAGGAGCGGGCCGGCATTCTTCTGATCATCCAGATCCTGTTTTTATGCATTTATCTTCTGACCTTCCTTTTGGGATTCATCTACCGGAGATATATCCACCGGCCTCTGGAACAGATCACCAAAGGAGCCTCCGAATATGCCAATGGGAATCTGTCCTACCGGATTCCGGTCACCTCAGAGGATGAAATGGGTTATCTGGCAAATACCTTGAATTATATGTCCGATAAGCTTAACCGGAACGGAGAATATCAGCGGAAATTTATTTCCAATGTCTCCCACGATTTCCGTTCTCCTCTCACCTCCATCAAGGGCTATGTAAACGCCATGCTGGACGGCACGATCCCGCCCCAGATGCAGGAAAAATATCTGAAGATCATCGCCTATGAATCCAGCCGGCTGGAAAAGCTCACCCAGAGCCTTCTCACTTTAAATGAACTGGACATCCAGAAACGGACGATGCATATGCGGAGGTTTGATATCAATGAAGTGATCAAGACCACAGCGGCTACTTTTGAGGGGATCTGCACCAAACGAAAGATCCTTCTGGAACTGATTTTGTCTGGAAAGGAACTCTACGCCAGAGCCGATATGGAACAGATCCAGCAGGTCCTCTATAATCTTTTGGACAATGCGGTAAAATTCAGCAACGACAATTCCACCATTGTCCTGGAAACCACAGAAAAAAGCGGAAAAATCTTTGTCTCCATAAAAGATCATGGGGTCGGCATTCCTAAGGAAAGCATCCCAAAAATCTGGGAGCGCTTCTATAAAACAGACGCTTCCCGCGGAAAAGACCGCAAGGGAACCGGCCTGGGACTGTCCATCGTAAAAGAGATCATCCACGCCCACGGACAGAATATCAATGTGATCAGCACCCCGGATGTGGGTACGGAATTTATTTTTACCCTGGAAAAAGCAAAAGAAAAATAAGAAAGCCCGGAGAACTCTCTCCGGGACTTTTTCTTCTTTTTCTCATTCATCAAAGGGAGATTTCAGCATCCGGTCTTCCTTTGCCAGATAGATCCCCCGGGGAGTGATCCGGATCTCCGGAATGACCGGGAGAGCCAGAAAGGACAGGCTGATAAACGGATCAAATCCCTCTCCAATCCCCATTTCATGGGCTTTTTTAAGCATACGCGAAAGAACGGCATGTACTTTTTCGTATCCTGCATCGCTTATAAGCCCCATCACAGGAAGGGGCAGGGTCTCAAAAATCCGGCCGCCCTCTGCGATGGTGTAGCCGCCCTGGGTGCGCACGAGTTCCTTAACTGCCAGATACATATCTTCGTCATTATCTCCCACTACGATAATGTTGTGGGAATCATGGGATACACTGGAGGCAATGGCGCCGCCCCGGATCCCAAATCCCTTTACGATCCCCTGGCACATTTTCCCTGTGTATTTGTGCCGCTCTATCACGGCGATCTTCTGGTAAAGACGGTTAGGTTCAAACTCCTTCTCTCCATTTTTTTCTATACAGGGAACTTCTTCCCTCTTGTCCAGTGTAGTGATCTGTCCCGGGGTCATTTCGATCACATGGGCATATTTTGATGTACAGGAAAGTTTTAAACGGTCCTTGGTAAAATTCAGGATATGTACGGTATTTTTCAGCTTAGGCGCACAGGGGATTTTTTCTGTTTCCCTGTCTCTCTGGATTTTTACACCCTTGTGGTATACTTCAAGAATCTCAAGGCTTTCCAAATCCGAAAGGACAACCAGGTCTGCCTGGCAGCCTGGGGCGATAGCGCCAAGATGGGAAAGCCCGTAGCAGCGTGCAGCCTGTATGGTAGCCATTTTTAATGCCTTTTCTACAGGAAGGCCCAGCTTTACGGCTTTCTTGATATTACAGTTAATGTGTCCCTCTCGCTGGATCTCTTCGATATGTTTGTCATCTGTACAGAAACAAAAACCTTCGGTATCCGTTCCGTTTTCTACAATGCCTTTTACAATTGCCTCCAGGTTTCTGGCCGCGCTGCCCTCCCGGATCAGTACCTGGATCCCCCTTCTGCATTCCTCCATGGCATAGGCGTAATCCACGCATTCATGATCCGTGGTGATCCCTGCCATCCTGTAGGCATTCAAGTCGCCTGGGCTTAAAAATGGCGCATGGCCGTCCCGGACTTTTCCATGAAAAAGGGCAAGCTTTTCATGCATGGACACGCTTCCTTCCACTACAGAGGACGCGTCCATCACTTCTCCCAGTCCCAGGATCCTGGGATTCTCCAGATAATTTTTCATCTTGCCGGCAGTAAGAGACGCCCCGTTGTCATCGATATTGGTGGATGGAACACAGGAGGGCATCATAACATAAACATTGGCCGGAACGGTTTCCGTTTGCTCCAGGATATAATCAATGCCATCTGTGCCGGATACGTTGGCCGCCTCATGGGGATCCACAATAAATGTAGTAGTCCCCCAGCGGACTGCCTGGCTGATCAGTTCCGGAGGCGTAACAAGGGTTGATTCCAAATGAAGATGGCTGTCTATAAACCCCGGGCAAAGATACCGTCCGCTAAGATCGATCTCCTTGTGTCCCTCATAGGTCCCGGTTCCAAGGATCTTTCCATCTGCTACAGCCACATCGCAGGGTACAAATTCACCTGTGTGGGAAAAAAATACATTTGCATTTTTAAATACCAGCTCTGCCTTCTCAAGTCCTCTGGCCATTCTGGACAAAATACGGTACCTTTCCAGTTCCATATCTTTCCTCCTATTTCCATTCGTATTTGGTTAACTGTCCATTAAGCTTCATATGCTCAAAATTATGCTGACGCAGCGCCTCGTAAAGGATGATCGCCACGGAATTGCTCAGGTTCAGGGAACGGCTCTCACCGATCATGGGGATCCTGATACAGTTTTCCTGATTTGCAAGAAGGATCTCCTCCGGAATACCTGCGCTTTCTTTCCCGAACATGATAAAGCAATCCTCTTCAAAGGCGGTCTCTGCATAGGTTTTCGGTGCTTTTGTGGTAGCATAATAAATCTTGGCCCCTGGATTTTTCTTTAGAAAATCTTCATAATCCAGATATGTGGTAACATCCAGATCCTGCCAGTAGTCCATGCCGGCCCGCTTGATAGATTTCTCATTTAAAAAAAATCCCAGCGGTTCGATCAGATGCAGCCTGGTGCCTGTGGCGACGCAGGTTCTTCCTATGTTTCCCGTATTTGCCGGTATCTCCGGCTCATGCAGCACAATATTCAGTCTTGCCATGGTACCTCCTTACGCCTTAAAAATCTTATATATCTCGTCTTTTTCAGGTCTGTTCAGATAACGGACATTTTCTCCGCTGTACAAAAGCCTGTCGTTTCCTTTATCAGTCTGGCCGATCACCGCAGCCATAAGCCCGCTATGCAGACAGGCCTGTACCAGTGCCTGGCCGCCCCGGATTCCCACGAGAAGAGACCCCTCTGATACAAGCCTGTAAGGATCGATTTCGTATTTTTCTGTGATTTCTATCGTTTCCTGGCGAATCGGTATTTTTCTAAGGTCAGCCTTAAGTCCCAGCAGAGACGCCTCGGCCATTTTCCATACAGCACTTAAAACGCCGCCTTCTCCCATAGCATACAGGGCATCCGCGCCGTATCCCTCTGCCATCTGCCAGGCTTTGCTGGTCTTTGGATCCTCTCCGATCCCAAAATTCTGCAGCAGCATAAGGGCATCCTCTAAAAAGCCTTCGGAAAAAAAATCCCGCAGATGATCATATTTTTCTTTTACGATGCGGACAGTACCGGAAAGCCCCACTGGTCCTATCACCACCAGTTCGTCTCCTAATATAAGCCGGCCGGTAATTTCCGCCCTGAGCGCTTCCATTGCTTTTGGTCCCAGTCTCATAGTCTTTTTTCCTTTTTAAAGCAAAAATGACAGTGCGGTAGGTACCACCATAGCGAGCACAAGGATGATCGCGATCACTGCGGTAATGATCTTTCTTTTCTTTGGATCAAACATTCCCATATAAATTCACCTCTTCTGTTTTCCCGTTATTGGTAAGAGGATTTCGTTTGGTATAATCAAACAAAACCGCCCGTCCGTCCCGGAACACTTCGATATGTGCCGTTTTTGGAATTTTTTTCTCTTTCCTGTAGGTCCATATTTCTTTTTCGTATTCCCTCTGGCATAAAGCAAAAGAGGGACGGCTTTTCAGATTTTCTCTCAGATAAAGGTCGTACACCATACAGTCTTTCACTTTATCCAGGGAAAGCTCCCGATACCCTGTCAGAAATTCCAGAAGGATCTCGTAACGCCGCAGCCGGGAATGGGACAGCGTAAGATACCCCTTCTCCTTATAAAAGCGGCCCAAAGCTTCAAAAAATCCAAACGCATCCGAAAAAAAGCGTTCCAGGTACGCCAAAGTATATTGAAACTGACCACTATTATAATACACTTCCACCATACTTTCCACTGTTTTCAGCTTTAAAATTTCTTTATAGGAAAGCCAGGATGTGCCCAGGACCTCATAAGGCTCCGAAGACTTATACAGGATCCCGTACTTTTCCGTGCACTCCATCATCCTGGACCCTTTAAGAACCTTTAAAAAGCCAAGCTGGAGCTGATGAGGCTTTAAGGCATAAACCTGGTTAAAGGAATCCCGGAAGCTCTCATAATCTTCATAAGGCAGACCGGCGATCAGATCCAGGTGCTGATGGATGTTCCCACAGCTGTGGATCCTTTTTACAGAGGTTTTTATTTTCTCAAAATCAGCCTTGCGGGAGATCGCCTGCAGAGTCCCGGGATTGACCGACTGTACGCCGATCTCAAGCTGGATCAGGCCCGGCCGCATTTTCTCCATCAGGGCAAGTTCCTCTTCATTAAGAAGATCTGCAGATATTTCAAAATGGAAATTCGTCACTCCCCTGTCGTGTTCTGTGATATACCGCCAGATTTCCATAGCATGGCTGTGGCGGCAGTTAAAGGTACGATCCACAAACTTCACCTGGGGCACCTGACGGTCAATAAAAAACTGCAGTTCCTTTTTCACCAGGTCAAGAGAACGGAAACGCAGGGCTTTGTCCACAGAGGACAGGCAATAGCTGCAGGAAAAAGGGCAGCCCCGGCTGCTTTCATAATATATGATACGGTTTTTAAAATCCGACAGGTCTTCATAGGCAAAGGGGAGACTGCTCAGCTCCACAGGATTTCGCCTTTCCGTTCTGATGATCCTGTCCTTCTCTCTGTAGACAATGCCCTTGATCCCGGCAAGCGTCCCCTTTTCTCCCAGATAAAGATCCGCCAGTTCAAGGAAGGTTTCTTCCCCTTCTCCCACCATGATCCCAGTCATACAGGGCACGGCCTTTAAAACCTGTTCCGGATCAAAAGAAACTTCCGGGCCGCCGGCCCAGAAGGCGGCGCCCGGAAGGATCTTCGGCAAATCTTCCAGGAGCGCCCTTATATAAGAAATATTCCAGATATAACAGGAAAAACAGATCACGTCCGCGCCGCTTTCATAAAGGTCCCGCAGGACGTCATCCTTCTCCTGATTAATGGTATATTCCCTGATAAGGATCTGCTCCCTGTATTTTCCCGCGTATGCCCGCAGGGCGTATACCGCAGGGTTTGAATGGATATATTTGGCATTACATGCCGCCAGTAAAATTTTCATTCCTTTCTCCCATTTCCATCAGATAAACAGGCTTCCCACCTGGAAGACCAGCACCGCCGCCGCATAAGCGAGGATAAGCTGGAAGAACACAACTTTCAAAGTGAAAGACCAGGAATTGCTTTCTTTTTTAATGGTACCCACCGTGGCCATACACGGCGTATATAAAAGGCAGAACACCATCAGCGCGTAGGCATTTAACGCGCCGAATCCATAGGAAGCCAGCACTTCGCTCATCTGTCCCATGCCGGCTGCGGAATTGATGTTCGCGATGCCAAAAAGCACGGTCATGCTGGAGACGACCACCTCTTTGGCAGAAAGACCGGCGATCAGCGCCACTCCGATCTGCCACAGGCCAAGTCCTGCCGGCGCCAGCACCGGCTCCAGCCACTGTCCCAGAACGGCTCCGAAGCTGTCCTTCACCTCTGTCACCATGCCGTGAACACCGAAATTCAGGATAAACCAGATCACGATAGATGCTACGAAGATCGTGGTTCCCGCTTTGCTGAGGTAATCCTTTACTTTTTCCCAGACATAAAGGGCGATGGTGCGGGCATTGGGCATCTTATATTCCGGAAGCTCCATCAGCAGCGTACCTGCGCTTTCTCCCTTTTTGATCTTGCCCAGGATCAGCGCGATGACGATCGCCACCACAAGGCCCAGCACATACATGGAAAAGGCCGCCAGGGCCGCGCAGCCCGGGAAGAATATGGATGAAAAAAGAACATAAACAGGCAGTCTGGCTGAGCAGGACATAAAAGGAGTCAGGATCATCGTGCGCTTTCTGTCCTCTTCTTTTTCCAGCGTCCTTGTGGCCATCACAGCCGGCACCGTACAGCCGAACCCAAGGACCATCGGAAGGAATGCTTTTCCGGAAAGTCCTACTTTTCCCATGACTCCGTCCATGACATAAGCCACACGGGCCATATAACCGCTGTCTTCCAGGATCCCCAGAGCCAGGAACAGGATGAAGATATTGGGAAGGAAGGTAAGGATACCGCCTACCCCGGAGATCACTCCGTCTACCACCAGGGAGATGACCCAGTCTGAGGCATGGACTCCCTCAAGAAAAGCTGTCGCTCCATTCAGGAGCAGATCCAGGCCCACCTCGAAAACACCCTTTAAAGCATCGCCGATGGTAAAAGTCAGGAAGAACACCAGCGCCATGATCCCGAGGAAAACAGGGACGCCCCAGAAGGGATGGGTGAGCACCTTATCCACGCTGTCTGTCTTTCCTTTATTGGCAGAATTCTTAAAAAACAGTACTTCTTCTATGATCTCTTCTATATAATTATATTTTTGATTGATGATCTCCTTCTCATAGCTTCGGTCCAGGATCTCCGGCGCATCCAGAGAGATCTCTTTCTTTGTCTCCTCATCGTTTTCCAGAAGCTTCACCGCTGTCCAACGGAGATACTTCCGGTCCGGATATTTTTCTTTCAGCTTTTCTTCAAGGCGGGTGATCTTATCCTCCAGCTCCGGGGAATAGCTCACCACCCTGCCATGGACCTCTTCCTCATAATGGTGCTTCACCGCATGGAGGAGCACATTAAGGCCGGTCCGTTTCCTCGCGGAGACCGGGACCACCGGGATATGCCCCAGCATTTCCGGAAGGCGGTGATTATCGATCTCCATTCCTCTTTCCTTCACCACATCCATCATATTCAACGCAAGGATCACCGGCTTTCCCAGTTCCAGAAGCTGCAGAGTAAGGTAAAGATTCCGCTCTAGGGAGGAGGCGTCCACCACATTGACGATCACATCGATATCGTCCTCCATAACGCATTTTCTGGATACCTTCTCCTCGATAGAATACGATGTCAGGCTGTATATACCCGGAAGATCCACAAGACTGATCTTCTGTCCTTTATAGGAGGCCGTACCCTCCTTTTTTTCAACGGTCACGCCCGGCCAGTTCGCCACCTTCAGGTTTGCACCGGTAAGGGCATTAAAAAGCGTGGTCTTTCCGCAGTTGGGGTTTCCCACAAACGCTACCCGGATCCTTTTCTCACTCATTTTCACAGTCCTCCACTTCTATGCCGCGGGCAATATCCCGCCCCAGGGCCCATCTGGTCCCCCGGACCCGTATGATCGTGGAGCCGCTCTTTTTCTGGTTCAGCACTTCTATGCGTGTTCCCTCCAAGATCCCCAGTGCCTCCAGCCTGCGCTGTATATTTTCTTTTTCCAGTATCTTTTTCACATGATACCACTTTCCCTTTTGTGTGTCCAACAGTGTCATGCCTGCCTCCTCTTGAAAAGTATATATCGACAAACTTTCTCAACAAGGAAATTATAAGACAGGGACGCGCACGCTGTCAATGGGGATTTCACAGGTTCACGGCCGCTGCTCTCTTTGTTTTTTCCGCAGCTTATAATACAGCGGGTGTTCCATGGCCATCACCTGTTCCAGGGATACAGCCCGGAACATGGGAAGCTTCATGCGCTTCTTGATCCACACCGCGGCATAAAAGGCCAGGAACAAAAAGATCCCACCTGTGACCATCCAGATCTGCATCCTCTGGGCAGGATCCGAAGAAATATGGAAGATCATATAGGCAGTGCCGGCAATCCCTATAAGGGGCAGGACCGGCCCAAAGGGGATCTTAAAATTTCTGGGGGCTTTGGGCATCCGCCGTCTAAGTACCAGCACATTGACATGAGAGATGATATACGATACCATCCAGAATACCGAAGCGGTCAGTATCAGAAAGGATACCCCGTCTGTAGAGGCAAGACCGGAGCCCTCTATAAATATGATCACCGTTCCATAGATCAGGATCCCCGCCGACGGTGCCCCATGACGGTTCGTCTTTTGAAAGATCTCCGGGAGCATATTCATTTTTGACATCCCGTAACAGATCTTTGGAATACTGTTGATCACAGAATTCTGTGTGCTGACAGCGGCCAGGACCGCAACGATCCCGATCCAGACCTTTCCAAATCCTCCCAGAAGGTGAAGGCCGTACAAAATATGCGGGGAAGAGGATTCCCGCAAAGCGTCCCAGGATACATAATGATGGATTCCCAGTACCAGTACGATCTGGATCACACAGATGATCCCCAGGCTTAAAAACATGCCCAGAGGAATGTTCCGTTTTGCATTTTTTACATCTTTGGATATGGGGATAATAAATTCCACTCCTATAAACAGCCAGAAGGCCGCGGCCGACATGGTGATCCCGTCCAGCAGATTGCTGTCATTTGCCGTAAAAGGCTGCACGACCTCTTTTCCTGTTCCCATTCCCAGCACTCCGATGATACCCAGAAGGATCATGGATCCGATCAGGAGCACGGCCACCACGTTCTGGACCTTGGCAAACATATCCACGCCCAGAAGATTGGCAATGATCAGAAGTACCGTCAGGCTCACGCTAAACACCGGAGCCGGAACCGGCAGTCCTGTGATCTCCTGCATGGCAAACGCAAACATCGTTCCTTCCACAGGAGCCGTCAGGCTGTTGCAGATAAGATACCCTCCCACCATTGAAACCAATGTTACAAAAGGTCCTAAGCCTGCAAGGGTGTACTGTGCCAGTCCTCCTGTAAGAGCCGGCATCAGCGCGTTCAGTTCTGCAAGGGACGCTGCTGTGAGCATATTCAGCCCACAGGCAATAACAATGGACACAATAAAGAAAGTTCCGATCTGTGATGCTCCCTGGCAGAGGGAAAGCATACAGCTGGTGGCGATCACAAGCCCCACGCCTGTGGAAACCACACTGATCAATCCCAGTTTTTGATTTTTCATAATGTTCACCCTTTACTTTAACGCATCGATCCCATCTTCTCCTGTACGGACACGGATCACATTCCTTACGTCAGATACAAAAATCTTTCCATCGCCGATATGGCCGGTGTACAGTTCTTTACTGATGTCCTTCAGAAGCTGATCCAGATTGTCATCGTTCACAAAAATGGTCACCAGTTCCTTGGGAAGCAATTCCATCTCCACATTTTTTCCAAGTTCGTATTCCCTTGTACCGTTCTGCACGCCGCATCCCAGCACCTGAGAGACCGTCATTCCGGAAACGCCTTTCTTACTGAGCATTTCCTTTAATCCGGAAAGCTTTGTCATATTCGTAATGATATCCAGTCTCACAATTCCCATGTTTCTCCTCCTACTTATTCTTCACGTATCCATAGCTTTCACTGTGCTTATAAACAGAACAGGTGCAGGAAGTCTCATCTGTACCTCTCTGCACCTGTGATCTCTGCTGTTCTCTATTTCATTTATCCTTTCAGCGGCAATGCTCCCGGCACATCTGCACTGCTTTTTCAAAACATGTAAGGGTATAGTCGATATCCTCCTTTTTGATCGTCAAAGGCGGAAGGAAACGGAACACAGCCGGATTGTTAATGGTATGGTTCACCTGGATATGATACTTGTCGATCAGTGTATCGTTCACCGGGTCTGCGAAATATTCTCCAAATCCTTCTTTATAGCCGTCCGGTACTTCGTAAAATTCCATGCCGATCATCAGGCCCTTTCCCCGGACTTCTTTGATGATCTCAGGATATTTTTCCTGGATCTTCTTTAATTCTGAAATGAAATATGCGCCCTTTTCTGCAGCCGCTTCAATAAGGTGATTGTCCAGTATGTACTGCAGGGATGCCAGTCCTGCCGCGGCACTGATGCCGTTTTCCTGATAGGTCGCCGTATGATGGAAGCAGGTTTCAATAGAGCCGTAGGCCGCCTCATACAGTTCTTCCGTGCAGATATAGCCTCCAAAGGGGATCAGGCCGCCGGAGAAGCCCTTGGCAAAGGTCAGACAATCCGGGACCACCTGTTCATGATCCACTGCCCACATTTTTCCGGTTCTGGCACATCCGCACTGGATCTCATCCGCCACCATGTAGGTGCCGTATTTTGTACAAAGCTCTCTTACCTTCTTAAGGTATCCCTCCGGCGGAACGATAATGCCGCCCTCTCCCTGGATCGGCTCCAGATAAAAGGCCATATAGCATTCGTCCTTTAACGCTTTTTCCAGTGCTTCTGCGTCTCCGTAGGGGACATGGTCCACACATTCCATCAGCGGATGCTGATACATCCTCCATTTTTCCTTCCCGCCTACAGATACTGCGCCAGTGGTCTTTCCGTGAAAGCCTCCCTGGCAGGCCAGGATCTTTGCTCTTTTGGGATCATTGCGGCAGGCCAGCTTGATAAGCTTAATGGTGCCTTCCACCGCTTCTGCACCGCCGGTAGCAGTTCCCATCTTCGTAAGCTTTCCTCCCGGGGAAAGGAGAGCCATATTATGGGCAAAGGCAGCCGCGATATTATGGTAGGCAATAGCGCCCATCATATACTGCTTGCTCTCAAACACTTTGCTGATCTCTTTCCATACATATTCATTGTTGTTTCCCACCGTCACAACGCCTACCGCCCCGATCATATCCAGATGCTTATTTCCTTCATGATCTGTAAACCAGCAGTCCTCGGCTTTTACAAAATATTTGGAATTTCCAGCAAGAGTCCTTTCCCGGTTCAGGTGTTTCAACTGCAGTTCCTTTGTCGTTTCATAATCCATGGCAATGGCATCATCAATCGTATAAAAGTCCTTTAATTCTGACATAATTCTCTCCTCCTGTTGTTTCTGTTTTTCAATTTCTGGGCTTATTATAAGATGGATGATCCGTTAAAAATAGTAAAAAAGGAAACTACACATATAAAATCTGTTTTCCATATCCCTTTAGATTAATGATATTGGCATATTTTGCCGGAGACAGTCCCAGACAGCTTTGGAATTCCTTTAGCATATGGGCCTGATCATAGTATCCTGCTTCCTGGGATATCTCCGCCATATTCCGGAAAGCACCGGAATTGATCTGCTTTAAGGCGTGCTGGAACCGGAGCTGCCGGCAGAATTTCTTTGGGGACATCCCTACGGTCTCGGTAAAACACCGCCGGATATATTGAACAGAATACTGCATCTCCCCGGAAAGGTCGCAAAGGCGGATCTCTCCGCAGCTTTCATGGATCCGTTTCAGCATGTAATCCACGATCGCCGAATCCTCCGGTTCCCTGCGGGCAAGTTCCCCTTCCATAAAATCCTGAAATACACGGATCCGTTCCTGAAAGGATTTCGCGCCGGCAATGGAAAAAAGCAGTGCGTCTGATCCAAGGAGTTCTCTTAAATCAATACAGTTATCCATCAGTTCAGAGCCGGAAAGCTTCAGAAACCCTTTCAAAGTCCCCGGTACAAAACGGACGCCGAAATATTCCTTTCCGGTACAAAATTCATGTTCCACCTGTCTGGACACACTGCCGCAGACAAATGCCGACGGATCTTCCTTCTCACAGCAGAACAGAATGTCCACTGTATTATCCGGGATCACATAGTTTGCGTAATGGTTATCCTTTTCTGCCATAAAGCTGTAAAAATGAGAAACCGGCAGACCTTCGCACTGTTTTTTATAATAATGCTCTGTATTCAACACGAAAAAGGGCTGTACCGGATAAAAAGGATCCTCACGAAATCCTGTTTTTTTCATATTGCCACCTTCCTCTGCCGACAAAAAAAGAGTACAAAAACGTATCGGTACGTCCTTGTACTCTTTTTGTCCGGTCTTTCTTTATGAGCAGAAGTATACACGGATT
>DXBU01000116.1 GCA_019116385.1 Candidatus Blautia faecigallinarum | reverse complement strand
TGGAAAAGAAATAAGTCCAATCACAAACATAGAAGGAGAAAGGACGCCGAAAACAGAATGCAGGAAATGAGGAACTGGCTTTAGACGAGAATTGCCTCTTGATTTTTATGAAAAGATACGGTACTATATATTGCGTTTGGAATAATCAGAGACTACAAAATATATGTGACAATGGCATGTTCAGGAGGTTAGATCATGAATGTAAGAAAAAGAAGCGGAAAAGTAGTCCCCTTTGATCCCGCTTTTATCTCAAGAGCGATCGAGCTGGCGTCCGCCGCCACAGGAGAGACACAGCCGGAAATGGTAGAGCAGGTTACATCTGACGTGGTGGAGCGTCTGAAGGCCGGCGGAAAGGATATCATTGATATAGAAAAGATCCAGGATACGGTGGAAGAGATCCTCATTGAAAACCGCTGCTATAAAGCGGCAAAGGCTTATATCCTTTACCGGATCGAAAAGGAAAAGGAGCGCAATGAGGGAAGCTGGAAGGAGGGGCTTCTTACACGGGAGTTTTTAAGCCCTTATAAGCACAGGCCCAACCCGATGGAGCAGCTTGGATCTTTTGTTTATACCCGTACCTATTCCCGCTATCTTCCAAAGCTTGGAAGAAGGGAATTCTGGTGGGAGACCGTGCGCCGGGCGGTGGAGTACAACTGCTCTCTGGCGCCTACCACCAGAGAGGAAGCGGAGAAGCTTTATGACAATATTTATCACATGAGACAGTTCCTTTCCGGAAGGACCCTGTGGGTAGGAAATACCCCTGTGGCAGACGCCTATCCTATGGCCAATTATAACTGTGCCTTTGAAGTGATCGACGATTTCCACGCTTATCACGACCTGTTTTATCTATTGATGGTGGGAAGCGGCGTAGGTGTCCGGGTCCTGGGAGAGGATGCACAGAAGCTTCCGAAAATCCGCACCGATATAAAGATCCTTCATAAAGCCTATGACGGAAAAGCCCCTGAGGAGCGTCTGGAATTTACCGATCTCTCTTTTACCAAAGACAGTGTGACCATTTCTGTGGGGGATTCCAAAGAAGGATGGGCGCAGGCGCTGGAGCATTATTTTGAGATCCTTACCAATAAGGAATATGCCAAGATCAAAGAGATCGTGGTGGTTTACGATTCCATCCGTCCCCGGGGCGAACGGCTGAAAAATTTCGGAGGGACAGCCAGCGGTTTTGAGTCCATGATGACCATGCTGGATAAGATCCATAAGGTGGTGCGCAACGCCGGTGCCAGGGACGGGGCAAAACGTACAAAGCTCAAACCCATCGATCTTTTGGACATTGCCAACATCATCGGAGAAAACGTGGTATCGGGAGGCGTGCGCCGTACTTCCGAGATCGGCCTGATCGATGCGGAGGATAAGACCTGTATCGAGGCGAAAAATAAACTGTACCGCCAGGTAAACGGCAGATGGGAGATCGACAGATCCATCGCCCACCGTCAGATGAGCAACAATTCTATCTATTATAGAAAGAAGCCTTCCAGAGAAATGCTCCACTGGCATATCCAGCAGATGCGCTATTCCGGAGAACCGGGCTGGATCAACGAGGAGGCAGGAAAAAAACGCCGTCCCAACTTTAACGGCTGCAACCCCTGCGGAGAGATCCTCCTGGACAGCCATGGCCTCTGCAACCTTACCACTTTAAACGTGATGGCATTTGTAAAAGACGGCAAACTGGACGAAAAGGAACTTCTGGAGGCCCAGAAGCTGTCCGCCAGGGCCGGCTACCGCATGACCTGCCGGGAATTGGAGATCCACCGGTGGAATATCGTTCAGGAAAGAGACCGGCTTCTGGGCTGTTCCCTTACCGGCTGGCAGGATATGGTAAATGCCACCTCCATGTCCAGGGAAGAACAGATCAGCCTGTTGGAAAAGCTTCGCAGGACCGCACATGAGGCTGCAGATAAGATCGCGGCCCGTACAGGAAACGGCAGGCCCCTTCTGGTAACCACGGTGAAACCGGAGGGAAC
Organism: Candidatus Blautia faecigallinarum; assembly: GCA_019116385.1. Taxonomy (GTDB): domain Bacteria; phylum Bacillota; class Clostridia; order Lachnospirales; family Lachnospiraceae; genus Blautia_A; species Blautia_A faecigallinarum. The sequence goes on along the minus strand of DXBU01000116.1, from coordinate 14,268 downwards.
CTTATCCCTTCTGCCTTCTGTGTCAAGCGGCGTCCATTATTCCCATGCGCCTTATTATATCCGCAGGGTGCGCATCAGCGCCTCAGACCCCCTCTGCAAGGTATGTGAGGACCTGGAATACCCCGTATTCCCGGAGGTGGGACAGGATCCGGAGAATCCGGTGACAAAGGTTGTGGAATTCCCGGTAAAGGCTCCTGCCGGAACGGTAAAAGCGGATGTATCCGCCATCCAGCAGTTGGAGAATTATCTGATGTTCATGCAGCATTATGTGGATCACAATTGTTCCATTACGGTCCATGTCCGCGACAACGAATGGGACGAGGTGGAAGACTGGGTATGGGAGCACTGGGATGAGATCGTAGCCCTTTCCTTCTTAAGCTACGACGACAGTTTTTATGAGCTTCTTCCCTATGAAGAGATCACAGAAGAAGAATATGAGAAAAGAAAATCCGCTATGCGGCCCTTTAATCCTTCTATTCTTACAAAGTATGAATATGAGGAGACCGAGCTGGATATCGGAGATTCAGAATGTGTAAACGGAGTCTGCCCGGTAAGATGATACCGGGCGGGCTCCGCCTTTTTTGTTAATCCAGCCAGGTCTGGTCCTCGGTAAGTGGAAGAGAAAAGATCCTGCCCAGATCGGCGTCGTTTTTTGCCTGGTGATATTTTAAGAGCATCTCGCCGTCCTTTCCGGGACCGAGGATCTCGATCTTGCCGGTCTTGTGGGACATGGCGTAGCGCACGCATTTGCCCTGGCCGCTCTGGATGCGTTTGGCGTCCTCTACGATCTGATACCCCCGCCGGATGGGAACCTGGAACTGATTCTTTACTCCGGATACCGGGCGGCACTGGAAAATGTAGTACGGCACAACCCCGTAGGCCACAAGCTTCCGCAGCAAAGCCCCAAGGACAGCGCCGCTGTCGTTGACGCCTTTTAGAAGGACGGTCTGGTTTTTGATGACGATGCCGGCTTTCTGGAGGGCGTATATGGCCTTTCTGGCTTCTTCCGTCAATTCTCTCGGGTGGTTAAACTGGGTCACCACGTAAATCTGCTTTTTTTGATTATATTTTTCCAGAAGAGCCAGAAGCTCCGGATCTTCGTAGATGCGCATGGGCAGCACCACAGGAGTCCGTGTTCCGAAGCGGATCAGCTCCAGGTGGGGGATTTCCGTGAAGACCTTCAGATAATATTCCAGGATACGGTTGCTGTTTAAAAAAGCGTCCCCTCCGGAGATGAGCACATTGTTGATCTCCGGATGACTGCGGACATAGGCAGCCATCTCGTCAATATCGCCGGTGGTTTCCTGGTCTGATACCCCTACCAGCCGTTTGCGGAAACAGTGGCGGCAGTACATGGCGCAGCGGTGGGTGGACAAGATCAGGACGGTCTCGTGATATTTGTGCTGAAGCCCGGTCATCACAGTGTTGTCTCCCTCTCCGCTGGTATCAAAATCTCCGGAAAGATCCGTTTCCTCAATGGACGGGATGCACATCTTCCGGATGGGATCCTCTTTCGAATGCTCCCAGTCAATGAGCGAAAGGTAATATTTCGGGATGCTCATAGGAAACCGCTCAAGGATCTCTTCCAGACGTTCTGTCTGGGCGTCATCCAGGTGCAGGGCATCTTTCAGCTCAGCAGCGGTGGTTATGTTGCTTTTCAGTATGTTTCTCCAATCCATTGTGATCACTTCTTTCTTAATTTTATATTTTTATAGGATTCAATTTATGTAATATTATACAAGAAACAACTTGAAATTGCAAATATTTGTGCAAAACAACAAATTCAAACCTTCCTCCCCTGGGAAATGGATGAAAAAGAGGAAAACATAAGGGAAGAAACCGGTTGGATCTCACAGGGATCGATGCTATAATAGGAGTATTGATCATAAGAAAAGCGAGGAGACTGCATATGAAGACAATTCAAATCCCGGATACGGATCTTGTCCTGGCGCCGGCGGGAATGGGCTGCGTGAAAGCCGGGCTAAAATGGGACGGCCCCAAGGCAGACCGGATCTTTGACGCATACTATGATGCTGGCGGCAATTTGTACGATACAGCCCGTGTATATTCAGACTGGATCGGACCTGAACGGGGAAGGAGCGAAAGGGTGCTGGGAGACTGGCTCGCCCGCAGCGGAAAAAGAAACCATGTAGTTATCTGCACTAAGGGAGGCCACCCGGATATGACCGTGCCTCAGCCGGACCTGCACAAAAGCCGGCTGTCCCCGGAAGAAATGCGTTATGACGTGGAAGCATCTCTAAGGACCCTTCGCACAGATCACATTGATATCTATATCTATCACCGGGATGATGAGACACGGCCGGTATCCCAGCTGATCGATACTATGGAGGAATTTGTCAAGGAAGGAAAGATCCGCTATTACGGATGCTCCAACTGGAGCACCGGGCGGATGAGGGAAGCGGACGCTTACTGTAAGGAAAAGGGCCTGCGGGGATTTGTGGCGAACCAGGCGTTATATAATATCGGCGAGGCGGCCATGAACCCGCCTGCAGACGATACCCTGCAGCGGATGGATGCAGAGATGCGCCGCTATCATAAGGAGAACCCGGGAAATCTGGCAATGCCCTATATGTCCAACTGCGGCGGCTTTTTCCATAAGCTCCTGAAGGGCGGCAGGGAGGCGGCTTCTTCGGAATATTATACAGAAGGCAATCTTCAGGTATTTGAAAAATTAAAGGGGATCATGGAGGAACATGGCTGCACCATGACCCAGGCGGTGCTGGGATTTTTCACCGGCCTGCCTTTTGCGGCTCTTCCCCTTTACGGCCCCAGGAATGAGGAAGATATCCGTGAAGTGATGAAAACCTTCCAGATCCATTGGGGCAAGACCTATGAAAATGACCTGTGACCAAAAATCTGTTCCGGAGGTAACAAAATGTTCGAGACTTGTGTGGAAAATGTAAGAAACACCGTTCCCCTTGTGCATAATATCACAAACTATGTGACGGTAAATGATGTGGCCAATGTCCTTCTTGCCTGCGGCGGAAGCCCGATCATGTCCGACGACCGGGAAGAAGTGGAGGAGATCACTTCTCTTTGCAGCGGATTGAACATCAACATCGGCACACTGAACCATCGTACCATTCCTTCCATGATCCTTGCGGGAAAACGGGCGAACCAGCTGGGACATCCCGTCGTCCTGGATCCTGTGGGAGCAGGCGCCAGCAGGCTGCGCACAGAAACAGCCCTCAGCCTGATGGGGGAGATCCGTTTTACTGCGGTCCGGGGAAACATTTCCGAGATCAAGACCCTTGCCATGGGAAGCGGAAGCACCAAAGGAGTGGATGCAGATGTAGCCGATGCGGTGACAGAGGAAAATCTGGACAGAGCGGCAGCCTTTCTCAGGGAATTCGCGAAAAACACAGGCTGTATCGCGGCGGCCACCGGGGCCATAGACCTTGTGACAGACGGAGCTGCCTGTTATGTGATACGGAACGGCCGCCCGGAGATGGGACAGGTGACCGGCACCGGATGCCAGCTTTCTGCTGTGACAGCCGCTTATATCGCGGCCAATCCGGACAATGCCCTTGAAGCGGCGGCGGCGGCCGTCTGCCTGATGGGCCTTGCCGGGGAGATCGCTTTTAACAGGATGCAGGAGGGCGACGGGAACGCTTCCTACAGAAACAGGATCATAGACGCCATCTGTCACATAGATGGAAAAACATTAGCGGAAGGTGCGAAATATGAAGTGCGATAAAAAAGATTTACTGCTGTACGCAGTGACGGACAGCCGTTGGACCGGACGGCAGACCCTTTATGAACAGGTGGAGGAAGCCATAAAAGGCGGGATCACCTTCCTTCAGCTCAGGGAAAAAGATCTGGATGAGGGGAGCTTTTTAAAAGAAGCGGAAAAAATGCGGGATCTGTGCAGGAAAAACCAGATTCCTTTTATTATCAACGATAATGTGGACATTGCCTTAAAGACCGGAGCAGACGGCGTCCATGTGGGACAGGAGGATATGGAAGCCCAGGATGTGAGAAGGATCCTGGGAGAGGACAAGATCATCGGTGTGTCTGCAAGGACGGTGGAACAGGCAGTGAAGGCCCAGCAGCAGGGCGCGGATTATCTGGGAGTGGGGTCTGTGTTTACCACCGGCACCAAGCTGGACGCAGGCCATGTGTCCTACGGAACCCTTAAAGAGATCTGCCGGTCGGTCACCATCCCTGTGATCGCCATCGGCGGCATCACAAAAGAAAACGTAAAGGAGCTTTCCGGAAGCGGGATCTGCGGCGTGGCTGTGGTGAGCGCCCTGTTCGCCCAGGAGGATATCCGAAAAGCCGCCGCCGACCTGAAGACAGAGGTTGAGAAGGCGGTGGCCCTATGATCACCGGGGCGGTCTTTGATGTGGACGGCACTCTGCTGGATTCCATGGATATCTGGCAGGAAGCGGCGTCTCTTTATCTGAAGGGCATCGGCGTAGAGCCCCGGGAGGATCTGGGAAGGATCCTGTTCCCCATGACCGTAGAACAGGGCGCCGCCTATGTGATCGAAGAATACGGACTGAAACAGACAAAGGAAGAGATCGCCAAAGGTGTGTTTTCCATCGTGGGGGATTTCTACGCCAATGAGGTCCGGCTGAAGCCAGGGGCAGGAGAGCTGCTGGAGGAGCTTTTCTGCCGGAAGATCCCCATGGCGGCGGCCACCACAGGAGACCGCGCCCTGGTGGAAAGCGCCTTTTCCCGGCTGGATGTACGGAAATACTTTAAAAAGATCCTGACGGTGAAGGATGTGGGAAAGGGCAAGGATGAGCCGGATATTTATTTCCTTGCGGCAGAGGCCCTGGATTCCCCTGCAGAAAGCACATGGGTCTTTGAGGACGGCCTTTATGCGGCAAGGACGGCTTCTTCTGCCGGCTTTCCGGTGGCAGGCGTCTACGACAGAGCAAGCGAAGAGGACCAGGAAGCGCTCAAAGGCTTAAGTTCGGTCTATCTTGGAAAAGAAAGAGATTATCGGGAATTCTGGAAACTTATGGAGGAGAGAAAATGAGAACAGCATTGACCATAGCGGGAAGCGACTGCAGCGGCGGCGCAGGGATCCAGGCGGATATCAAGACCATGACGGTCCACAGGGTATATGCCATGAGCGCCGTCACCGCCCTCACCGCGCAGAATACCACGGGAGTGACCGGGATCATGGAGGTCACGCCGGAATTTTTGAAACAGCAACTGGACGCCGTGTTTACGGATATCTTTCCGGATGCGGTAAAGATCGGCATGGTCTCTTCCGGAGCGCTGATCCGGGTTATTGGGGAAACCCTTGGCAGGTATCAGGCAAAAAATATCGTGCTCGACCCGGTGATGGTGTCCACCAGCGGATCCAGGCTGATCTCGGAGGACGCAGTCTCCGTCTTAAAGGAGGTGCTGCTTCCTATGGCCGAGGTAATAACGCCGAATATCCCGGAGGGCGAGCTGCTCTCGGAGATGGAGATCCGCTCGGAACAGGATATGGAGACGGCGGCCAGGATCATGAGTGAAACGTACCGATGTGCGGTCCTCTTAAAGGGAGGGCATCAGTTAAACGATGCCAACGATTATCTTTATAAAGAGGGGGAGGGCGTCTGGTTTAAGGGAAAACGCATTGCCAATCCCAATACCCACGGCACAGGCTGCACCCTCTCCAGCGCCATAGCCGCGAACCTTGCCAAAGGGATGGACCTTAACGAGGCGGTAAGACAGGCCAAGGCATATCTTTCCGGCGCTCTTGCATCCATGCTGGATCTGGGAAAAGGAAGCGGCCCTATGGACCACGCCTTTGCCGTTTCGGGAGAATATAAAGAATAAACTTGCAATTCAGGGAAAAATTTTTTAAACTATACTACAGATAAAATTTAGGGAGGGAGATATTTTTGGAAGCAATCGTACAAGTGATCAATGACATCGATGCGCTCGTATGGGGGTGGGGAATGATCCTGCTCCTTTTGGGAACCCATTTATTTATGACCGTCCGGACCGGATTTATCCAGAGGAAGATCGGCACCGGCATCCGGCTGTCTGTGGCCAAGGATCCGGACGCGGAGGGCGAGGTCAGCCAGTTCGGCGCCCTTACCACGGCTCTGGCGTCTACCATCGGCACCGGCAATATCATCGGCGTGGGGACCGCCATTGCCCTTGGAGGCCCCGGCGCGGTGTTCTGGTGCTGGATCACGGGCGTATTCGGCATTGCCACCAAATACAGCGAATCTCTGATCGCTGTAAAATACCGCGTTAAGACAAAGGACGGCCGTATGCAGGGCGGAGCCATGTATGCCCTGGAGAGAGGACTGCCCTGGAAACGCCTTGGCAAGGTGCTGGCGGTGCTGTTCGCTTTCTTCGGAGGCTTCGCCTCCTTCGGGATCGGCTGCGCCACACAGGTAAACGCCATTGCGGCTGTATGCAAAGAAAATCTGGGGATCCCGGAGGTTGCCATCGGCATCGTGGTGGCGGTCCTTACCGCCATGGTCATTTTCGGCGGGATCAAATCCATCGCCAATGTCTGTGAAAAACTGGTGCCTTTTATGGCGGTCTTTTATGTGCTGGGCTGCCTGATCATCCTGGGCATCAATGCGGACTTTATCATCCCTGCCCTGGGAACAATCCTGAAGCTTGCCTTTACGCCGGGAGCGGCGGCAGGCGGACTTGTTGGCCGGGGGATCATGATGGCTATGCAGTATGGTATCGCCAGAGGGCTTTTTTCCAATGAATCCGGCATGGGCTCCGCGCCTATCGCGGCAGCAGCGGCACAGACCAGGAACCCGGTGCGCCAGGCGCTGGTATCCAGTACCGGTACCTTCTGGGACACCGTGATCGTGTGCGCCATGACCGGAATGGTACTGGTGACCAGTATCATGAAAAATCCGGCCATCGATATGGGCTCCATTTCTGACGGCGGAATCCTGACAACCCTTGCCTTTTCCCAGATCCCTGTGCTGGGGCCGGCGATCCTGGTGATCGGCATCATTTCCTTTGCCTATTCTACGGTTCTTGGATGGGCATACTACGGGGAACGGTGCGTGGAATATTTTGCGGGAAAGAAGGGCCTGATCCCTTACCGTGTCCTTTATGTGATCATCGCGGCGATCGCGCCGGTGGCGTCTCTGAACCTGGTATGGACCATTGCGGATATCCTGAACGCCATGATGGCGATCCCCAACCTTGTGGCCGTACTGCTCTTATCTAACGTGGTGGTAAGGGAGACGAAGAAATATTTAAAGGATCTGGATCAAAAAGATACTACGGAGATCCCGGTCATTGACAAGTAAGAAAACCAAAGCCTTCCGTGATCCTGCGGGAGGCTTTTTTGCCAGGATGCCTGTAGACAGGCGTCCGGATAAAGGAATGGGGATCACAGACCGGGGTATTGGGGCGGCCTGTGGCCTTAGGCGGAAAGGAGGTGGTGCCTGTGAAGGAACGGGTGATTTTTCATATTGATGTAAATTCTGCGTTTTTATCCTGGGAAGCGGTATACCGGCTGAAGGTGCTGGGGGAGAGTACGGATCTGCGGACGATCCCTGCCGCCATCGGCGGAGACGAAAAGAAGCGGAGGGGGATCATCCTGGCAAAATCCATGGCGGCCAAGGCGTTCGGTGTCCGCACCGGAGAAAGCATCCTGGAAGCCCGGAGAAAATGTCCGTCCCTGTATCTTGCCCCGGCCAACTATGAGCTGTATAAAGAAAATTCCCGGGCGTTCATGGAAATTTTAAAGGACTATTCCCCGGATGTGGAGCAGTACTCCATCGACGAGGCATTTGTGGACATGACCGGGACCAGGACCCTTTTCGGAGAGCCGGAAGAAGCGGCCAAAAGGATCAAGGACAGGATCCGGGAGGAGCTGGGCTTTACGGTAAACATCGGGATCTCCAGCAACAAATATCTGGCAAAGATGGCTTCGGATTTTCAGAAGCCGGACCGGGTACATACCCTTTTTCCGGAAGAGATCGAAGAAAAAATGTGGCCTCTTCCTGTGGGCGACCTGCTCTTTGTGGGAAAGAGCACAGTGGCAAAGCTGGAGGCTATGGGGATCCGTACCATCGGAGAACTGGCGCGCACAGATCTTTCCCTGCTGAATAAGACCTTGAAAAAACAGGGGGAGAGCATATGGAGGTTTGCCAACGGCATAGATTTTTCTCCTGTGCAGACAGAACCGGAGGCGAATAAGGGCTACGGGAACAGCACCACCATAAGCTTTGACGTGACAGACCGGGAAGCTGCCAAAACGGTCCTTCTGGCCCTGGCGGAATCTGTGGGCGCCAGGCTGCGCAGGGATGGGGTGAAGATACAGGTGGTCAGCGTGACGATCAAGGACAGCCAGCTAAAAAAGCAGTCCCATCAAAGTGTGCTTCCCCATGCAACAGATATTACCAACGAGATCTACCAAAGTGCCTGCAGCCTGTTTGACGAGCTCTGGGACGGCCGGCCGATCCGGCTTCTGGGCATCCAGACCAGCAGGACCCGGGAGGAAGAAGCCAGACAGCTCTCACTTTTTGACGACGGCGGATATGAAAAATGGGAACAGATGGACACCGCGGTGGATCAGATCCGGGACAGGTTTGGCCGGGATTCGATAAAACGTGCCTCTTTTCTGGTAAAGGACGATATCCATAAAGGATTTAAGATCCGACACCGAGGTGATTGAAAATCCCCGGAAATGCGAAAAAAATTCTGGGAAAATCCGAATAATAGTCGCAATAAAACAGGAACTATGCTATAATAAACCTATTATTTATAAAGCGAAGGAAATAATACAGAAAAAGAGGTGATCGTATGCTGAAAAATTGGATTCAGGCGGAAATTCCTTCCCAGGAGGAATTAAAGGAACGATTGACAAAAGCACGGGCAAGGCTTTATGAACTGCAGATGCAGATCAAGGAGCACAAGCTGCCTGTCCTGGTACTCTTTGAAGGCTGGGGCGCGGCCGGAAAGGGAAGCATGATCGGTAAGGTTATTAAGAATATCGATCCCCGCTTTTTTAAAGTGGCAACCATGTCCGCTCCTACGGAAGAAGAGCTGCGCCGGCCCTTTTTGTACCGGTATATGAAGCAGATCCCGGAAGCAGGAAAGTTTACCCTTCTGGACGCCGGATGGATGGAGGAGACGACAAAGGACTGCTTAAACGGCAGTCTGTCAGGGGATGGATATGCCAAGCGGATCGACAGCATCAAGCGGTTTGAGCGCCAGCTTACAGACAATGGCTATCTTCTTCTGAAATTTTTTATGCATATCGACCAGAAGGAACAGAAAAAACGTCTGGATAAGCTCCTTGTAGGAGAGGACACGAAATGGCGGGTGGCCGATTTTGACCACTGGCAGAATACACATTATAAAAAGTGCAGAAAGGTATTCGACCGGTATCTTTCCGATACCAATATTTCTACAGCTCCCTGGTATATCATAGACGCCCTGGATAAAAAATGGGCGGAGCTGCAGGTGCTGGAGACTATGATCGCCGGGATCGAGACGGCCATGCAGAACAGCGCCCATTCCGTACCCCTTCTTCAGAACGTGTTCCCGCTGGTAAAGATGCCGAAATTAAAGGACATCGAGCTGGCGGATAAGGTGATCGATGAGGAAGAATACAAAACCGAGTTAAAACGGCTGCAGAAGAAACTGAGAGACCTTCACAACCGGGTATACCGGATGCGGGTGCCGGTGATCATCACCTATGAAGGCTGGGACGCAGCAGGAAAAGGCGGAAACATCAAGAGGATCACCGAGGCGCTGGATCCAAGAGGATTTGAAGTGCATCCCATTGCCAGTCCGGAGCCTCATGAGAAAGCACGCCATTATTTATGGAGATTTTGGACAAGGCTTCCAAAGGATGGACATGTGGCGATCTTTGACCGTACCTGGTACGGACGTGTTATGGTAGAACGCCTGGAGGGATTCTGCAGTGAGAATGACTGGAGACGGGCTTACAACGAAATGAATGAATTTGAAAAAGAACTTGTGGATTGGGGCGCAGTGATCATTAAATTCTGGGTACAGATCGATAAGGACACCCAGCTGGCCAGATTTACCGATCGGCAGAATAATCCGGAAAAACGGTGGAAGATCACAGACGAGGACTGGAGAAACCGGGAAAAATGGGACGATTATGAAGTAGCTGTTAACGAAATGCTCCAAAAAACAAGTACTGCCTATGCACCCTGGCATATACTGGAATCTGTGGATAAAAAATACGCCAGGATCAAAGCTCTGAAGATCGTGATAGAAGAACTGGAAAAAGCACTCAAGGAATAAGGATCATAAATCAAAAACTTCCGCATATGCCCCGGCATATGCGGAAGTTTTTTAATTCATAAATTTTTTTAATTCGTCCATGAAGGTGCTCACGTCTTTGAATTCCCGGTATACAGACGCAAAGCGCACATAGGCAACCGCATCCAGGCTGCGCAGATGCTCCATAACGATCTCTCCGATCTTGGTACTGGAAATCTCTCTTTCCTCGGTATTAAAAATCTCTCCTTCTATGGAATCGATCATTTCCTCTATTTTTTTAACAGGGATAGGACGTTTGTAGCAGGCGCGCAGAACACCGTCCTGAATTTTGGAACGGCTGTACTGTTCCCGGTTCTGGTCTTTTTTTATAACGCTTAAAGGAATGGTCTCTATTTTTTCATAGGTGGTAAAACGTTTGCCGCAGGCATCGCACATACGCCGGCGGCGTATGGAATTGTTATCCTCTACCGGACGTGAGTCCACGACTCTGGTATTCTCCTGATTACAAAATGGACACTTCACAGGATCCTCCCCTTTCTGTAGTTCTCATTATACTTGATGTGTGGTTTTTCTGTCAATAAACGGACATGCATATTTTTCTTGGTTTTTACATAAATTTTGAAAAAACAGGTAATGTTATGCGTTTATGTGAATTAAGGCAAAAAGAAATCATCAACGCCTGCACCTGCAGGAGCCTGGGGTGTCCTGCGGATCTGGAATTTGACTGCAAAAGCGGCAGGATCCTGTCTCTGATCGTGCCGGGGCCGGCCAGATTCTGCAGCTTTTTTGGACGTGACAGCGAATACGTGATCCCCTGGGAATGTATCTGCCAGATCGGGGAGGATATTATCCTGGTAAAGATCCAGGAAGAAAAGTGTTTCCATAAAGAAAACTGAAAAATACACAGGCCTTTGGCGGAATTGTCAAGGGCTTATATTTTTTATATTTTTGCAAAAAAAGTATATTTATCCTTCTGTCTTGGAATCATTTTAAATAGCAAAAGACAATAAGGAGGATAATTCAGATGGCGCTTAATAAAGTGGAAATTTGCGGAGTAAATACATCGAGGCTTCCTGTTTTGAAAACCGAGGAGAAAGACGAGCTTTTCAAAAGAATCAAGGATGGGGACGAAAAAGCCCGTGAATTATACATCAAAGGCAATCTGAGGCTGGTCTTAAGTGTGATCAAGCGTTTTTCCAACAGCAGTGAAAATGCGGACGACCTTTTTCAGATCGGCTGCATTGGCCTTATTAAGGCTATTGATAACTTTGATACCACCTTAAACGTTAAGTTTTCCACATATGCCGTCCCGATGATCATAGGAGAGATACGCAGATACCTAAGGGATAACAATTCGATCCGGGTCAGCCGCTCTTTGCGGGATATTGCCTACAAGGCTATCTATGCCAAGGAAAACTATGTGAAGAAGAACTCCAAAGAACCGACCATAAGTGAGATCTCCAAAGAGATCGGAGTGGACAAGGAAATGATCGTGTATGCCATGGATGCCATCCAGAATCCGGTGAGCCTTTTTGAACCGGTCTATACAGAAGGGGGCGATACCCTGTATGTAATGGATCAGATCAGCGACAAAAAAAATAAAGAAGACCGGTGGATCGAAAATCTTTCTTTGCGGGAAGCCATGGGCCGGCTGGGAGAGAGGGAACGGCACATTATCGAATTGCGGTTTTATCAGGGGAAGACCCAGATGGAGGTGGCAGATGAGATCGGCATTTCCCAGGCACAGGTAAGCCGGCTGGAAAAAAATGCCCTGAAGACCATGCGGAATTATCTGCGTCCATAAAGAAAGGAACAAAAAAAGGCTTTCCAGAAAACTATAGGTTTCCGGGAAAGCCTTGCCTATGCTTAGTTAAAAAAGTTCAAAGAGCAAATGGGGATCAAACGATGCCCTGCGCCTTCATAGCGTCTACAACTTTTTCAAAACCTGCGATGTTTGCGCCAACTACATAGTTTTCCGGCATGTCGTAGCGTTTTGCGGCATCGTCAACCTTTTTGAAGATGTCCTTCATGATGTTGTGAAGTTTTTCGTCAACTTCTTCTGCGGTCCAGGACAGTCTCATGGAGTTCTGGCTCATTTCCAGTGCGGAAGTAGCAACACCGCCTGCGTTTGCAGCCTTGCCCGGCATAAAGAGAACGCCGTTTTCCATAACATAAGTGGTCGCCTCAAGAGTAGTAGGCATGTTCGCGCCTTCTACGATATATTTGCAGCCGTTTGCCACCAGTGTCTTTGCGCCGTCGATATCCAGCTCGTTCTGGGTTGCGCAGGGAAGGTAGATGTCACATTTGATATTCCAGATGCCTTTGCCTTCGGTATAAGTGGAGCCCGGTACACGGTCTGCGTACTCTTTGATACGTCCGCGTTTTACTTCTTTGATATCTTTTACTACGTCAAGATTGATTCCGTTTGGATCGTAGATGTAGCCGTTGGAGTCGTTCATAGCAACGACTTTGCCTCCAAGCTGGGTGAGCTTTTCTACTGCGTAGATGGCAACATTTCCGGAACCGGTCACAACAGCGGTCTTTCCTTCCGGAGAATCTTTATGTGCCTTCATGATCTCGTTGAGCATATAAACAACGCCGTATCCGGTAGCCTGGGTACGGATCAGGGAACCGCCGTAGGTAAGGCCTTTTCCGGTAAGAACGCCTTCGTAAAGCCCGCGGATCCTCTTGTACTGTCCGAAAAGATAGCCGATCTCACGTCCGCCTACACCGATATCACCAGCCGGTACGTCGGTATCCGCGCCGATGTATTTGCAAAGCTCAGTCATAAAGCTCTGGCAGAAAGCCATAACTTCTCTGTCGGATTTGCCTTTGGGATCAAAGTTGGAACCGCCTTTTCCGCCGCCGATAGGAAGACCGGTGAGGGAATTTTTGAAGATCTGCTCAAAACCTAAGAATTTAAGAATGCTCTGGTTTACAGAAGGATGGAATCTTAATCCGCCCTTGTACGGGCCGATGGCACTGTTGAACTGTACACGATAGCCTTTGTTGATCTGTACATTGCCCTTGTCATCTACCCAGGGAACACGGAAGGAAACGATCCTTTCCGGCTCAACAAGACGTTCCAGGATGGAAAGCTTACGGTACTCTTCTTCGTTTTTGTCAATTACCACTTTCAGAGAATCCAGCACTTCTTTTACTGCCTGATGGAATTCCGGCTCGCCTGGATTCTGCGCTACGACTCTCTCGTATACTTCTTCAGTATAAGACATAATAATTCCTCCTCGTCATTTTCAAGATTTTTTTCAGCGTTATTATACACTAAAGTGTTAAAAAAGAAAAGAGTGTGAGAAAAAATTTTTTTCAAGATTTTTAAAAAGAAACATATTTTGTGCTATATGCATAGAAAAAAAGAGGATTTAAAAAGAAAAAACAGCAGATTATATACAAGAATGCAGGAAAGCCTTGCGAAATCATGGGGAATGTGAGATGATATTTAGGAAAAATTCTTTATATGGACCGAAGGAGGAAAACAGTATGAGTGAAAACAAAAAGGGAAGGGCATCGGCACTGCTTCCGATCCTGTTTTTTCTGGTGATCTTTCTGGGGGCAGGATTTCTTACAGGAGATTTCAACACCATGCCTGCCATTGTAGGCTTTCTGCTGGCCCTGCTGGTCGCCTTTGTCCAGGACAGGAAGCATACCTTTGATGAAAAGATACATTTGATCGCTTCCGGCGTAGGGGATGACAACATCATCACCATGTGCCTGATCTTTCTGGCGGCAGGCGCCTTTTCCGGAGCAGTGACCGCAGCCGGCGGTGTGGACAGCGCGGTAAACCTGGGCCTCAGCGTGCTGCCGCCCAGCGTGGCAGTGGTAGGCCTGTTTGTGATCGGGTGTTTTATTTCTGTTTCTATGGGAACGTCTATGGGAACCATTGCGGCTTTGGCGCCCATTGCAGTGGAGATCAGTGAAAAGACCGGGTATTCTATGGCTGTCTGCGCCGGCGCGGTGGTAGGCGGCGCCATGTTTGGTGACAATCTTTCTATGATCTCCGATACCACCATCGCGGCAGTAAAGACCCAGGGCTGC
>DXBU01000115.1 GCA_019116385.1 Candidatus Blautia faecigallinarum | reverse complement strand
ATCCAGCACGTGATTTCCTGTATACACCCAGGAATCTGTCCTTACAAAATTTTCCTGAAGACCGGTCACATAGTTTTCCAGGCTCTCATAGTCTTTGCTCCTTAAGTATTCCCGGATCAGAAGGTAATGATTTTTTGCATCGTGTACCAGTTCCCTGTTTTTCTCTACAGCCGCGCGTATCTCCTGATATTTCTGCTGTTCCATCTCATCCTTCATAAGCAGAAGATTGTTTTCATTGCGGATCGTCCTGTTCTTAAAGAGCAGGATCCCTGCCGCCGTCAAAAGAACTGCCGATGTCAGCAGGCTTAAAAGACTGTTCCGAAGGGCGTCCGTTACTGCCGGGGTGCTGACGGGCAGATAATAAAAGCCGTATTCCAGCACATTCTGGTATTCCAGCACAAGGACAGAAAGGATGATCCCCAGGATAAGCAGCAGCTTTTCATATTCCCGGATCCGTCCGAAGATTTCCCGGCGCCGCAGCCTCTTTACAAAGGGAAAAAGAAGGGCCAGCACCCACAGGCGGAGCAGACAAAAGATCCCATTGGAACCCCCTCCTGCAAGGAGCCGGTCCAATACCGGAACCTTCGTGCCGGATGCCAAAAGAGACACTACAAACGCGGACAGATAAATCAGGAGAAGGATGAAAGAATTATAAGCCGTAACAAGCCCGCTGATCAGCAGCAGGTTTTTCCTGTAAGCGATCCAGGTACCCAGTATAAGGAGAAGGATTCCGTAAAAAAAAGCCAGACTGCTGAAGATAGAACCGATCCGGTATTTCCCGGCGGCAAGGCATACTGTAACGGAAAATACTGTATACAGAATGATTTTTTCTTTTCTTCCCATGTTTCTGATATTGGGAAGAATCCCGCAGACCAGATAAAAATACAGCGCTGTCTCCAAAATCTCCAGAAGGATCCAGACAGCCGCCGTATCTGCCGTCCATTTTATGATCTCTGCCATTATGCGTTTCCTCCCCAGCAGCGGCTGATCTCCTGCTTCACCTTTGCCAGGCGGGCTCTGCTCACCTGTACCTCGTATCCTTTTTCCAGATAGAGGGTATCCCCGCTGATCCTGCGTATCCGCTGCATATTTACCACATATCCCCGTTCCACCGGCAGAAAAATGCGGGTGTCCAGTTCTTTTAAAAGGGTATCCAGGGAGATGCGCTCCCGGAAAATCCCCTCTTCGGTGACATAATTCACATATTTTGCGCCTTTTGATTTATAAAGATACAAAATATCCCCATAGGGGATCTTTGCTTTTTCAGCCCCGGTTCCCAGGATCCGGAAGGCACGTTCCCGGTCCGAAAGCTTTCCCGCCAGTTCCCGGAGCACCCCGGGCAGGCGGCTTTTCAGATCCTGCTTAAGGATATACTGATATGCATCGATACGGTAGCTCTCCGCCGCATACTCCTCATAAGAGGTGACAAAGATGATATACATCCCCGGATTCTCTCTCCGTATCTTCCTGCCCAGCTCCATCCCGTCCATACCGGCCATCTGGATATCCGCCAGCAGGATATCAAAGGTCTCTCCGGCGCTGACTGCTTCATAAAAGCAGATGCCGTCGGGGTATTTTTTTATCTCTGTTTCTGCCGTTTCCCCTCCCAGGGCGCCGGACGCGATCTCTTCGATCCTGTCCCGGAAGGGTCCTTCATCATCTACGATAGCGATCCTGATCATGTTTTGTTCTCCTGTGCTGCAGTATTTTTGCCTTTTCTTTATTATACATAGCCCAGAATGCATTTTCCACTGTGAAAATAAATTCTCTCCGCCCGCTTACCAAAGCAGTTTAGATTGTTAACCAATATATTATTTGTAGTTGACATTCAAAAAGAGATATGTTACCATCGGAGTATAGTAAAAAAGCTTTTTTATTGCAGAAAAGTCTATTCTAACAGGGGAGGGTGGATCCTGTGGGAACGAAGGAACGTTTACTTTCACTTTTTGAAAATCATAAAGGGATCTTTTTTTCAGGAGAAGATATCGCAGAAAAGCTCGGGATCTCCCGTACGGCTGTCTGGAAAGCGGTAAAAGCTCTCCAGGAAGGGGGATACCAGATCGAAGCGGTGCGCAATAAAGGATATTGTCTTTCCGTGGAAACGGATATTCTTTCCGTCCAGGGCATTCAGAAGTATCTGAAGGAAGTCTGTTCGGCGCTTACCCTTACAGTGATGCCCTCTTTGGATTCCACAAATACATTCGCCCGGGAAAAAGCAGCCGCCGGGGCGCCTGACGGATATACCGTGATCGCCGGAAGCCAGACCGGCGGCAGAGGCCGAAGGGGACGCAGCTTTTACTCCCCCTCCGGAAGCGGCGTTTATATGAGCCTGGTCCTGCGGCCACGGCATTATTCTTCCGCCCAGGCAGTCCGGCTGACCACCATGGCCGCCGTCGCCGCCTGCGAAGCCATAGAGGCGGTATCCGGAAAACAGGCCCTGATCAAATGGGTCAACGATATTTATGTGGAAGGCCGTAAGGTCTGCGGGATCCTCACAGAAGCGTCTTTTGGCCTGGAGGATGGTTTTCTTGAATACGCGGTCCTGGGGATCGGGTTCAACGTCACGCCGCCCGCCCAGGGCTTCCCAGAAGAGATCCGGGATATCGCAGGCTCTGTTTTCTCCCGGAAGGAGAATGACGGGAAAAACCGTCTTGCCGCAGAATTTTTAAATCATTTCATGACCTTTTACTGCACGGCGCAGGAAACAGACTATATAGAAAATTACCGGCAGCGCAGCCTGGTGCTTGGCCGTGAGATACAGGTCCTTCTCCCTGGCCGGCCAAAAAAAGCGGCCGCCCTTGACATCGACAATAGCTGCCGGCTGATCGTAAAATACGAAGACGGAACGACAGACTGCCTGTCTTCCGGTGAAATAAGCATCAAGATCTGATTTACAGGAAAGAAGGAAAAAACATGTATGAATCTATCTCTTCTGCCAGCACAGGCAGAAAAAATAAGGTATTTCTTTTAACCGTAACGGCTCTGATGACCGCCGTGACCTGCATACTGGCTCCCCTCTCCATCCCCATCGGCCCGGTTCCCGTCACCCTGACAAACCTGGTCCTCTACATTTCTCTGTATCTGCTGGGCTGGAAGATGACGGTTGTCAGTTATACGGTGTATATGCTCATCGGTCTGGCGGGAGTCCCTGTATTTTCCGGTTTTTCCGGAGGACCGGCCAAGCTGCTGGGGCCTACCGGCGGTTACATCATCGGCTTTATCCCTATGGCAGTCATTGCCGGAGTGATCATCCGCCGTTTTAAAAGCCGGATCCTCCAGTTTCTCGCCATGCTCCTGGGCACCGCCGTATTGTACGCTTTCGGTACTGCCTGGTTCTGTCTGATCATGGAATCCGGTGTTCTAGCTGCTCTTGGCACCTGCGTGATCCCTTTTATCCCGGGAGACATCATAAAAATGCTCATCGCCATTCTTATCTGCCCGTCCATAAAAAGCCGCCTGCGTTCCATATAACGCAGGCGGAAATACATTTCAGGCATTTATCATGATTCAATATAAGTATTAGACATGTTTCCATAGGGGGATTATAATAAGATCATCTTACAAGGAGGTACCGTTATGAAAGATTATCACCACACAGATCCGGAATTTACCCGGCGTTTTGAACATTTCGCTTTTGACGAAGTGGTAAATGAAGAAGGCCAGCAGCTGGACGCGGTCACACGGCATATGGCCGTCACTGCCGTCCTGATGGGCTGTCAGGGCATCGACGAGTTCCGGCTGGAAGTTCCCCGGGCACTGGACGACGGCCTGACTCCGGTAATGCTCAAGGAGATCGTTTACCAGGCTGTGGATTATCTGGGTATCGGACGCGTCCGCCCTTTCCTGGACGCGGCAAATGATATCCTTATCTCCAGAGGCGTAAAGCTTCCCCTGGAAGGTCAGGCCACGACCACACTGGAAGACCGTCTGGAAAAAGGTATCCAGGCCCAGGTCCAGATCTTTGGCGGGCATATGAAGGAGGCCTGGAAAGCAGGCCATATCAACCGCTGGCTCGCAGCCAACTGCTTCGGGGACTATTACACCCGTACCGGACTGAACCTAAAGCAGCGTGAAATGATCACCTTCTGCTTCCTCTTTGCCCAGGGCGGCTGCGAACCGCAGCTTATCTCCCACGCCAAAGGCAACATGAATCTGGGCAGCAGCAAAGAATTCCTCATTAAAGTAGTTTCCCAGTGCCTGCCCTATATCGGCTATCCAAGAAGCCTGAACGCCATTGCCTGCATCAACAAGGCGGCGGAGGATTAAACAGATACCATTACTTCTTTCAAAAATAGTAATTCGCACATAAAATACGGATTTTCTCTATATTAAAAGAGAAAATCCGTATTTGCTCTCTACACAACAGCCTCAACAATTTTTTTCCCGTTCACTTCCATTTCCTGAACACCGATTTTCTTGTTCCGGTTAAAATTAAAACTGAGCATATAGCCCTTTTGGAGCCCGTAATCCTCCAAATAATCTGCCAGTTGCTTCTCACCCCGGGAATGGTAAGCGTTTCCATGCCAGATTTTCGTTTCAATCACAAACTGTTCTCCTCGATAGTCCACAATAATATCTGTCCTTCCAAGACTTCGGGTACGCGCTTCGATATAATAATTTCCTGCACCATTGATAATCGGGCGAAGGTAAAGAAGAAAATACCGCCGCCCTTCT
>DXBU01000114.1 GCA_019116385.1 Candidatus Blautia faecigallinarum | reverse complement strand
ATGCCTTCTTTTTTGATTTTTCGTCTGTCCCGCCTATTTTCTCATCCATCAGTTTACAAAGTCTGGAAACCAAGAATGGATATCCGCAGGTGTAGTCCAAAAGCTGATCTGCCATTTCAAAAATGTCCATTCCTGTATGATAGTCTTGCTCATACTCCTGAAGCATTCCTATGATTCCATCTCTGGACAAACTCATATCTATTTCAAAGTCAGCCGCAATGTTCCACGGACTGTTCGTCTTTCCGGCTTCCGAGCGCCGGATTTTGCTTTTCAGATTTTTGATATCATAGACGCCTGCCAGAATAAGCGAGTGAAAGGTGAGGATTCCCTTGGTGTCTCTTGCCAGATAATAGCTTCGAAGCTGGGCTAAAAAATCCAAGAAAACCTGATTGTTTGACGCGCTGTCCACTTCATCGATCATCAATACCACTTTCCTGATGCTATTGCGGCAGAAATCTAGAAGCAGCGTGAATAATTTCATCAGGTCAAATTCCGTATCCTTCGCTTTCAAAATAGTCTGCATTTCTGATATAGTATCAGAAAGATCCGAGATTCCCTCTGTCCTGTGCCGTTCCAGTTCCTGGCAGAAAATCTGCAGAAAGGACAGGGCAAATACATTTTCGTTCTGGTAAGACGCACTTCCCAGTGACTGAAAATCCAGCCATATCACCAAATAGTCCTTCTTTAATCCTCTATCCAGTGCCATCAGAGTAGTTGTCTTTCCATACTGGCGCGCCCGATTGATCGTAAAGTACTCCCCCGCATCCACCATTTTCCGAATTTCTCTGACACGTCCGGTCATATCTGCCATATAGTGTTTCCAAGGAACACATGCTCCTGTCACATTAAACACTTTGCTCACAATTCCACCTCCTCTGCTATCTGTCTTATGATTTTCTCATATCCGCAGCTTAAATCTTATGGATAAACAGCCCGCTCCGCAGCTTCGGCTCAAACCATGTGGATTTCGGCGGCATCAGCTTCCCTTCATTGGCGATCCGCATCAGATCCTCCATAGAAGTAGGATACATCACAAATGCAGCCCCATGGCTCTTATCCGCCATGTCCATCAGCTCCTGCATCTTCCGGATGCCGCCTACGAACCGGATCCGGCCGTCTGTCCGGGGATCCCTGATCCCCAGGACCGGCCCCAGAACCTTTTCCTGGAGGATGGACACATCCAACTGCCCCACTACATCCTGTGACGCATAAACGTCCTCCCAGGCGCGCAGATGATACCATTCGCCGCCCAGATACATTCCCATACAGTGCTTTTCCACCGGCTTACAGGGAAATCCCGGCATCAGCATCAGTTCAAAATTAAACTTCAGGCTTCCCAGAAAAGCTTTTTCCTCAAGCCCGTTCAGATCCAGCACCACTCTGTTATAAGGAAGGATCGTCAGCTCCTCATAAGGAAATACCACGGACAAAAAGAAATTAAATTCTTCCTCTCCCGTGTACCCCGGATGCTCTTCTCTTCTCTTTAATCCCACCTTCACTGCAGACGCCGCCCTATGGTGTCCGTCCGCAATATACAAAGAAGGGATCCCGGCAAACTCTCTGCCGATAAACCCGATCTTTTCTTCCTCATCGATCACCCATACCCGGTGGATCACCCCGTCGTCCGCAGTAAAGTCATAAACTGCCGGATGCTCTTCCTTCCAGCGTTTCAGCACGTCCTTCAGTTCTTCTGTATACTGGCAGGTAAGATAGATAGGGCCGGTATTTGCACTGCAGGTATCCACATGACGGATCCGGTCCTGTTCCTTTTCTTCCCGGGTCAGCTCATGCCGTTTGATGATCCCCTGCTGATAATCGTCAATGGAAGCGCAGCCCACCACTCCGGTCTGGGTCTTTCCTTTCCTTGTCAGCTCATATATATAATAAAAAGGTTCCCTGTCCTCTGCAAGGATCCCCTCTTTTTCCATTTTCTCCAGATTTTCTCTGGCCTTTGCATATACCTGGTCTTCATACAGCCCCACTTCCGGTCCCAGGTCGATCTCCGCCCGGTCTATATGGAGAAAGGAATAAGGATTTTTTTCTCCGATAGCCGCAGCCTCCTCTCTGCTCACCACATCATAGGGAAGAGCCGCTACCTGCTCCGCTTTTTCCGGAACCGGGCGCAGTGCCTTAAAGGTACGAAATACCGCCATGTTCAATTTCCTCCTGTAATAAATTCAAACGCCCTCCTCTGCCCTTTTTCAGGCCGGATCCGGCGCTGTAAAGCACAAAATCCGTATTTATTTTATCATAGAAGATCCCTGTCCACAAGAACCCTAAATATTTTTTGAAAAACCTAAAAGTTTTTGTATTTTCTTATTGCAAAATGCTGATTTTATGGTATGATGAGAATAGGAAATAAAGGAAAGTTATACATATAAAAATATTAAGGAGGTCGCATGTATGACAGAAGGACTGAAATGGACGAGGAACGAAGTTTCCCGGTCCGATGACAAGTATCTGGACCTGATGTCCGAAGAAAACGTAAAAAAAGCCAACGAATTCCACAAAAGCTTTCCCCAGTACGATGTCACTCCCCTGCAGAAGCTTTCCGCTCTTGCAGAGTATCTGGGTGTAAAAAACATTTATTGCAAGGACGAGTCCTACCGCTTCGGCCTGAACGCCTTCAAGGTTTTAGGCGGCTCTTACGCCATGGGACGTTATATCGCCAAGGAGCTGGGCCGGGACATCAGTGAACTGCCCTACAGCGTACTCTCCTCAGAAGAGTTGAGAAAAGAATTTGGCCAGGCCACCTTCTTTACCGCCACCGACGGAAACCACGGACGGGGCGTTGCCTGGGCTGCCAGACGCCTGGGCCAGAAGGCTGTGGTACGGATGCCAAAGGGCACCACGAAAACCCGTTTTGACAACATCGCCAAGGAAGGCGCTGTGGTGACCATAGAAGAAGTAAATTACGACGACTGCGTCCGGATGGCCGCCGCAGAAGCGGCCAGGACCGAGCACGGCATCATTGTCCAGGATACTGCCTGGGAAGGCTATGAGGAAATCCCCTCCTGGATCATGCAGGGCTACGGCACCATGGTCATGGAAGCGGACCGGCAGCTTAAAGAGGACGGCGTTGACCGCCCCACCCATGTATTCGTACAGGCCGGCGTCGGTTCCCTTGCCGGAGCGGTGGTAGGATATTTTGCAAACAAGTACCGGGAAAATCCCCCTGTGATGGTGGTGTGCGAAGCAAGCGCAGCCGACTGCCTCTACCGCTCCGCCATGGCGAAAGACGGGCATCTGGTAAATGTGGCGGGCGATCTTGAAACGATCATGGCCGGCCTTGCCTGCGGGGAAGGAAATACCATCGGCTGGGATATCTTAAGGAACCATGTATCTGTCTTTGCCTCCTGCCCGGACTGGATGAGCGCAAAGGCCACACGTATCTACGCAAATCCTCTGAAGGACGATCCCCGCATCGTGTCCGGCGAATCCGGATCCGTTCCTTTGGGATTGTGCTACACCGCCCTTCATGACGAAGACGCCGCAGACCTGAAAGCCGCCTTAAAGCTTGACGAAAATTCCAGCGTCCTGGTCATCTCCACAGAGGGAGACACCGATCCCGTCCGTTACCGGGAGATCGTATGGGACGGTTTATACGGAACAGACAAATCCATGAGCAGATAAACAAATCGGAAGAAGGAGGAACTTCATTATGGACTATAACAAAATTCACGAAGCAGCCAAAGGCTATGAAGCCGACATGACCAGATTCCTGCGGGACCTGGTCCGCATCCCCGGAGAAAGCGCCGGAGAAAAAGGCCACATCCTGCGCATTAAAGAAGAAATGGAAAAGGTGGGCTTCGACAAGGTGGAGATCGATCCCATGGGAAATGTCCTGGGCTATATGGGCAGCGGCAAGACCCTGATCGGCTACGACGCCCACATCGATACGGTGGGTATCGGAAATATCAGCAACTGGGAGTTTGATCCCTACGAAGGCTTTGAGTCCGAGACCGAGATCGGCGGCCGTGGAACCTCCGACCAGATGGGCGGCATCGTATCTGCCGTATACGGCGCAAAGATCATGAAAGACCTTGGTCTTTTAAACGACAAATATCAGGTGCTGGTAACGGGTACCGTCCAGGAAGAGGACTGCGACGGGCTGTGCTGGCAGTACATCATCAATGAAGACAAGGTACGCCCGGAATTCGTAGTCTCCACAGAGCCTACCGACGGCGGTATCTATCGCGGCCAGCGCGGCCGTATGGAGATCCGCGTGGATGTAAAAGGCGTTTCCTGCCACGGTTCCGCCCCGGAGCGCGGCGACAATGCCATCTATAAAATGGCCGATATCCTTCAGGACGTACGCTCCTTAAATGAAAACGATGCAGAAGAAGGCACAGAGATCAAAGGTCTGGTAAAAATGCTGGATAAAAAATACAATCCGGAATGGGAAGAGGCAAACTTCCTGGGCCGCGGCACCATCACCGTTTCCGAGATCTTCTTTACCTCCCCCAGCCGCTGCGCGGTGGCAGATTCCTGCTCCGTATCCTTGGACCGCCGCATGACCGCCGGAGAAACCTGGGAAAGCTGTCTGGATGAGATCCGCGCGCTTCCTGCGGTAAAGAAATACGGCGGGGACGTAACGGTTTCCATGTACGAATATTCCCGTCCCTCCTGGACAGAGCTGGTCTATCCCATCGAATGCTACTTCCCCACCTGGGTCATCCCGAAAGACCACAAGGTGACAAAGGCTCTTGAGGAAGCCTACAAGGGACTTTACGGCGAGGAGCGCCAGGGCAATGCCGAAACCGAAGCCATGAGAAAGGCCCGCCCCCTCACAGATAAATGGACCTTCTCCACCAACGGCGTATCCATTATGGGACGCAATCAGATCCCCTGCATCGGATTCGGTCCGGGAGCCGAGGCACAGGCCCATGCTCCAAACGAAAAGACCTGGAAAGACGACCTGGTAAGATGCGCGGCCGTATATGCCGCACTTCCCGGCGCATACTGCAGATAACCCCGGCGTTTGCCCTTTCATTACATATAGAAAAGAAAAAGGAGAATAAATGATCATGAAAACTTTACAGGATTATATCGATAAGCTGAACCGTCTGAATTTTAAAGAAATGTACAACAACGATTTCTTCTGGACCTGGGACAAGACAGATGAGGAACTGGAGGCGGTATTTACCGTAGCGGACGCTCTCCGCTTTATGAGAGAAAACAATATTTCCACCAAGGTATTTGAAAGCGGCCTGGGTATCTCCATCTTCCGTGACAATTCCACCCGTACCCGCTTCTCCTTCGCTTCCGCCTGCAACCTCCTGGGCCTTACCGTACAGGATCTGGATGAGAAAAAATCCCAGATCGCTCACGGCGAGACGGTACGTGAAACAGCCAACATGGTTTCCTTTATGGCAGATGTGATCGGTATCCGTGACGATATGTACATTGGCAAAGGCCATGCATATCAGAAGGAATTCATGGACGCCGTTACCGAAGGAAACAGGGACGGCATCCTGGAGCAGCGCCCCACTCTGGTCAACCTTCAGTGCGACGTGGACCATCCCACCCAGTGTATGGCGGATATGCTCCATATCATCCATGAATTCGGCGGCGTAGAAAACCTGAAAGGGAAAAAGCTTGCCATGACCTGGGCTTATTCTCCCTCCTACGGAAAGCCGCTGTCCGTTCCCCAGGGCGTGATCGGTCTGATGACCCGTTTCGGCATGGACGTGGTCCTGGCTCATCCGGAAGGCTATGACGTAATGCCCGAGGTAGAAGAGATCGCGAAAAAGAACGCCGCTGCTTCCGGCGGAAGCTTTACCAAGACCAACAGCATGGAGGAAGCCTTCAAAGACGCGGATATCGTATATCCAAAGAGCTGGGCGCCCTTCGCAGCCATGGAAAAACGTACCAACCTGTACGGCGAAGGCGACTTCGACGGCATCGATAAGCTGGAAAAAGAACTTCTGGCTCAGAACGCAGAGCACAAAGACTGGGCATGCACAGAAGAGCTGATGAGGACCACCAAAGACGGCAAAGCCCTCTATCTCCACTGCCTGCCTGCAGATATCACAGGCGTAAGCTGCGAGACCGGTGAGGTAGACGCCAGCGTATTCGACCGCTACAGAGTTCCGTTATATAAAGAAGCAAGCTTCAAACCCTATGTGATCGCCGCAATGATCATGCTTTCCAAATTTGAAAACGTTCAGGACATCCTGAAGAAACTGGAAGTAAAAGCCGCTCCCAGAATCCTGAAATAACAGATGTTTCATGCCGGGGCTGTATCCGATACAGCCCCGTGTTCTTTTTTAAGGAGGGACTTCTCTTATGTATAAAAGAAAAAGAATCGTCATCGCCCTTGGAGGCAATGCCCTTGGCAATACCCTGCCGGAGCAGATGATCGCCGTAAAGACCACCGCCCGGGCCCTGTGCGACCTGATCGAAGAAGGCCATCAGGTGGTCGTGGTCCATGGAAACGGCCCCCAGGTGGGCATGATCAATAACGCCATGGCCGCTCTTTCCCGTGAGGACGAAAACCAGCCCAACACGCCCCTCTCCGTCTGCGTGGCAATGAGCCAAGCCTATATCGGCTACGACCTGCAGAACGCCCTTCGGGAGGAGCTGCGCAAGCGGGGCTTCATGCGCACGCCGGTAGTCACGGTAGTCACCCAGGTACGTGTGGATCCGGACGATCCGGCCTTCAAAAATCCCAGCAAGCCCATCGGACACTTTCTCTCAAAGGAAGAAGCGGAATTCCAGGCCAGAGCTTACGGGCACATCATGAAGGAGGACGCAGGGCGTGGCTACCGCCGGGTCGTGGCTTCTCCCAAGCCTGTGGAGATCGTTGAGCAGGACGCCATCAACAGCCTTGTGGACGCCAACAAGATCGTCATCTGCTGCGGAGGCGGCGGCATCCCTGTCACCCTCCAGGGAGACCACTTAAAGGGCGCTTCCGCCGTCATCGATAAGGATTTCGCAAGCTGCCTTCTTGCGAAGCAGATCGACGCGGATATGCTCATCATCCTTACCGCTGTGGAAAAGGTAGCCATAAACTTTGGCAAGGAAAACGAACAGTGGCTGGACGATCTCACCGTAGCCCAGGCAAAGCAGTACATAGAGGAAGGACAGTTCGCTCCCGGCTCCATGCTGCCCAAGGTACAGGCCGCCATCGACTTCGCCGGCTCCGGCGCCGGACGGACCGCCATGATCACTCTCCTGGAAAAAGCCAAGGACGGCATCCAGGGCAGGACCGGAACGAAGATCCATCTCTGAAAACATTTCAAAACAAAAGGATCCGGGGACTGACACCGCACATATGGCGCCTGTCCCCGGATCTTTATCTTTCTCTTTTTTTCTTTCCGTTTAATTCCGGCATCACCGTGATCAGCATGGTGAAAAAGCTTGCGCAGCCTCCCACCAGATTGGAGATGGGCTCCGCCCAGAACACTCCGTCCACCCCCAGGTTTCCCGCCATAGGCAGAAGGATGGTCAGGGGGACTACGATGATCACTTTGCGGAACAGGGAGAAAAACGTGGCTTTCTTCGCTTTTCCCAATGCCACGAACACGCTCTGTCCTGTAAACTGCAGGGCCATGAACACAAACCCGAAGAAATATATATGCAGGGCCGGGATGCCCCTTTCCACCAGCTCCGGCTCATTGTTGAACAGATGGATGAAGAACTCCGGGATCACCTGCAGGATCCCCCACGCCGCCAGCGTATAGACACAGCAGACCCCGGTAATGAACCAGATAGCCTTTTTCACTCTCTCATAGGTCTTCTCTCCGTAATTAAAGCTCATCACCGGAGAGGCTCCGTTGGTAAGACCCATGACCGGCATGGTAAAGATCTCCCGCACCGAATTCAGCACCGTCATCACGCCCACATAGAGATCCCCGCCGTACACCTGCAAAGTCGCGTTGCAGGCCACCTGTACCGCACTGTTGGTAAAGGCCATGATAAAGCCGGAAACGCCAAGGGCAACGATCTTCTTTACCCGCTTCCACTCGATCCTCATGGCCTCCCTTTTTAAATGCAGGGACGCCCGCTTTCCGGTAAGGAACTTCAGCACCCATACTGCGGAGACCATCTGGGAAAGCACCGTGGCGATGGCCGCTCCGCGCACGCCCATATGGAACACAAAAATAAACAGCGGATCCAGGATGATGTTCAGCACCGCCCCGATCAGCACAGTGAGCATCCCCATATTCCCGAAGCCCTGGCTGTTGATAAAGGGATTCATTCCCAGCGCGATCATCACAAAGACCGTACCCAGGAGATAGATCGTGATATATTCCCCGGCGTAGGGGAAGGTCACATCACTGGCCCCGAACAGGTACAGCACCGGCTTATAAAAGAGCAGTCCGGCGGCCATCAGGACCACGCCTGTGAGCACCAGCATGGTAAAGGTATTTCCCATGAGCCGCTCTGCTTCCTCTTTATTTCCCCTTCCCAGCTCCATGGCGCACAGGGGGCCGCCCCCATTGCCGAAAAGATAGGTAAAGGCCGTGATCAGCGTGATGATGGGAAAACACAGGCCCACTCCCGTAAGAGCCAGGGTCCCCACCTCCGGGATCCTCCCGATATACATTCTGTCCACGATATTATATAAAAGATTTAAAAGCTGCGCGAAGGTCATCGGCACAGCCACTTCCAGGATATTCCGGTAAACGCTTCCCCTGGAAAAATCTGTCTGATGTGTTTTCACATTTGTTCCCCCTTTTGAGAAAATTATAGTACTTTTAAAAGTAGGGCACAATGGTTTTCTTTGGGAAAATGACTTGTTTTTTTGGGATAAAAAAGGTATACTGAAAACAGTAAAAAATTTCTGAACAGATAGATTTTGGGAGGTATTATGGCAGAGAAATATGATGGTATGGCAGTTGGGGTTTTCGAGCTGGACAATCTGGTAGCCTGCTTCGTTGCCCTCGACGCCGCATCCAAAGCGGCAAACGTAAAGATCCAGAGCGTAGAAAGGAACCGTCTGAAAAGCGGCGCCTGTGTCAAGATCCGCGGAAGCGTCTCTGATGTGAAGGCAGCTATGGAGGTAGCTCTCGAGACCGCGAAGCCTTTGGGAAATATCGTTTCCCATACCGTGATCGCGTCTCCTACCGCAGATACAGAGATCGCCTTAAGCATGACGATCAATAAATGACCGTCCGCAGATCTTTTTAAGGAACAAAGCAAACAAAGAAAAAGCGAGGAAATGCATTATGACATATGGAGCATTTGGATTAGTAGAGGTTCTGGGCAGCAGCAACGCCATCCTGGTGGTGGACCAGATGCTGAAAGCCTCAGAAGTTACATTCCGCACCTGGCATACCAAGTGCGGCGGACACGCCACTGTATTTTTAAGCGGCGACGTAGCGGCAGTTAAGGCCGCCGTAGACAGCGTCAAAGAAAATCCCCCCTGCGAGATCGTAGCCGCAGCCGTGATCTCCAATCCCTCCGGGGAAACCTGCCGTCTGGTAGAAGAAGACGCAGCCAAGCATCATTTCAATGAAGCCAAATAAAGCGAGGAGCTGTCCCGTGACAGCTCCTCTATTTTTTTTCTGCCAAAAAGTCCTTCGGCCGGTCCAGATCCACAAGCTCCCGTTTGTCCTTTACCTTCAGGACCGCGGCGTCCTCCCGGCGGGCGGCGAGCACCGCCCTGCCTCCCGTATCTCCTGTGAGCGAGAGAAGCTCCGGAAAATATTTCCCGGAAAAAATACAGGGATTTCCAAGCTTTCCCTCCCGGGAAACACAGGCCATCCCCTTCCCGGAATCCAGGAAGAGCTCCGCCAGCTCCCGGATCGTGTCCTCTTTAAGCCAGGGCTGGTCCGAGACGGTAAACAGGCAGGCGTCCGCCTCCCTGTTTCCTTTGATCCCCAGCTTTATGGATGAAGAGATCCCTTCATTCGGATGAGGATTATAGAGCACCTTCACGCCTTCCTGCTCTCCCGCTTTCCCAATCTCTTCATACTGGGTCACAATGGTTATCGAGACGGCAAGGCCGCTTCTTTCCTCCTCAAGTCTCTTTTTTACCTTCAGAAGCTTATCCAGTATCCTCCGGTACATAGGCGCTCCCTCTATCCGGTAAAGGAGCTTGTTGGAATGGAAACGCCTGCTGTTCCCTGCCGCAAGCATGATCAGTGCAAGTTTCATCCTTTCTTCTCCTTATGTCTTTAAGGTTCCGACGCTTCTTTAAGGCTTCCATAAGCAGCCACCGTATTCTTCTCAAGAAGCTCCTTTAAAATGATCTCCGCCGGCTCTTTCTCAGGCAGTGTATCCGCCTTGTTCAGATAAACCCGGTAAACCCGGTCCTCTACGTCCTTAAACAGCCCGCAGATGGAGGAGGCGATCTTTACCACATCCTCCGGCGTCACCGGCGCATCCATGCTCTTCTTCAGGAATTCCGCTGTGCGCTCCATACGGTGGGCCGTCTCCCGGATCGGCTTCCCCAGACAGTCCAGCCCCACCACGCTGACCACCAGATCCGCAAAAGGCGGGATTACCGGCTCCCAGTCCTCCGGTACCTTCAGCGGATGCTGCCGGGCTCCGTCCGCCTCGATCAGCAGGACGTCACACAGGCCGGTGAGCGCTTCCATCTCCTTTAATGGCAGTGCGCTGACCTTTTCCGCCTCTCCCTGTCTTTCTGCGGCGATCACATAGCCGTACCGGTCCAGGAGCCTTTGGATCCCGTCCGGATCCACGTTCCCTGCAAAGGGCCGCTCCGGGTCATAGGCCATATGGGTGGTGGTGGTAATGATCACTTTCTTTCCTTTCTCCACCAGCTCTCTTGTAAGCTGAAAGATAAGGCTGGTCTTTCCGCCGCCGCCCACCACGGCGATCACCGGATTCTCTTCCACATCAATCTTAAGAAGCTCTAAAAAACTGTTCCCTGTCCTTGTCATGGCGTCACTCCCTTCGAAAGCAGCACCTCCAGCACGCTTCCCGCAATACACCGCGCCTTGTCGGATATGGTGTAGCAGTTCTGTTTTTCTTCCTTTCTGGGATCGATATCCGCGATCTTCATCCCCTTTTTCACGGGATATCCGTCCCGGATGATCCCCCGCAGCACCCCTGTGACAGAGGCATATACAGGCACGCCTCCCACATGGGCCAGGACCTGCCCTTTTTCTACCAGGTCCGCGATCTTTGCCTGCGCCTTTATGACGCCCTCTGCCGGAGAATGGATCACGCGCTCTTTGCTGACTCCGGCCACAGTCCCGGGTATCCCCGTATTTGGGAAGGCGCCTCCTTCCTCGATGATCCTTCCCAGGTCGTGGCCCCGCATGGTCTCAATGACCACGTCCACATCCTCGCCGGCCTCAAAGCCGGGGCCCAGGCCAATGGTCACGGGAGCCATTTTCCTTGTGGTCCCCAGATTTTTCTTTGCCAGGATACCGTCCACTACTGCTGCCGGATGCAGCGCCTGGATGGACCGTCCTTCTTCGTCCACCATCAGCGGGATCTCTCCTGCCGCCCATACTTCGCCGCACATGGAAAGATCCGTGATCCTGTGGCTTAAAACTCCCTCCACAAAAGCTTCTCCGTCATACACCGCCTCGCAGAAGGAGACCATCCTCCGGATCGCCGTAGGCTTCTCACTCTCCAGGATCAGGACTTTGTATCCGCTGCGGTACAGGCGGTGGATCACACCGCTCGCCAGGTCGCCGCCGCCCCGTACGACAACCATATTATTCTGCTTCTCCATGGTTTCCTTGTTCCTTCATTACTTTTTCTACTGCATTGATGATATTCTGATAGCCTGTACAGCGGCAGAGGTTCCCGGACATTTCCCTGCGGATGGCCTCCCGGGAAAGGGTTTCCCCCCGCTCCAGAAGAGCGGTGGCCGACATCACAAATCCGGGCGTACAGAAGCCGCACTGGATCGCGCCTTCCTCTATAAAGGCTTCCTGGATCCTTGTAAGGGCTCCGTCCTTTTCCAGCCCCTCCAGGGTGCGGATATTCTTTCCGTCTGCCCATACGGCAAGATAAATGCAGGAGTCCACAGTCTCACCGTCCACGATCACCGTGCACGCTCCGCACTCTCCTACTTCACAGCCTTTTTTTACAGAAGTCAGTCCCAGGCGGTTCCGCAGCATATCCAGAAGAGATTCTCTCACATCCACGTACTCCGCCACCTCTGTGCCGTTTACCACGCACTGTACAAGCCGCATCTCCTTATTCATGTCCCGCACCTCCTTCTATGGTACGGCGAAGGGCTCTTTTTGCGATCTCTCCGCCGATCTGGAGCCGGAATTCCCTGGAAGCCCTCCAGGAATTCCTGGGATCGATCTCCTCCCGCACCAGCGTTTCTGCCTTTTCGTACAGTTCCCCGCCGATCTCCATTCCTTTCAGCGCTTCCTCGGTCCTGGTGCACCGAAACGGCACCGGCGCGGCCACCCCGAAGGTGATCCTTACATCCTCCAGAACCTTTTTCCGGCTGTCCGTCCTGCTGTATACACAGCAGCTCAATGTGGCGATATCCATCGCCTCACGCATGGAATATTTTATATAATGCCCCCGGTATCCGTCGTATTCCTTTCCCGGGATCACGATATGGGTCAGCAGGTCTCCCGGATGAAGGTCCACCCTGCCCGGTCCCTGATAAAAATAATGGATCGGGACCATCCTGCCGCCGGTGCCATCCGCGATACGCAGCATGGCATTCATGCAGAAAAGCGCCGGCACACTGTCCGCGCTGACCGCTCCGTTGCAGATATTCCCTCCGATCGTTCCCATATTCCGGATCTGCGGGCCGCCCACCTGGGCCACCGCTTCCCCCAGTACCGGAATGTTTTCCCGGATCACCGGATCTTTCTCGATATGGGAAAAAGTGGTGCCTGCCCCGATAAAAATATCGCCGGAGTCCATCTTCTGCACCCCTTTGATCTCCTTGATGCTGCTGATGCCCACCAGGGAAGCTCCGGAAAGCTTTCCCTCCCGGATCTTGATGAGCACGTCTGTGCCTCCGCAGATCAGCCGGGCGTCAGGATGCTCCTTTAAAAGCAGCACGGCCTCTCTGATCGTACCGGCATGGTAATATTTTTCTATATCAAACATTCGCCGTCCCTCCTTTTATAAAAGCCCTGCTTCTTTAAAGCCTTCGACCAGTCTCTGGGGCGTCAGCGGGATCTCATTGAAAGCCACCCCTGTGGCGTGGAGCACTGCATTGCGGATGGCGGGCGCTCCCGGGATCGCCGGCGGCTCGCCCAGAGCCTTATTTCCGTATGGTCCCTCTGGGTCCTCAAGCTCCACAAAATCCGCCGCCAGATCCGGCGTATCCAAAGCGGTCATCAGTTTATAGTCAAGAAGGTTGCCGTTTAACGGCCGTCCTGTTTTTTCGTCCAGGATAAGCTGCTCGGAAAGCCCGTATCCCAGCCCCATGGACATCCCTCCATGCACCTGCATCCGCGCAAGCTGGGGATTCAAAAGGATACCGCTGTCATGAACGTTGATGATATCCAGGACCTTGATCTTTCCAAGGCGGATATCCACCTCCACCTCCGCGAAGCAGCAGCCGGTGGAAAGGGTATTTTTCTTCACCTGGGTGGAAACCTCCGCGGTGATGGCCGAAGCGTCGGTGAGGCTGTAGTAGCTCTCCAGGGCAAGCTGTTCCAGGGTCAACACCTTCTCTTCTCCTGCATAGATCCATCCGTGGTCCAGGGACAGTCCCCTTCTTTCGTCCGGAAGGAGCTTCCTGGCATAGTCCAGGATCTTCTTTTCCATAAGAAGGGCGCATTCTTTCACAGCCGTCCCTGTGACAAAGGACTGCCTGGATCCGTAGGCCCCGGTATCAAAAGGCGACACATCCGTATCCTGCACCGTCTCAAGGTGGATGTCCTCCACATCCATGTGGAGGGTCTGGGCCGCCATCTGGGTAAATACGGTATCCGCTCCCTGTCCGATCTCGGTAGCGCCCAGGGAAAGCTGCATGCTTCCGTCCTGGTTCAGGGAAAGCCTGGCTCCCGCGATCTCCAGAGAGATGGGCCACACCCCTGTCTTATAGCAGAAAAGCGCCATGCCTACCCCTCTGCGGATGTCTCCGGTCTGATGGGAATAAGCCTTCCGCTTCTCCTCCCAATGGATATAGTCCGCGCCCTTTTTCAGGCATTGGAAGATCCCGTTGGTATTTGCGGCGATAGGTTTTAGATAAGCGTCCTCATAATAGCCGTGGATCAGGTTCTTTTTCCGGAATTCCAGAGGATCCATACCGATCTTTGCCGCTATATCGTCCATCAGGCATTCATTGGCGAAGGTGGCCTGGGGGATCCCATATGCCCGCATGGCCCCTGCCACGGGGGTGTTGGTATACACCGTATAGGCCTCTCCCCGGATATTGGGACAGGCATATTGAAGGCGGAAAGCCGTCAGTCCGTTTGCGGCGATGGCATGTCCGTGGGAGGCATAAGCTCCCTGGTTGGAATATGCCTTCATTTCCTTGGCCGTCAGAAGTCCCTCCTTGTCCACGCCTGCCGTCAGGTCGTATTCTATAGAATGGCGCGTTCTTGTATTGCAGAAGGTTTCCTCTCTGCTCACTTCCAGCTTTACCGGCCTGCCGCCCACCTGCATAGTAAGAAAGGCGTTCAGCGGCTCATACAAAACGTCCTGCTTGTTTCCGAAGCCGCCGCCGATATAAGGCTTGATCACACGGATCCTTCCCCATGGGATCCCCAGCGCCTGTCCGATCACCCGGCGCATGATATGGGGGATCTGGGTGGAGGCCACCACCACGATCCGGTCCTTTTCCATATAGGCACAGGAAATGGAATTTTCTATGTGGCAGTGCTGGACGATGGGCGTCCTGTAGCTTCCCTTCACCACCGTGTCCGCCTTTTTCAGACCCTCATCCACATCTCCGATAAAGAAATTCGTCCTGGCCAGGACATTGTCCTTCTTATCGAAATGGATGGGCGGATTGCTCCCGTACATGGATTTCCTGGGATGGATCTCCACCGGGTATTCCTCGTACTCCACCTTGATCTTCTTTAAGGCTCTTGCCGCCGCGATCTCATCCTCCGCCACCACAGCGGCGATGTCGTCTCCATAGTACCGCACACGGCCGGTAAGGATATTGCGGTCCGCCACATCCTGATGAGCAAGCTCCACCGACCAGGGGTGTCCCGGAGTGGGATAACAGTGATCCGGCACATCTTTAAAGGTCACCACCTTTACCACTCCCGGGACCTTCTCCGCCTCAGAGGTGTCGATGGAGGTCACGATGCCGTTTCCGATCCGGGCGTGATACACCTTTGCCACAAGGCAGCCCCGCGGGGTCAGATCGTCTGTAAATTTGGCCCTGCCCGTGACCTTGTCGTATGCGTCTACCCTTGTGATACTCTTTCCAATCATTGACTCACCTTCTTTTCTCTTATGTGATCTTTTGTTCTTTCCATGCCTTTGTTCACAGGGACTCCGTTTCCTGTGAGATAAAAAAGCCGGACAGGTCCCAGGGAGTCTTCTGTTCTCCTCAGGATCCATGTCCGGCTCTGAACCATGCTGCTTTCTTATGACTATCCCTGAATCTTCCCTTACTTCTTTTCATAAGGGGTATTTACGACAGGAAGAGAGGTTCTGAATTCTCCGTCCAGCTTGTAGTATGCTCCCGCTATGGCAGGGGCGGTGGGGATAGAAGTGATCTCTCCGATCCCGATGGCACCGCAGGCTACATTCAGTCCTTCCTTTTCCACAATAATACTTTCCACCTCAGGAATTTTATTCGCTTTTGGTAATCCTAGTGTACCATATTTTGCAGCAGGTTTGCAATCTGTAATTGGATATTTTTCTGTCAGGGCAAATCCGTAGGACATGATCACTCCGCCCTCGATCTGGCCCTCCACAGACAATGGGTTCACGGCTTTTCCCACATCGTGGGCAGCCACGATCTTTTCCACCATGCCCTCTTCATTTAAGATACATACCTGGGTGGCGTAGCCGTAAGCCACATGAGATACCGGATTCTTTACGCCGGATCCCATGGGATCTGTTTTCGCCAGATATTCGCCCAGGTATTCCTTCCCTTCCAGCTCCGAAAGGGAATGCTCCTTCAAGTCCTTCTCTAAAAGAGCGCAGGCGCGCAGGGCCGCTTCCCCTGTGACCAGCGTCTGCCTGGATCCGGAGGTGGTTCCGGAATCCGGGGCGTTGTACGTGTTGGAAGCGTCGTAATAGATCTGTTCCCTGGAAAGCCCCAGGCGCTCTCCCACCATCTGTACCAGGACGGTCCCCAGACCCTGGCCGATGCAGGAGGCTCCGGAATGGATCTCCACGCGGCCGTCCTTTATATAAAGCCGGCAGCGGCCCCAGTCCGGAAGACCCACGCCTACGCCGGCATTCTTCATGGCACAGGCGATCCCGGCGTAAGGATTTTTCTCATAAACGTCCTTTACCGCCAGCAGCGTTTCCGCAAGGCCGGTAGACGCATCCACAAGCTGTCCGTTGGGAAGCTCCTGTCCGGGACGGATGGCGTTCCGGTAGCGGATCTCCCAGGGCGAGATCCCCACAAGCCCCGCCATCTTTGTAAGCAACATCTCTATGCCGAAGCAGGTCTGGGTCACGCCGAATCCCCGGAAGGCTCCCGCCGGAGGATTATTGGTATAATAGGCTTTTCCGTCTATCTCAAAGTTCTGGTAATTATAGGGCCCCGAGGCATGGGTACAGGCCCGCTGCAGCACCGGTCCTCCAAGGGAAGCGTAGGCCCCGGTATCCGCTGTCACTGTAGCCTTCACGCCCTGGATGATCCCGTTCTCATCGCAGCCCAGGGTGAACTCCATATCCATAGGATGGCGTTTGGGATGGATCAGGATGCTCTCGGCCCGGGTCAGCTTCACCTTTACCGGCCGTTTGGCAAGGTAGGCGATCATAGCCGCATGGTGCTGGACCGTCACGTCCTCTTTTCCGCCGAATCCGCCTCCTACCAGCTTATTCCTCACCTTTACCTTTTCCGCAGGAAGGCCCAGAAGGAGCATGCATTCATGCTGGGTATCGTACACTCCCTGGTCCGAGGAATAAATGATCACTCCGTCCTCCCCGTCCGGCATGGCCACCGCACACTCCGGTTCCAGAAAAGCATGCTCTGTCCAGGGGGTATGGAATTTTTCCGTGAGCACATACCGGGATCCTGCGATGGCCTGATCCGGGTCTCCCCGGTGCACATGCCAGTGGGCCAGGAGGTTCCCGTCCTCATGGACTTTCGGCGCCCCCTCCCTCATGGCTTCATAGGGATCTCTCACCATTTCCAATTCTTCGTATTCCACCTGGATCAGCTTTTTTGCTTCCTCCACGATCTCCGGCGTCTCCGCAGCCACAAGGGCGATGGCGTCTCCCAGATAATGGGTGATCTTTCCCACAGGGATCATGCCGTCCCAGTCCTGTTTCAGATGCCCTACCTTCACGTCCCCCGGGATATCTGCGGCGGTATAGACCGCCACCACCCCCGGCAGCTTCTTCGCTTCTTCCGTATGGATGGCTTTTACAAGAGCCCGGGGATATGCGCTCCTTAAGGCGCTTCCGTAGATCATGCCCTCCACTTCCATATCGTCCGGGTATTCTCCGTATCCCAGGACCTTTTCCCGCACATCCAGTCTGGGGACCCGCTCTCCCATCTTCCAGGCGTACTCTTTTTGGGGAGGCAATCCTTCTCTTTTATATTTTCCGGCAAGAAGGATGCCGTCAATGATCTTTTTATAGCCGGTACAGCGGCAGATATTGTTTTTGATGGCGTCCGCCGCCTCCGCCCTTGTGGGATCGGGATTTTTGTCCAGAAGCCCCTTGGCGCTTATGATCATGCCTGGGATGCAGAAGCCGCACTGTACGGCTCCCGCCTCCCCGAAGGCACGGACAAAGATTTCCTTTTCCTCCTCTGAAAGTCCTTCTACGGTAAGCACATGCTTCCCTTCCAGCCTGGAAAGCTTAGGGACGCAGGCCTTCGTGGGCTTTCCGTCTATAAGCACGTGGCAGGTTCCGCATGCGCCCTCGCTGCATCCGTCCTTGACGGATTTCAGCTTACAGACATTCCTGAGAAAAGGAAGCAGCTTGCTGTCCTTTTCTTCCTGATATTCTTTTCCATTTACAAAAAGAGTGTACATATGGAACCTCCTTTTTCACGATCCTGCTTTATTTCATCAGCAGATATCCGTAATCGTCGATCACTGCGCAGATCAGCCTGCGGAGTCCCTCATAGAGGGGATCCTCCGGGTCGTCCGCCCTGCATGTACTGATATTTCCCAGAAGCCTTACCTTACATTTCTTCTCATCTGCGTTCAGTACCACAAAGCCGTCGTTCCCGCTGTCCGCCATATCCTGTTCCGTAGCAAACAATGTGAATTTATCTTTGTAAGGAGCGCTTGCATAAGGACAGAACACCTTACAGTTTCCGCATTCGTTGCACATATAGTCCACATGGATGATCTGGTTCATCTCCATGCCCGGTACCTTGATGGAAACATTGGCTCTGTTGGGGCAGACGTCCACACAGTTTTCGCAGACCTTATTGCAGGTCAGACACCGGTCGCTTTCTTTCCGGGCGTCCCTGCTTTCCATAAGGATCCCCTTTTTGGCGAAGCATTTTTCTTCCTCGCCCTCTGCCGGAGCGTCCTTTGCCACAGGTGCCCCTAAGATCGCCTCTGCCGCAAGGGCCGCGTCACGGATGGCCTCCACGATGGTTGCGGCTCCCCCTGCCCCGTCCCCGGCAAGGTACACGCCGGGCACGCTGGTCTCCATGGTCTTTGGATTTAATTTCGCTTTTCCTCTCTCGTTTACGTTAATGTGATTTGCCTGATAAAATTCTGTGGGCACTTTTTCTCCCACGGCCACGATCACCGTGTCCGCCGGGACCGCCACAGTCTCATCGGTTTCTGTCACACCGGCTCGGCCGGAAGCATCCATGGCCCCAAGCTTCATTTTCCTGCAGAGCAGCTTTCCGTCCTCCAGGCTTACCGGAGAAAGAAGTTCTTTAAATTCCACGCCCTCTTCCAGCACTTCCAGAAGCTCGTCCTCGGCTGCCGGCATGTAGCGTTTGGTCCTCCTGTATACCAGGTATACGTTCTCTACCCCGCTGGTCCGTTTCGCCGCTCTGGCCGTATCCATGGCGGTATTGCCGCCGCCGATGACAGCCACGTTCTTTCCAAGATCTACCTTCCCGTCATTCTTCTTAAAGTCCGCCAGGAATTTCAAGGCGTTTACCGTCTCTCCCTTTTCC
This sequence comes from Candidatus Blautia faecigallinarum, assembly GCA_019116385.1. Classification (GTDB taxonomy): domain Bacteria; phylum Bacillota; class Clostridia; order Lachnospirales; family Lachnospiraceae; genus Blautia_A; species Blautia_A faecigallinarum. Next base: position 5,769 of record DXBU01000114.1, on the reverse strand, counting down.
AGCTTTAAAGTGCCCGGCTTGCCGGCTCCTACGGCCACTACCACCGCGTCATAGTCTTTTTTTATCTCCTCAACAGAGGTGATCTCTGTATCCGTGCGGATCTCCACGCCCAGCTTTTGGATAAAGGAGATGTCTTTGTCAATGGCCCCGTCGGAGATTCGGAATCCCGGGATCACATGGCGGATCACACCGCCAAGGCTTGCCTCTTTCTCAAAGATGGTCACGGCTGCGCCGGCCCTGGCCAGGAAATACGCACAGGAAATGCCGGCAGGTCCGCCGCCCACAATGGCGACTTTCTTTCCGTTTCCGGCTCCTGCCCTGATCTGTCCGATGACTTCCTCGTAGCCTTTTTCTGCTGCAAGCAGCTTCGTCCCCCGGATGTTCACCGGCTCCTCATAGAAATTCCGGGTACACTTGCTCATACAGTTGTGTGCGCAGAGCGTTCCGGTGATAAAAGGAAGGGCGTTTTTCTCCAGGATCACCCGGAGGGCCTCCCCGTATTTTTCTTCTCCCGCAAGCTTCACATAGGAGGTGATATCCTGATGGATGGGACATCCCTCGATACAGGGAGCAAAGAAGCAGTCTAAAAGAGGTACCTCTTTGTCTGTCTTGCGGCTGGGGTTCGGCTTGATGCTCTTTACATGATGGGCGTCTGTCTTTGCGTCCGCCGCAAGCTTTTCCAGCGCTTCCACATCGATGCCTTCCCATGCTTTTACTCCCTTTTTCATGATCTTGTCTGCCGCCTGGGAAAATCTCTGGTATCCGCCCGGCTTTAACAGGGTCGTAGCCATTGTTACCGGCCAGACGCCGCAGTCCACGATCCGGTCGATATTAAAGTAATCCGCTCCGCCGGAATAAGCGATGCGCAGCTTTCCATCGAACTCTCTGGACAGCTTCGCCGCCAGGGAAATAGACAGAGGGAACAGAGCCTTGCCGGACATATACATCTCTTCACTTGGGAGCTCGTTCCTGGTCACGTCCACCGGGAAAGTATTGGTGATCTTTACCCCGAAGGCAAGCCCCAGCTCATCGGCAAGGGCCGTCAGCCGCCGGAACATGGGGACTGCGTCCTCATACTGCAGGTCGTCCCGGAAGTGGAAGTCCCCGAACACCATGTAGTCGTAGCCCATCTCATCCATGGTATTTCTGGCAAATTCATAACCTAAAAGGGTCGGGTTGCATTTGATAAAGGTATTTAAATGCTTTTCCTTAAACAGATGGTTTGCAATGCTTTCGATCTCGTTGGGAGGACATCCGTGAAGGGTGGAGATGGTGGCGGAATTACAGATCTTTTCCGGAATCGCCTGGATATCCTCCTTTGTCACCTTTTCAAACTTATCCAGGTTGTCCAAAAGCCACTGTCTGCATTCTTTAAAAATCTCCGTATTTTCCGCATCCATCATGCTGTCGATAAAGTCATTGACCTTGGGCTCCTTGATCCCCGCAAGGTCGTAGCCCACAGAAATATTAAACTGAAAACCGTCCCCATCCCCCAGTCCGAATTCCTTTGCGATCACATGAAGGATAAACCAGGCTTTTATGTACTCGCCCATTGCCTGGGGAACATAAAGCTCTGTGGACCACTCACAGTTGTAGCATTCATCCTCCGCCAGGATACAGGGACGGCTGATGCATGCCGCCAGCTCCTCTCCGTCCATCTTCTGTACCGTCTTCAGTTCAAAAAAACGCGCGCCTGCAAAATAGGAAGCCACGATATTCTGGGCAAGCTGGGTATGAGGGCCTGCCGCCGGCCCGATGGGGGTTTCTAAATTCCGGCCGAATATCTGCATTTTCCTGGAGGGATCTGCCGTATAGGGCCTGTGGATGCCGAATACGGTCCCTTTCTTCTTTTCTTCCAGAACCCAGTCCATAAGCTGTCCAAAGGACATACAGGTCATTTTTTCACTCATATTTTCCTCCTGTTATCCGGGCGGACGCCGCCGCCCCTTCCCTGCTTTGTTTTCTTTATCTTCCGCTGTTGATATCCTCGGCAAGCTCTCTGGCTGCCTGACGGCAGTCTGCCATGATCTTCTTTTCATCGCATACCAGGACTTCCCGATCTTTCATCAGGATCCTGCCGTTGCACACTGTAGTGGTGACCATGCTGCCGTTTGTTCCGAACATCAGATGGCCGTTGATATTGGTTTCATCCATGGGGGTAAGGGGATCATAGTCCACCACGATCACATCTGCCGCCGCCCCTTCTTTCAGCACGCCCAGAGGCTTTTTAAAATAGCGGTTCGCGATCTTTGCATTTCCTTCAAACAGCATCTGGGGCACCTCTCCCCATGCCGCGTTGGGATCGCAAAGATGATGCTTGTGAAGGACGTTGGCCACCTTCCAGGATTCTGTCATATCATGGGTATAGCCGTCTGTCCCCAGGCCGGTAAGGATCCCTTTATGGACGATGGCCATGGTAGGCGGGCATCCGCAGGCATTTCCCATATTGGACTCGGGATTGTGCACCACCATGGTGTCCGTATCCCTGATAAGGTCCATTTCATGCTCGTTGATGTAGATGCAGTGTCCCAGAAGAGTCTTCGGTCCCAGGATATTCCAGTCATAAAGGCGGTCCACGATCCGTTTTCCGTGCTCCTTCAGGCACTGGTGAAGATCATAGATCCCCTCCGCCACATGGATATGGTATCCCACACCCTCGGGTTTTAATTCATTGCACAGCTCCATGGTCTCGTCAGAAATGGTAAAGGAGGCGTGCATACCCATCATGGCCGCCAGCATATCGCTGTCGTCCTTCTGGGCGTGTTTGATAAAGTTTACATTCTCCATAACGGACTCTCTGGACTTGTCCATGCCGTCACGGTCGGAGATCTCGTAGCACAGGCAGGTCCGGATCCCCAGATCCTTCGCCGCTTCCTCAATGGCGCTTAAAGAACCGGTGATATGTCCGAAGCTGGCGTGATGGTCGAATACCGTGGTCACGCCGTTCTTGATGGAATCGATATACGTGGCATAGGCGGAAAGCTTCGTCTGCTCCAGGGTCAGATGGCGGTCGATGGTCCACCACATTCCTTCTAAAATATCCAGAAATCCTTTTGGATCGTATCCCTTGATGCTCATCCCTCTTGCAAAAGCACTGTAGATATGCTCATGGGCGTTGATGTATGCGGGCATGATGATCCCGCCCCTGGCGTCTATGTACTCTGCATCCGGATAAGCCTTCTTTACCTCGTCTGTTGTCCCCACCATTTTAATGGTACCGCCATCCATTGCCACTGCGCCGTTCTCGATAAAAGCCTTGGATGCGTCCCGCGTGATCGTTCTCCCGTTTCCAATAATAAGCATATGGTATCCTCCTTTTGCTTGTAGATTTTTTCTAAATACGTACGGTTTTTTGCTGATTTTTTAGGAATTTTCTACTATCAATGTAACATACTTCTCCTGTTATTTCAACTGTAAAATACAATTTTTTTGGTGATATCTAAAAAATTTTAAGATACGACAAATTTTCTGTATTTTCCTTGCACAAAAGTCTTTTCACTGCTACCATTAAAGAAAAAACAGAAAGGATGCTAATATGAACTTAAAAAGTCAGGAAATGCGAAAGCTTGCCCCGGAATTGGATCCGCTGCGTATTGGAAGCGGCTGGAAAGAAGAAGATTTAGAAAAACCTCAGATCCTCATAGAAAGCACCTTTGGAGACAGTCATCCCGGCAGCGTCCATCTGAACACTTTAGTGGAGGAAGTACGAAAAGGTGTCCAGGAAGCCGGCGGACACGGGGCCCGTTATTTTTGCACAGATATCTGTGACGGAGAGAGCCAGGGAACCGATGGGATCAATTACAGCCTCGCCAGCCGGGAGATCATTGCAGATATGATAGAAATCCATGCAAATGCCACGCCCTTTGATTCCGGTGTCTATATTGCAAGCTGCGATAAGGGTCTTCCCGGGAATCTCATCGGGATGGCAAGGGTAAACATTCCTTCCCTGGTCGTTCCAGGCGGAACTATGAGTGCCGGTCCAAATCTTCTTACTCTGGAACAGCTTGGCATGTACAGCGCCCAGTATCAGCGGGGAGAGATCTCAGAGGAAACCCTTGCCTGGGCAAAGCGCAATGCCTGTCCCGGCTGTGGAGCCTGTTCCTTTATCGGAACAGCGTCTACCATGCAGATCATGGCAGAATCCCTGGGGCTGTCCCTTCCCGGAAGCGCCTTGATGCCAGCCAAAAGTCCCGATCTTCTCTCCTATGCCAGAAAAGCTGGAAAGCAGGCTGTTGTCCTTGCCCGTATGCCTCATATGCGTCCCAGTGATATTCTTACCAGAGAAAGTTTTGAAAATGCCATTGTCATTCATGCAGCCATCTCTGGAAGCACCAATTGTCTTCTTCATCTTCCTGCCATTGCCCATGAGCTTGGAATAGAAATATCCGGAGATACCTTTGACGCCATCCACCAAAATGTGCCTTATCTTTTAAATATCCGTCCCACCGGAAAATGGCCTGCAGAATGCTTTTACTATGCCGGAGGAGTTCCGGCCGTTATGGAAGAGCTCAGACCTCTTCTCCATTTGGATGTAAGAACGGTTACAGGAAAGACTCTTGGAGAAAATCTAGAGGCTTTAAAAACGAATGGTTTTTATGACAGATGTCAAAAATGGCTTATGGACTTTAACCAACGTTTTCATCTTTCTTTGGCAAAAGAGGATATCATCCTGCCTAAGGATAAGGCTCTTGGTACAAGTGGGAGCATTGCTGTTTTAAAAGGAAACCTTGCCCCGGAAGGAGCGGTGATCAAGCACCCTGCATGTCCAGAAGAAATGTTTGATGTCGTTTTACGGGCGCGGCCTTTTGACAGTGAGGAAGAATGTTTGGACGCTGTCCTTCACCATCGGATCCAAAAAGGAGATGCCGTGTTCATTCGATACGAAGGTCCTAAGGGTAGCGGAATGCCGGAAATGTTCTATACTTCTGAAGCCATCAGCAGCGACCGGGAACTTGGAAGAAGCATTGCGCTGATCACAGATGGGAGATTTTCAGGAGCCTCTACCGGACCGGTGATCGGCCACTGCAGTCCTGAAGCAGCAGTGGGCGGCCCCATTGCGCTGGTGGAAAAAGGCGATCTGATCGAGATCAATGTAAAAGATCGTAAGCTGAATATTATCGGAGTTTCCGGAGAAAGAAAAAGTCCGGAAGAAATTCAGGAAATTCTTTCCAGGAGACGCCAGGCATGGACACCAAAGAAAACAAAATATGCCAAAGGGGTGCTGCGGATGTTCAGTGAACACGCATCCAGTCCCATGAAAGGCGCCTATTTGGAATTTTAAATATAAAATACTGTTTAAGGGAGAGATACCGTGGAAGAAAAGAATACAGTTTCTGCAGGAAAGGATCACAAGGTAAAGATCTTATGTGCAGGGGAAATTTTACTTAGATTTACTCCCTGGGGCCATGGTCTGATACAAGAGGCCTCCGGGTTTACGGCAAACTATGGGGGCAGCGAGGCAAATGTGGCAGTTTCTCTGGCAAATCTCGGGATAGAAAGCAGTTTTTTCTCTGTTGTTCCCAATAATAGTCTTGGGAAAAGTGCCCTTCGGATGCTTAGAAAAAACGGCGTAGACTGCCGGCATATGATCTTAAGCACTCCAAAAGAGACGCCTTCACACAGGCTTGGCTGTTATTATTACGAGGACGGATTTGATCTGCGTCCGGGCCGGGTGATCTACGATCGGAAAAACAGCGCTTTTACTGAATATGCTCTTGGCCATATCGATTTAAAAGAAATACTGAAAGATTTTACCTGGCTGCATATCAG
>DXBU01000113.1 GCA_019116385.1 Candidatus Blautia faecigallinarum | reverse complement strand
TGCAGGCTTTGAAGGGTTATGCTTGATTTTTCCGGAAGTACAACGGTTTATCTGGCATGCGGGGTTACGGATCTTCGCAAGAGCTACACCGGCCTGGCCGCAATCATCAAACTAAAATTCCATCTCGACCCGTATTCCCGCTGTATGTTCGCATTCTGCAATCGCAGACGCACATTGATCAAAATTCTCCAGTGGGACGGCTCCGGATTTTGGATCCTGATGAAACGACTGGATCGGGATGCGTTTCACTGGCCCGATACCCCGGATGAATTGCAGAAGGTTACGTTAAAAGAGATGCACTGGCTGTGCGATGGCCTGTCCCTGAAGCCCAGCGGCGCATTTGAAGAACGTCACCCGAAGATCGTGATATAAGCCGGATCCTGTCAATTCGCAAAAAGCCGAAATTTCCCTGATTTTGCACAGATTTTCCTCTGCCAGCAGAGACTGGTTCTGATAGAAACCCGCTCCTTTTTATGGTACACTATACATAGCAGTGCGAGCTGTGAAATCAGCGTAGCTGATTTCCCCTGGCGAGCGGAGGAAACTCTGCAAGCCTTGGTAAGCTGATAACAATACAGTAGGAAAATCCTATCAGGTAAGGTCTAGCCAACCGCCTGTACCGAGTCCTTGGAGCCGAAGCGGTAACGTCAGGCTTAAGCGTAGGACAGGGAGCAGCAGAGCCGAAACGAAAGTGAAGCGATTGAGCTGGGAAAGTATTATGAGGTTGGATATGGTCGATGTGTTCTATGTCACAGCAGACAACACTGCCATGACCGGTAAGGCGAGGTCATTGCGGCATCCCCCAGTCAGAGAGCTTGGCGAGGCTGATGATAAGTATGTTATCGGAACAGCTGAGATCCTACTATTCCCTCCATAGGAGAGGTATGATGTACAATCAAAGAAATAAGAGAGGAAGTCAAAAGGATAGTAGGAAGTCCGAGTGTTCATAGTACCGTAGAAACCGCTAATCACGGTGGAGGGAAGGGACACCCCTTATGTGGATACATGGAATTGTTGTATGGACAATAGAGAGCCAGAGAATGCAACTTTCTCAACGTAAAGCATAGGGGTAAGCCGTATGCGTTAATAGCGCACGTACGGTTTGAATGAGGGATATGGGCAGTAATGCCCATATCTACTCAAGTGATGTAAAAATATTTGCAAAGCAGTTGACATTTAGGAGGCACGACTTATGGGGAAGAAGAAATATGTAGCCTATGTGGGGACCTATACACATGGGAGCAGCAAAGGGATCCAGGTCTATGATGTAAATGTAGAAGAGGGAACGCTTAAAGAACGCAGTCAGGTCAAGGTAAGCAACGCATCCTACACTGCCATCTCAAAAAACGGCAAGTTCCTTTATTCTATTGAAGATGAAGGCGTGGCAGTATTTGAGCGGGACGAGAATGGGGACCTGACCCGCATCAACAGCGTTGATATCGACGGCATGCGCGGCTGTTTCCTGGCTACGGACGTGGACGGAAAATATCTTTATGTAGCCGGTTACCATGACGGCAAGGTGACAGTAGTGCATACACACAAGGACGGACGCCTGGGAAGCCTGATGGACGGAGTATTCCATAAGGGCCTGGGCAGTGTGGCAGAAAGAAATTTCCGTCCCCACGTGAATTGCGTACGTCCCACCCCGGACAACAAATATCTCTGTGCAGTAGATAACGGCATCGACCAGGTGAAGATCTACCGCATCAACAAAAAACGGAACAAACTGGAACTGGTGGATATTCTGCGGTGCCCCAGAGAAAGCGGTCCCAGGATCATCCGGTTCAGCGCAGACGGAAGATTCGCTTATCTTCTTTTTGAGCTGAGCAACGAGATCAAGGTATACAGCTATGACGGTTCAGGAAATACACCGGAATTCGAACTGCTCCAGTCTGTGAGCACCCTGACCAAAGAAGGAGACAAGGACGCGATCCACAATGCGGCCTCCGGCCTGGCTCTGGCTCCCGACGGCAGACATCTGTTCTGCTCTACAGCAGGGGAAAACACAGTGTCCATGTACGAGATCGAGACGGATTCCGGACTTCTGGAAAAGAAATTTACACTCCCTATCAGCGGAGAATATCCAAAAGATATCTGCATCTTCCCGGATAACCGTCATATCGCAGTGGCAAACCACGGAAGTAATTCCATCACTACCTTTACCATTGATTACGAGAAAAATATCCTTGTGATGAAGGGAAAACCAAGAAAGATCGAAACTCCTAACTGTATCAACATCTGGCCCGTTCCCGGAGACACAGATCTGGATGTGATCGAAGAATAAAAACAGAGCGCCATTTTTCAGGCGCTCTGTTTTTTTATGGAGCGGGATCATTTTTTGTAAAAACTGCGGATATGATCCATACGGGAACTCATATTGGAAAGGAGCGCATCCACCAGCGTTATGGCACACATGGACTCTACCACCACCACTGCCCTGGGGACAATGACCGGGTCGTGCCGTCCCTTAACTACAAGGGTGATATTTTCGTGATCCTGGGTAATGGTCTGCTGAGGCTGGCTGATGGAAGAAGTGGGCTTTACGGCTGCCCTAAGGACAATCTCGCTTCCATCGCTGATGCCGCCCATGATGCCTCCGGCATGATTAGAGGTTTTAGTCACGGTTCCATTTACCACGGAAAAACCGTCGTTGTCATCGGAACCTTTTAACGAGGCGGCCTGGATGCCTTCGCCGATCTCCACCGCTTTTACAGCGCCGATGGACATGACCGCCTGGGCAAGCATGGCGTCAAGCTTTCCGAAAACAGGATCTCCCAGTCCGGCGGGGACGCCGTTGATCCGGCACTCAATGATGCCCCCGGCGCTGTCATGCTCCGCCATACAGGATTCCAGGTATTCCCCGGCTTTTTTTGCTGCCTGGGCATCCGGCATATAAAATGGATTATTGGAGATCTCTTTCCGGTCCAGAGTCTCTATCGATACCGGACCGATGGATTTGGTATAAGTAGTAAATTCGATGCCCAGCTCCCCTAAAATTTTTGCGGCAATGGCGCCTGCGGCTACCCGTCCTATGGTTTCCCGTCCTGAAGAACGGCCGCCTCCCCGGTAGTCACGGAAGCCGTATTTTTGGTCAAAGGTATAGTCTGCGTGGCCGGGACGGTAGGAGTAGGCGATATTTCCGTAATCCCGGGAGCGCTGGTCTAAGTTTGGCACAAGAAGGGAGATAGGTGTTCCCGTAGTCCGGCCTTCAAAAACGCCAGAGAGGATCTCTACCTGATCCCCCTCTTTACGGGCGGTAGTATAGCGGCTCTGGCCGGGACGGCGGCGGTCAAGATACCGCTGGATATCTTCCGGAGAAAGGGACAATCCGGCCGGACAGCCGTCCACCACTGCGCCAATGCCCCTTCCGTGGGATTCTCCCCAGGTACTTACTATAAAATAATTTCCAAATACAGATCTGCTCATGATAGGTCGCTCATCCTTTCTGTTAGTAAAACCATAAGTATTATAACGAAGTGTAAAAACTTTGTAAACCCGTACCATTAGAATTGACAAAAAACACGCTTCTAAGTATAATTGAATGTGATATTTTTTATTGATAATGTGGGGTAGCAGCGGCCTTTTGCAAGGCTTTCGGGGGAATCAAAACGGAAGGGAGTGTATGACGTGGTAAGAATCTTTAAAACAATCGAAGGATCCATCCATCAGATCCAGGAGCCGCAGGAAGGGTGCTGGATCGCATTGACCAATCCTACGGCCACAGAGATTTTCGAAATCTCAGAGCGATTTGATATCGAGGTCGACGATCTGCGAGCCCCTTTGGACGAAGAAGAACGTTCCCGTATCGAGGTAGAGGACACCTATACCTTGATCCTGGTGGATGTGCCTACGATAGAAGAACGCAATGACAAGGACTGGTACGGGACGATCCCTCTTGGCGTGATCGTTACGGACAAGATGATCTTCACCATCTGTCTGGAGGATACCCAAGTACTCACCAGATTTATGGAAGGCCGTGTGCGGAACTTCTTTACTTATATGAAAACCAGGTTCATCCTTCAGATTTTGTATCGGAATGCCAGCATGTATCTGAGATATCTGCGTATTATAGATAAAAAGAGCGAGCAGGTAGAAGAAAAGCTTCATATGTCCACCAGAAACCAGGAATTGATAGAGCTTTTGGAATTGGAAAAATCCCTGGTTTATTTTACGACCTCCCTTAGGTCCAATGAAGTCGTTCTGGAAAAACTTTTAAAGATCGATACCATCAAGAAGTATCCCGAGGACACAGAACTTCTGGAGGACGTTATCATAGAGAACAAGCAGGCGATCGAAATGGCCAACATCTACAGCGGGATCTTAAGCGGCACGATGGATGCCTTCGCTTCGGTAATCTCCAATAACCTGAATATCGTTATGAAATTCTTGTCCATCATTACCATCGTGATGAGCATTCCCACTATTGTATTCAGCGCCTACGGAATGAACGTCAACGCTTCCGGCATGCCTTTTGCAGGAAGCAGCTGGGGATTTTTGATCGTTATCCTGTTCTCCATCGTGCTCAGCTGTATTGCGGCTATTTTCCTTTCTAAGAAAAGATTATTTTAAGCAGGAGGCAGTGTATGAAGTTTATTGATAAGCTGGAACGAAAATACGGAAGGTACGGGATCCGGAATCTGACGATGTATATCATCGCCTGTTATGTGCTGGGATATATACTGGTGTATACGGCTCCTTGGATCCTGTCCTACTTAAGCCTGGATGTGCGTATGATCCTGAAAGGACAGATCTGGCGGCTGGTCACCTGGGTGATCTATCCTCCCACGACAGGGAATTTCTTTTTGTTTTTGATCTCCATTGTTTTCTTTTACTATCCGATCGGTACATCCCTGGAAAGAACCTGGGGTTCCTTTCGGTATACCCTTTACATTTTTTCCGGACTCCTGTTTACCGTGCTGGGCGCCTTTCTCCTGCATTTGATCACAGGAGGCGTTGTGGAGATCGGCGGAGTACATTACCTTATAGGCGGAAGCATATTTACCACATACTATATAAGCCTGTCTGTTTTTCTGGCCTACGCTATGAGCTATCCGGACATGCAGCTGCTGCTGATGTTTGTGATCCCGGTAAAAATGCGCTGGATGGCTTTCGTTTATGTGGCCATCATTGTTTTTGATATGATCACCAACATCCGGGCGGGCAGCTGGTTTTTGATCGTCCCGGTGATCGCGTCACTTTTAAACTTTATCCTGTTTTATCTGGGAAGCCAGAATTTAAGCCGTTATAATCCCAGAGAAGTCAAGCGCCGTCAGGATTTCAAAAAAGCCATGGCACAGAGTCGGGCAAGCGCCCAGACCAACGGAGTGACCAAGCATAAATGCGCTATCTGTGGCCGTACGGAAAAGGATGATCCGAACCTGGAATTCCGTTTTTGCTCCAAATGCAAAGGGAATTATGAATACTGCCAGGATCATTTATTTACACACCAACATATAAAGTAGGGGGATACGCCAATGAAAAAAACAAAAATCATTTGCACCTTAGGACCTGCATCCAGCAAAAAATCTGTCCTGAGATCCATGATCCGATCCGGCATGGACATTGCCAGATTCAATTTTTCTCATGGAAGCCACGAAGAACATGGAGTAAGGGCGGATATGATCAAGAATCTTCGGGAGGAACTGAATATTCCGGTGGCTATGCTGCTGGATACCAAAGGCCCGGAAATCCGTACGAAACGTCTTAAAGACGGCAAAAAGGTCATGCTTCAGACCGGAAGCAAATTTATCCTTACCACAGGGGATTATGTGGGGGACGAAAATAAGGTGGCGATCACCTATGACATGCTTTATAAAGACGTTAAAAAGGGCGGGAAGATCCTCATTGACGATGGTCTGATCGAACTGGAGATCGAAGACATTAAAAACGGAGATATCCACTGCAAAGTCTTAAACGGAGGGGAACTGGGCGAGAGAAAAGGTGTGAATGTCCCCTATGTTAAGCTGAAGCTTCCGGGTATTACCGAGCAGGATAAAGAAGACATCATATTTGGTATCCACCAGGAGTTTGATTTTATCGCGGCCTCTTTCGTCCGCAATGCCAAGGTGATCCGGGAGATCCGCCAGATCCTTGCGGAAAACAATGCATCCGATATCGGGATCATCGCCAAGATAGAAAATGCTGAAGGCGTGGAGAACATTGATGAGATCATCCAGGCAGCAGACGGGATCATGGTGGCCAGAGGAGATCTGGGTGTGGAAATCCCCGCCAGTGAGGTTCCCCATATCCAAAAGGAGATCATCCGGAAATGTAATGAAAATTATGTACCGGTCATCACCGCCACGCAGATGCTGGATTCTATGATCCGAAATCCCCGGCCCACCAGGGCAGAGGTTACCGATGTGGCTAATGCCATCTATGACGGAACAGACGCCATCATGCTCTCCGGCGAGACTGCGGCAGGAAAGTATCCGGTGGAAGCGTTAAAGATGATGGTACAGATCGCCCAGACTACAGAGCCCCACCTGAATTATAAAATCCATGTAAAGGGAAGAAATATGTACCGTCAGGGAAGAGTTTCCAGTGCAGTTGGAATGGCAGCGGTACGTACGGCCAGGGAGCTGCAGGCCAAGGCGATCGTAACACCTACTATGGCGGGAAAAACCGCACTTTTGATCTCCAATTTCCGTCCGGAAGTTCCCATTTATGCCATCACCCCCAATGAAAGGGTCCAGCACAGGCTGCAGCTGCTTTGGGGCGTGTATCCTTTGAAGGGATATGAAAAGGATTCTACTGAGCATATCATATCCCAGGCCATGAGTGTGGTCCGGAGAAAACGGCTGATCAAGAAGGGAGACCTGGTGGTATTTACTGCAGGCGATCCCGCTACCAATATAAGGACCGGCGAAGGAGCCGTTACCAATATGCTTCACATTATGGAAGCAAAATAAAAGCTGAAATACGAGGAGAGACAACTATGAAAAAAACACCGTTTGTAAGCTTGAGCAAGCTTCAAGAGATCATCAAAGAATATCCCACACCCTTTCATCTTTATGATGAAAAGGGAATACGTGAAAATGCCCAGGCATTAAAAGAAGCTTTTTCCTGGAACAAGGGCTTTAAGGAGTTCTTTGCTGTGAAGGCAACGCCGAATCCTTATCTGATCCAGATCCTACAGGAATATGGCTGCGGATGCGACTGTTCTTCCATGACAGAATTGATGCTTGCAAAGGCGATTGGCTGCGGAGAGGGAGATATCATGTTTTCTTCCAACGATACGCCGGAAAAAGAATTTAAGTATGCTTACGATATCGGAGGAATCCTTAATCTGGATGATATCACCCATATCGAAAGTGTAGAGCGTGCAGTGGGAAAGATCCCTAAGGTGATCAGCTGCCGCTATAATCCAGGAGGCGTGTTTAAGATCAGCAATGATATCATGGACAATCCCGGGGACGCAAAATATGGTATGACCACAGAGCAGATCTTTGAGGCGTTCCGTATCCTGAAGGCCAAAGGGGCAGAAGAGTTTGGACTCCATGCTTTTCTTGCCAGCAATACGGTGACCAATGAATATTATCCTATGCTTGCAAAGGTCATGTTTGAGCTGGCTGTGAAGCTTCAGAAAGAAACCGGCGCCCATGTGAAGTTTATCAATCTTTCCGGCGGGATCGGGATCCCCTACCGTCCGGAGGAAACGCCAAACGATATCCGGGTGATCGGCGAGAACGTGCGCAAGGTATACGAAGAGATCCTGATTCCGGCCGGCATGGGGGATGTGGCTATCTACACGGAACTGGGCCGGTTTATGACAGGCCCCTACGGCTGTCTGGTGACAGAAGCGATCCACGAAAAGCATACCCACAAGGAATATATTGGCGTAGATGCCTGTGCGGTGAATCTGATGCGCCCGGCCATGTATGGCGCGTACCATCATATCACGGTTATGGGCAAAGAAGAGGCACCCTGCGACCACGTGTATGATGTGACCGGATCTCTTTGCGAAAACAATGACAAATTTGCCATTGACCGTGCCCTTCCGAAGATCGACAAGGGCGATATCCTGGTGATCCACGATACAGGGGCCCATGGTTTTGCAATGGGATATAATTATAACGGCAAGCTGAAATCAGCAGAGATCCTTCTTTGTGAAGACGGCAGTTTTAAGCTGATCCGCCGAGCAGAGACACCCAAGGATTATTTTGCCACTTTTGACTGTTTCCCTATCTATGAGAAGCTTTTAGAAGACGAAGAAAAGTAAAAAGAAAAAAACAGTTGGTTCCGAAAGGAATCAGCTGTTTTTTATGAAAACGGGAGATACTAACAATAAAAGCTCTCTGGAAGAAACCAAAGAGCTTTCTAAGTGCCGATGGCCGGACTCGAACCGGCACGGCTGTTAACCGCTTGATTTTGAGTCAAGTGCGTCTGCCAATTCCGCCACATCGGCATTTGAACCGAAATTTATATTACCATAATCCTGAGGATAAAGCAAGAGTTTTTTTGATTTATAAAAAATTAATGAAATTTCACGGAAATTACATTGAAAATTTTGGAAAAAAATGCTATTGTACTTTTCAATTTAGAATGTATTTATTTTACAATGGAGGATGACTAAATGAATTTGGGCAACAAGAAACCTGAAAAACGGCAGATCCCTATGTATGTCTACTATATTATTGTTGCTGCTGTTATCATTATCTTAAACTGGATCGTCTTTCCGGCAATCTCTCAGAGAAGCGTTATAACCACCGATTACAGTACGTTTCTCAATAATGTGGAAAGACAAAATGTTTCCGAGGTTACCGTTGATGACAACTACATTTATTATGTAGCCAGAAAAGACGGCGTAGATACCATGTGCAGGACTGTGCGTATGGATGACCCTAATCTGGTAGAGCGGCTGGATGCGGCGGGAGTAAATATGAGTGCTGCAGAACCCCAGACCCAGTCGATCTTTTTGACTTTGATCTTAAGTTACGCGATCCCTATCGTGATCTTCGTACTGATCGGACGCTGGCTGAGCAAAAAGATGATGAATTCCATGGGAGGCGGTCCTGGAGGCATGATGTCCTTTGGAAAAAGCAATGCCAAGGTCTATGTAAAATCTTCCACGGGGATCAAGTTTACAGATGTAGCCGGAGAGGATGAGGCAAAGGAACTTCTCACGGAGATCGTGGACTATCTTCACAATCCTGGAAAATATTCGGAGATCGGTGCCTCCATGCCCAAGGGAGCTCTTTTGGTAGGACCTCCTGGAACAGGAAAAACCCTTCTTGCCAAAGCTGTGGCCGGGGAGGCAGAGGTTCCCTTTTTCTCCATTTCCGGTTCGGAATTTGTAGAGATGTTTGTGGGTATGGGTGCGGCCAAGGTCCGTGACCTGTTTAAGCAGGCAAATGAAAAAGCTCCCTGTATTGTTTTTATTGATGAGATCGATACGATCGGCAAAAAAAGAGACGGCGCCGGTTTTACCGGGGGAAATGATGAGCGGGAACAGACTTTGAACCAGCTCCTTACGGAGATGGACGGTTTTGACAGTTCCAAAGGCGTGGTGATCCTGGCGGCTACCAACCGGCCGGACTCCCTTGACCCGGCTCTTCTTCGTCCGGGACGGTTTGACAGACGGATCCCTGTGGAACTTCCGGATCTTCAGGGCCGTGAGGAGATCTTAAGAGTCCATGCCAAAAAGATCAAGATCGCAGATTCGGTACGCTTTGATGAGATCGCCAAAGCTGCGGCGGGAGCTTCTGGTGCGGAGCTTGCCAATATTGTCAACGAGGCAGCTCTCCGCGCAGTCCGGGATGGCAGGAAATTTGCCACCCAGGCGGATTTTGAGGAGAGTATAGAAGTCGTTATTGCAGGATACCAAAAGAAAAACCGTGTTCTTTCCAATAAGGAAAAGCTGATCGTGTCCTATCATGAGATCGGACATGCACTGGTGGCGGCTAAGCAGACGGATTCTGCACCGGTACACAAGATCACCATTATCCCCCGTACCTCAGGGGCACTTGGCTATACCATGCAGGTGGATGAGCAGGAACATTATCTGATGACCAAAGAGGAACTGGAAAATAAGATTGCTACCTTTACCGGCGGACGCGCCGCTGAAGAACTGATCTTTCATTCCATCACTACCGGTGCGGCAAACGATATCGAACAGGCCACCAAGCTTGCCAGAGCCATGATCTCCCGGTACGGAATGAGCGATGAATTTGATATGGTAGCCATGGAGAATATAAGCAATCAGTACCTGGGAGGAGACGCCAGTCTTGCCTGCTCCTTTGAGACCCAGACCCTTCTGGATAAAAAGGTTGTAGAGCTGGTGCGCGCCCAGCATGAAAAGGCCATGAAGATCCTTCAAGAGAATATAGGAAAACTTCATGAGCTGGCAAAATACCTTTATGAGCAGGAGACGATCACAGGAGAGGAATTTATGAAAATCCTGCAGCAGCCCCTGGCGGCTGTCACCGATGGACAGGCTGCCCAGGATTAAAAAAGAACGTTATGAAAATACACTGGAAGCATGGAAGTACCTGCTGCCAGTGTATTTGTCTATATTTGAAAAAAGTAAGGAAGATAAAACCTTAGATCTCTGCGCATTCTTTTAAAATCTGGTACAGTTCCGGCTGTACTTTTTTTAAAGATACCGGAGATCCTTTTTCATCTAAAAAGCAGTGCTTGGTGCTGCCGGTCGTTCGGAGCTCTTTTGTGGCATGATCCCGGACTTCGTAGGAAAATTTCAGCTTGACTCCGTTGCTGGATTCTACACGCAGGGAGATATCTACCGTATCGCCGAAAAATACCATGGAACGGTACTGACAGTTTGCTTCCAGGACCGGGCTTAAAAGCTTCAGCTCCTTTTCGATGCGCTGATAAGGATAGCCGATCTGTTCCAGAAAGTAGACTCTGGCCTCTTCAAACCAGCGGATATAGTTGGAGTGATGGATCACTCCCATCTGGTCTGTCTCGTAATACTGGGTTTTGTGAGTATATGTGTAAGTTTTCATGGATATCGCCTCTTTCGTTTTTAACCTATTATAACACAGCTTGTCTTTTTTGGTCTATTCCGTTATAATTTAGAAAGAATATTTTGGAAAGGAAGAGAAGGATGAAGTGCCGGGTAGCAGAAGGAATGGTAAACCGATATATTAATCACACGCTGGCGCTCTATGAACTGGAAGAGTTTTTGGATCATGTGGAATCCTGTTCCTCATGTTATGACGAGCTGGAAACTTATTTTATCGTACATGAAGCCATGAACCAGCTGGACAGCAGCGACACGGAATCTGTCCTGGATTTTAAGGATCTGCTGGAGCAGGATTTAAAGAAAGCCAGAAGATACGTGCGAAAGAAAAAGACGATCCGCTTTTTTGAGATCGTAGTTTTGTGTCTGGCAGCGGGGGCACTGCTGTCTCTTCTTATCTTAGGTTTTTTTCAGATCAGAGATATGATAATGTAAAGCAGGAGGCATATTTCCCATATGAGTGAAAAGATTTTATTAATAGACGGACACAGCATATTGAACCGGGCTTTTTACGGCCTGCCGGACCTGACCAACGGGGAAGGGCGCCATACCGGTGCGGTGTATGGCTTTTTAAATATCCTGTTTCGGATCCTGGAAGAGGAAAAACCGGAGTATCTTACGGTGGCATTTGACGTACATGCGCCTACCTTCCGTCACAAAATTTACCAGGCATACAAGGGTACCCGCAAAGCCATGCCGGAAGAACTTCGGGAGCAGGTGCCGCTTATTCAGGAGATGCTTGCCGCCATGGGGGTAAATATAGTTACTTTAGAAGGATATGAGGCAGATGATCTTTTAGGAACCTTAGCCCGCAGAAGCGAAGCAAAAGGAATGGAGGTCACTATCCTTTCCGGTGACCGGGATCTATTGCAGCTTGCCACAGAAAAGGTACTGATCCGTCTTCCCAAAACCTCAAAAGGAAAGACGACCATAGAAGACTTTCATGCCGGACAGGTAAAGGAAAAGTACCAGGTAACGCCTTCTCAGATCATCGATCTGAAGGCCCTGATGGGAGATGCTTCGGATAATATCCCTGGGATCCCCGGGGTAGGAGAAAAAACAGCAGCGAAGCTGATCGGAGAATTTCAGACGGTGGAAAACGCCTATGCCCATCTGGAAGAAATAAAACCCAATAAGGCCAGGGAATCGATAAGAGAGCATTATGATCTGGCCAGGCTTTCCAAGACCCTTGCCACGATCAATACAGACAGTCCTCTGGAATTTTCCTATGAGGATGCCAGACTTAAAAATCTGTTTACCAAGGAAGCTTATGATCTATGCAGGCGCTTAGAGTTTAAAAATCTCCTGGGCCGTTTTGACGGGGAAGCAGTGGCAGAGAACGCCGTGGAAGAAAATTTCTTTGTATGCCAGGAACTTTCCGGTGCAGAGGCCATCTTTGAAAAAGCGGCAAAAGCAGAGACCGCAGGCGTTTCTCTATTGGCAGATAAAGAAGGAGTGTTTGGGCTGGGCCTTGCC
>DXBU01000014.1 GCA_019116385.1 Candidatus Blautia faecigallinarum | reverse complement strand
GAGTCCAAATTTGTAAGCGGCCTTCACGTAGAAAGCGTTTTTTCCGAAAATGAAGAGGTGGCGAAGGAGTTCTGTGAAAAATATGAGCTGGATTCCTACAGCACAGATTTTGAGAAATTCCTTTCTACATTAAATATCGTATACATTAAAACCGGACAGAAAAAACGGGAGGAATACATCGAAAAAGCCATAGAAAAGGGGAAATATGTGATCAGCGATTCTCCCATGACCCTGGAGCCTGCTACCCTAAAGCGGCTGTTTGCCAAGGCCGTGGAACACAAAGTGGTGCTGGTAGAAAAGATCATGCTGGTGTACCTAAGGGCTTTCAACCAGCTGGTATGGCTGACCCACGGAGATCTCGCCGGCAATGTGGTAAGCGTAAAATGCGCCATTTCCCAGGATGACTTTGACGGCGGGAAAACCTTTAATGAAACCGTTGTCCATGCCATCTGCGCCATCATGAAGCTTTTGGGAAAGGACTGCACAGAGGTGACCAGCAATGGCGTAAAGGACGAAAATGGAAAATTTATCTATGATACGATCATTTTGAAATATCCGGGAGCGCTGGCTACTATTGAGATCGGCTCCACTGTAGACGTGGAAAATGAATTGGTGATCATCGGCAGCAAGGGAAGAGTGACCGTGCCCAATGACTGGTGGAATACCGGTTATTTTGAGGCCAAGGTGGAAGGCAATGAATTTTTGAAGCGGTACAGCTTCAATTTTGAAGGAAATGGTTTCCGCTATCTCCTTCAGGAGCTGATGATCATGATCAGTGATAAAAGAACGGAATGTACCAGATTATTCTATGAAGAATCCCAGGCGCTGGTACAGATCCTGAAAAAAATCAACCAGAGGGGATAATCCATGACAGAAAAACAAAAGCATCTGTTAAAGCTTTTTCGGGAGATTGATGAAATTTGCAAAGAACATGGCCTTCGCTATGTAATGGCCGGCGGCACCCTGATCGGTGTGGTGCGCAATGAAGGGTTCATTCCCTGGGACGATGACGTAGATATCTATATGCCCCGGGACGACTGGAACCGGTTTGTGGAACTCTCCAAGACAGAGTTTCCTCCTGACCGGGCGGTACAATGTGTAGACGTGGACAGAAGTTATACCAATTCCTTCCCCAGATATGCGGATACCAGCAGCTGTGCGATCCACAAGCACCAGGTGATCGGCAATGACAAAGCCGGCGAGATCATAGATGTCCTGACCCTGGACCCTATTCCTGCAGATGACAAAGAGTACGAAAAATACCGTACCTATATGATGATCTATTCGGATTTGGTGAATCTGTCGGTGGTATTTGGAAACCGGTGGGAGGTCCCGGCTCTTTTATATCTGAAATATGTTTTGTCCTGCATTTTTTTAGGAAGGGACAGAACACTGAAAAAACTGGAAAAGATTTTATTTTCTTATAAAGAAGAAGACTGCCCGCGCTATGCAATGCGCTGGGGCGGCTGTCCGTTCTTGTTTGACAAGGATATGTTTTTTCCTGTTAAATATGGAGACTTTGAGGGGGAAAAGGTAATGATCCCCCGGCGTACCAGTGACTATCTGATCTGGCATTACGGGGACGAATGGTCTTATATCCCTCCCCATGGAGAGCGGGAATCCCATGACGCCATCTGCGTGGAGGGGATCGACTATAAAGAATTCCGTTCGGATTATATGGGACAGGTAAAACCACGCAAAGCAAAGATGAATGCGGTAGTGAGAAAGTTCTATTATATGGCTTCAGCCAAAAGGGCGAACAAACTCACCCATAAACGGGATGTCCTTCAGGGCAGGAGTACCGTGCTGGATTTAAAAGCACGTATCCGCGAGTGCCCCAAAAGCCTGCAGGAACTTATGGCTGCCTATGATTTTGACACACTGAATGAGATTTTTATCAACTATTATCAGGTGCAGCTTTCCGCTGCTTTTATAGGAAGGGAAGATTTTGCCAATATTTATCCCTTTTATCATCCCACCCTTTTGGAAGTGGAGGATGAGGTATTCTGGGCGGCTATGTACACCCTTTTTTATACAGAACGGATATCTAAGGTCTTCCGTATGTTCCAGGTGCGGGAGAAGCTCGGGCATCTCACTGGAGAAATGAAAGGGATGCGGGAGGATATCCTCCTGTTCCGAAAAGCCGCCTGCCACTATGAAATGGGAGAGATCCAGGAGGCCCGGGAGATTGCCGGCAGCCTTTTGGAAAAATACCCAAAAAATCCCAGTTTCCTGAAATTTCAGTGCCGGCTGCTTATGGATGAAGCCAGAGAAAACGGTTCCACAGGAAAAGCCAGGAGCTTTTTGCGGGAAGCCTGCTCTTTGTTTCCAGAGGATGGCTATTTCCTGAAATATCAGGCAGATATCCTGTGGATGGAAGGGGAACGTGTAAAAGCCCTTGGAATGTACGCAGATGCCAGAGAGAAAACCAACAACGGCATCGTGCATCTGGAAATCGAAAAGATGATGAAAAAGCAGAAAAAAGAAGCCCTTGCCTTTTGTGAAGAGCTTCTTGGCGTCCGCAAACGGCAGGAGGCTCAAAAGTGGATGGAGCTTATGAGCCGTCTTCTTCCGGAGGACGAGGAGGTCCGGGAGTACCTAAGCCTGACCCGGGTATATACCGCAGGGTCTCAGGCGGAACTGGAAGAAGTTGTGGATGAGATCCGGGATGTTCTGGAAAACGCAGAAGATGTTCCGGATAAAAAGGAACGGCCCAAAGAGACGGATGTTTATCGCAGGGCTCTGACCCAGGCATGGAAACGTCTGGGCTATCCGGAGGAACTGGCAGGATATCGTACCGAGCTTATCTATACAGAGGACCAGGCGGACCTTGAGTGGCTGCTGGAAGAGATCCGCGGGTATAAGATCCGGGATAAAGCCAAAAGCGGCCAGGCTTATAAGCTGATCGGAGATGTCCGCAGAAAACAGGGCCAGACGGACCAGGCGTTTGAAAATTATAAAAAAGCGCTGGAATGTGCCGGTCATTCTTATGTAAAAAAAGAAGTCGCCCGGATATTCTTAAGCGACCTTTACCGGGGCGGCAGAAAACTGTCCCAGTATGCCAAAAGAGGAGACGCCTCGGAATTTATGGATGCCTGGCTGAAAAAATACGGCAGTATAGAAGAATTAAAACAGCTGGTCGGGACTCTTCTGTGATCTTTTATTCTGGAAAAGAGCATAGAGACCGGCGGAAATGGAGCAGAAACCATTGAAAAGAGAACAACAGGAAGTGCTGTCACTTCTTAAAGAGATCGATATGATCTGCAGAAAAAATAAAATACCTTATTATCTTTCGCCCCAGCTCACGCTCTGTGCGGTTACGGGACAGCCTTTTCCCCAGAATCCCTTATGCGGCGTGGTCCTGATGAAGACCGGCGATATGGAACGGTTTCGGATCGCTTTTGAGGAGCGTTCACGGGACCGCCGTGCCCTGGAGAGCATGAAAAATAATAAGCGTTTCCCGGGCTTTTACCTGCGGTATGAAAATATGGACACGTTGTGTTACCGGCTGGATCAGGGACAGAATTTCAAATATCCCGGCATTGGGGTGGATATCCTTCCCCTGCGGGGCAAGATCCCGTCCAGAAAGAAGCATTTGTGGAACAGGGCGCTGGAAGTAGGCTGGCAGCAGAGCTGCTACTTATACAACAAAAAACCGGGACTAAAAAGAATGCTCTGCAAGTTCCCTATATATTTTTTCAGCCTCACAGGACGGGCACGTCTGGGGAGAAGCCTGTATGATAAATTTTTGCGCAGACAGGATACCGGCAGCTGCGAGGAATATGTCCTGCGTCTGAATCCCAGGGAAACGCTGTACTATCCTGCAGAGATCTTCAAAAAGACTTCGGAAGTTTCTTTGGAAGGGGTCCAGCTTCTGGTACCGGAAGGAAAGGTCTGGTATCTCCAGAGAACCTATGGAGGAGATTATGAAAATGTGCCGGCGGAAGAGATAAAACCGGATTGGGCGGTGATGACAAGCGCCCTGGTAAGCTATGAGGAATATTTTGACCAGATAGGACCGCAGAAAAAACTGCTTAAAGCCCGCCGCCGGCAGTACCTGAAAGATTCGGTGGGACGCCGCCGGCAAAGATATTATAACTGGTGCTGGAATTATGCCAAGCTTTGCGCCAGCCAGAGAGAATTGGACGCTTTTTACCAGGAAAAAAAGGATTATATAAAAAATCTTCATAAAAATAAGGATTATATGCGCCTGGAGGCAGTCTTCCGGCCCTATACGAGGGTCAGCCAGAGATGCCTTAAGGAGAATGAGATATATGCTTCTGATGAGGAACTGATGGAGATCTACCTGGATGTTCTGGAAAAGACAGGAAACAGTGAGCTGAAAGGCCAGATCGAACAATATTGGAGTTAGGTAGGAGGATGCTATGAAGCTTACAGATTATGTTGTTTCGTTTTTAGAAAAAAAGGGAATCCATGATTTCTTTGGATACCAGGGAACCATGATCGCCCATTTTGTAGATTCCGTGGAAAGAAATCCCAATGTACACAACCATTCCTGTTACAATGAGCAGGGGGCTTCTTTTGCGGCCTGTGGATATGCCCAGGCAAAGGATGCCTGCGCCTGTGCCTATGCCACAAGCGGACCGGGGGCGGTCAATCTTCTTTCCGGTGTTGCGGACGCCTATTTTGACTCTCTTCCAGTGGTTTTTATCACCGGCCAGCTGAACACCTACGAATACTCTGGGATCCAGGGACTGCGCCAGCAGGGATTTCAGGAGATCGACATTGTGTCTATGGCAAAGCCGGTCACAAAATACTGCGTACAGATCCGTGAACCGGAGGATATCGTAAAGGAATTGAACAAAGCTTATCATATCGCCAACACCGGCAGAAAAGGTCCGGTTCTCATCGACCTGCCGATGAATATACAAAGAGGCGAGGTGGAAAATCCCGTTTACGATATGGACTTCCAGGAGGAACATTTTGAGGAAGGCCTGGCCGACAAGGCCGCCTTTACCATAGGGGAAGCCCTTCGAAAGGCAAAGCGCCCGCTGATCATGATGGGACACGGTGTGGACAGCAAGGAAAGCCAGAGCGCTCTTTTGAATTTCGCGGAAAAATACAAAATACCGGTAGTGACCAGTGTGCTGGCGAAATCGGTGGTGCCTGATGACCATCCTATGAATTTCGGATGTATCGGCGGAGCCTATGGACATCGCTATGCAAATATGATCGCCAATATAAAAAGTGATCTGCTCTTATGCTTTGGGATTTCCATGTGTACCCGTCAGATCGGAGTAAAGGTACACGAATTTGCCAAAGAAGCCAAGATCATCCGTATTGACATAGATTCTTACAACTTGAAGCGGGACATCCATGAGGGCGGAAAAAACGAAGAAAAATTCTGCGTAACGACAGAATCCGTTATTAACCGTCTGAAAAAGGAATCCTTTGTAACAGACGAAAGCCGTGAGGACTGGGTGGTGGTCTGCAATGAGATCAAAAACAACCTTCAGGCAGTGGACGATGCGATCCCGGAACGGTATCCCAATAAAATGGTCGAGGCACTCAGCGGATGCCTAAGGGATACTTCGGCGGTAGCTGTAGACGTGGGACAGCATATGGTATGGTGCTATCAGTCCTTTAAGAACCAAAAGGGACAGAGCCTTCTGTTTTCCGGCGGCCATGGGGCTATGGGGTATGCCCTTCCGGCAGCCATCGGCGCCTATTACGCCACTGGAAAACCGGTAGCCTGCATTTGCGGGGACGGAGCGTTTCAGATGAACATCCAGGAGCTTCAGTGGGTAAAACGGGAGAACATCCCCATAAAAATGATCGTTATGAATAACGGCGCGCTTGGCATGATCCGCCATCTGCAGAGAGATTATTTTGACTGTCTGTTTGCAGGTACCACAGACGGCTGCGGATTTTCTTCCTGTGATTTCAGAAAGGTGGCCCAAGGCTATGGGATCCGGTCGGAACGCATCTGGTGGGACGAAGTGGGAGATAAGGCTGCAGACTTCCTTGGAGGAGAAACGCCATGTCTCCTGGAAGTGACCATGGAGCATGGAACTTTTGCCTATCCCAAGACCTGCCTGGGCGAGCCGATCCACAACCAGCAGCCATACGCGCCCAAGGAAATTTACGACAGGCTGCTTGCACTTTAAAAAGCACAAAAGGGGGACAAGCTTGACCGCATCAAGCTTGTCCCTATATTAAAAAAAGGAGAAAAGGATCATGGATAAAAAAAGGGTATCGGTCGTGACTGGAGGAACTTCCGGAATCGGCAGAGGGATTGCCGAAAAAATCTTAAAACATTCTTCAGAAGGAGATCTGGTATTTGTAAACTATGCCCACAATGAAGAAAGGGCAAAAGCATTCGCAGACAGCCTTCCCGCACCTCTTAAGACCCGTGTAGAACTTGTAAAAGCAGACATGTCTTCCTATGAAGATATGATGAGATTTGTGCAGGTGATCAAAGACCGTGCCGGATCGGTTGACTGGCTGGTGTGCAACGCAGGGATCAGCACCTATGCCAAATATGAGGACTATACCTTTGAAGAATGGACAAAGATCGTGAACACCAATCTTTCCATTCCGGTATTCATGGTAAAAGAACTGCGCCCGGTGATGAACGAAGGCGGCAAGCTCTTATTCATGGGCTCCTACGCAGGCCGGCAGGCCTACTCTTCCTCCCTGGTATACGGAGTGACCAAAGCAGCCGTACACTTTCTGACAAAATCCTTAGTAAAAGAATTTGAACCCAAAGGAATCACAGTAAACGCCATCGCCCCAGGCTTTATCCAGACTACCTGGCACGAAAACCGCAGCCAGGAAAGCTATGACCGCATTAACAAAAAGATCGCGCTTCACCGCTTTGGGGATGTAAAGGATGTGGCGGATCTGGCTTACTGCATATTGACCAATGGATATATGAATGGGAGCATTGTGGATATCCATGGGGGGTATGATTACTTTTAAGAAGGGGAGGACGTGAAGGGACGCCGCCAGGAAAGGGGGAGCGCTTTTCCAGACTGTGCTCCGGTTGGGGATTTCTTCCGCGCTCGCCGATTATCAGCTGCTTTGCATAACTCGCTTCGCTCAGACAGATGCAAAGCAGCCGAAGCGGCGCGGAAGAAATCCTCCAATCCTCGCAAGGCCAGGAAAAGCGCTCCCCCCTTCCTAGCGGCTGGCCTGTCAAAGCGTTGCAGAATGAGTTTGTCCCTACGAGATGTATTTTTCTTGGTGAATCGCAGTTTGCACTGCAATTGGTGGGCTATATCCTCTGTGTTTCTGCGCTTTTCTAGCAAAAATCGTCTTCGTTTCGGAACAACCTGGAGCTTGCAACGATCCTTTCCGACTTGAAACGTCAGCCAGGAGAAGGTGTGCAGGGGGCCGGCGGGCATTGCGAGGCTGGGAGGATTTTGCCTGCGCCGCTTCAGGCGTTTTGCATCTGTCTGAGCGAAGCGAGTTATGCAAAACGTCTGATAATCGGCGAGCGCAGGTAAAATCCCCCAACGCAGCACCGCCCGCCAGCCCCCTGCACACCTTCTCCTGGCGTGAACCCAAAGGCATGAACCCAAAGGCGCGAAATTTCTACGTTTCCCCCCTTGACGAACCACCCCCAAATATGATACACTTGACAAGCGACATGGAAGTTAGGTCTTTTTTTTATGCCCGAAAATGTTTACGGATGCATAAAAGGCAAAAGAAAGACCCTGCAAATGAAAACACTGGAGGTGGAAGTTGTGCGCGTTAAGATTACATTAGCATGTACCGAGTGCAAGCAGCGAAACTACAATATGACCAAAGAAAAGAAAAACCATCCGGAAAGACTGGAGACCAAAAAATATTGTAAGTTCTGCCGCAAGCACACAATGCACAAGGAAACGAAGTAATCACAGGATTGTGAGGTAGGCTATGCTAGAAAAGTTAAAAGCCGCCGGCAATACTGACAAACCCCAAAAGGGCAAGGAAAAGGGTGCCGGCAAATCAAAAGACCAGAAGAAAACCAACTGGTTTCAGGGACTTCAAGCAGAATTTAAAAAGATTGTCTGGACAGACCGCAAAACTCTGGTAAAACAGACCATAGCCGTTGTGATCATCACGATCATTCTGGCTATCCTGATCGGTGTCATGGACGCGGTAATACTGGAAGGCATTAATCTTTTAGTTGGATAAGGGCGAAGGTGATCATATGTCAGAAGCAAAATGGTACGTTGTCCATACCTATTCCGGGTAT
>DXBU01000112.1 GCA_019116385.1 Candidatus Blautia faecigallinarum | reverse complement strand
AGGCCATCTATAAATCCATCATCCGGAAACAGGAAAATAAGATTGACCCCATCCGGAGCAAGTTTGGAAAGATCGAACAGGAAGAGGTGAGCCTTTCTGAAAAAATGCTGGAACTAAGGGACTATGCCAAGAACCACCGGAAGTTCAGTTTCCGAAAGCTTCTGGAGGGACAGCCCTCCAGGATCCAGGTGATCGTCACTTTTTTGTCCATCCTGGAGCTGATGAAAATGGGCTATATCCATGCAAGGCAGGATCATATATTTGACGATATCCAGGCAGAGGTCACCATAGAGCCGGATACTTGGAAGAATCTTACAGAATATGCAGATGAATAACAGGAATGAGGTTAGGATCAGTGGATAGGAAAAAAATGGAAGCAGCAATTGAAGCGATACTCTTTACCATGGGAGACTCTGTGGAGGCATCCCAGATCGCCGCGGCACTAATGGTAGATACCAAGACTGCGGAAGAACTTCTAAGAGATATGATGAAGCGGTACCAGGAGGAGGACCGGGGAGTTCAGATCATCGAGCTGGAGCATTCGTATCAAATGTGCACAAAAAAAGAATACTGTGAATATCTGATCCGTTTGGCTATGCATCCCAAAAAGCCGGTGCTTACGGATGTTATGCTGGAGACCTTGTCGATCATCGCCTACAAACAGCCGGTGACCAAAGTGGAAATAGAAAAGATCCGCGGCGTAAAATGTGATCACGCCGTAAATAAGCTGGTGGAATATAACCTGGTAAAAGAACTCGGCAGACTGGATGCTCCGGGAAAACCCATCTTGTTTGGCACTACCGAGGAATTTCTTCGGGCTTTTGGCGTTCAGGGCCTGGAGGATCTTCCTATCCCGGATCCGGTAAAGATAGAAGATTTTAAAGCAGAAGCAGAAGAGGAAATTCAGCTTAAGCTGGATGTATAAGAAAGGGAGGAGAAATATGCCAACCACATATGCCCACGATCTATTTGGAAAACTTGTGTACAAAAGCATTCCGAAAGAAATGCAGAAGGTGATCCGGAAACATGGAGATCTGTACCGGATCGGTCTGCACGGCCCGGATATCTTGTTCTATCATCTCTTTGACGGCAAGGTAAATCAGCTGGGTGTTGAGATGCACAAAAAACGGGCAAAATCTTTTTTTGAGAAAGGAATGGAACAGGTGCGCAGAACGGGAGATGAGGCACTCTGCGCCTATCTTCTGGGCTTTGGCTGCCATTATCTTTTGGATACTTCCTGCCATCCTTATATCAACAGCCTGGACAAAAAAGGTGTGATCACCCATACCCTTCTGGAAAAAGAATTTGACCGTATGCTGATGATCCAGACAAGAAAAAATCCCTATTTTTATTATCCTTCCGACTGTATTGTGCCCAAACCGGAATACGCCCGCGTCATCCACAGGGCAATTCCTGCTATTTCTGCAGGGAAGATCTTCTTTTCCCTTCGGATGATGAAATTTGCCACCAATGCTATGGTCTACGATGATGGAGGAAAAAAACGGATGCTGATCGGGCTTTTGGCCCATCTGGCTGGGAAAAAGCGCCGGTTGGAGGTGATGGATCACTTTATGCGCAAGGAGCCGCCTGCAGATATCTCGTCGATCCTGGAAGAGGTTAAAAGAAAATTTCAAGAAGGTCTTGGAGATGCTTCTGTTTATCTGAAAGAACTCTACCTTCTCTCAAAAGAGAATAAGCCTCTCTCTTTCAGGTGGAATCTAACTTACAACGGCACAAAAGCCTGAAAATAAAGGAATAATACGGACAAGTCCGCATAGATTTATCTTATAACAGATAAAGGGGTGCTATATGAAGAGAAGACCTGTGGGAGCGTTTGCCGTATTGTTCCTTTTTGTTATATTTTTTCAAATGTCACAGATAAGCATAGCGGCGGATCCTGCTGGGGATCCGCCAGCCTCTTCCGGTGAGGATCCCGGGAGTCTTTATGCCCTTTCCGCTGTGCTAATGGACGGAGATTCCGGCAGGGTACTTTATGAAAAAGAAGGAGAAGTGCCCCGGCCTATGGCAAGCACCACAAAGGTGATGACCTGTATCCTTGCACTGGAAAATGCTGCAGGAGATGATTATGTCCAGGTTTCACAAAATGCTGCGGCACAGCCGGAGGTGAAACTGGGAATGCGCCAGGGGGAGCAGTATTACATGGAGGATCTTTTATATTCCCTGATGCTGAAAAGCCACAACGATACTGCTGTGGCTATTGCGGAGCACATCGGCGGATCCACAGCCGGTTTTGCCTCTATGATGAATGAAAAAGCCAGGGAACTGGGCTGTGAGGATACCTATTTTATAACGCCTAATGGACTGGACGCCCAGGATGAAGGGGGTGTCCATCATACCACCGCCAGTGATCTGGCACGGATCATGAAATATGCCATAGCAAACCCTGTATTTCTAAAGATCACCCAGACCAGGACTTATACCTTTTCTGATATCCAGAATACACGGCAGTTTTCTGTTCAGAACGCGAACGCTCTTCTGGATATGACGGAAGGTGTCCTTTCCGGAAAGACAGGATATACCGCCGATGCCGGCTACTGCTATGTATGTGCCTGCAAAAGGGGAGATAAGACCCTGATCGTGGCACTTTTGGGCTGCGGATGGCCTGCTCATAAATCCTATAAATGGTCCGATACTTTAAAGCTTCTGGAATATGGTGATGAAAATTTCCATTACGAGACTTTTTGGAGGGAGCCGCCCCGCCAGCAGACTTTAGTGAAAAACGGAGTGGAGGAAAGTCTGTTTGAAGAAGAGATTTATCTTTTAGGGGAATGTGTCCTTTCCCAGGAAGAAAAAAACAGAAAAGTCCTTCTTGGGGAGCAAGAACAGATCACTTATAAGGTAACCAGAGAATCGGCAATATCCGCGCCGGTAGAAAAAGGAGAGAAAATAGGAGAGATCACATTTTTTCTTGACAATGAGAAACTATGTACCTACCCTATCTGCGCAGAAAAAAGCGTTGCAGAGCTTACCTACAAATGGTGCGTTAACGCTGTGTTTGAAGAATATTTCCATTGATCCACCGCTTTTTATGGCCTTCCCGGTGCAGATTTCGGGAAGGCCTTTTTTTTCGGAAAATATTAGAAAAAG